>WFTM01000030.1 GCA_015485525.1 Candidatus Zhuqueibacterota bacterium | reverse complement strand
GCGGCGGGTTCTGCGCAAGGGTCTGACTGATCGCTGCCGGCGCGGCAAAAGCACCCAGCGGCAGCCCGCCACCGAGCGCCTTGGCCAGCACCATGATATCCGGCTCGATCTGCCAGTGCTCAGCGGCGAACAGTTTGCCGGTGCGGCCAAACCCCGTCATCACTTCGTCGAAAATCAGCAAAGCGCCGGTTTCCCGTGTCCGGCGCCGCAGGGTCTGCATGAACTCGTCATCCGGGATGCGCACCCCTGCCTCGCCCTGCACCGGCTCGATAATCACACCAGCGGTGCGATCCGTTATCGCCTCCAGGGCGCGCACATCGTTCCAGGGCAGGCTGGAAAAGCCGGGTACCAGCGGCTCGAACGGCCGGCGATAGACATCCGAACTCTGGCAGGAAAGCGAGCCCATGGTATCGCCGTGGTAGCAATCATCAAAACTGAGAATATCCTGCCGGCCGGTAAATTTCCGCGCCAGCTTGATGGCGCCCTCGACCGCTTCGGTGCCACTGTTGGTAAAAAAAATGTTGTCGATATCGCCCGGCAGCACCTGCGCGAGTGCACGGGCATAGGCCACCTGGGGTTCCATGATAAACTCACCGTAAACCATGGTATGCAGATAACGCTCTGCCTGCGCCTGAATTGCAGCGAGCACTTCATCCCGGCCATGACCGATGTTAACTACGCCGATACCGGAGATCAGATCGAGCCAGCGATCGCCGTCTGAAGTGTACAGCCACGGGCCGCGAGCTTCGCTGATCTCCAACCCCATAGGAGAATCTGAGGTTTGACAAACGTATTTCCTGAAGTCTTCACCAAGAGACATGGTGCGCCTTTTCCAAGTATTGAGTTAACACAGCACAGCACGGATTATCCACTTAACTCGGCACGACTGCATTTTTTGGCTCTTCCTCAAATTGTGTGGGTTGATTTTCAATATAGGCACCCGGCGGGGGGCGCCCAGGCTGTACCGCGACATTCATGTCGCGAAGCACGATACTTTGCAGTATTCAGCACACCTCAGTGCGCAAGGCTGAGACGCGACATAAATGTCGCGGTGGTACAAGAGCTCCAAAGGGAACCGGCCAGGCGGTACAGACAAAACAAATAAGGCGGGCAATATACGAGAATGGCAGCAAGAATTCAAGACATTGCTGGCGGGACTATGGTGACTGCAGGCGGGCGGTCATTCAAAGCATAAGGAAAAAGCCCGGAGCCATCTTCCGGGCTGTGCGGGACTCCTATTGCAACTCCTCATCTTTTCTTGCAATCAGTCTGCTGACCTCTTCGAGCAGGGAATCAATTTCAGGCTTGGATAACTGCATATCTGCACCGACGGATTCACCTTTGTGGCGGGCGTCATCCGTGATCATCGACGAGAAAATAACCACGGGAAGGCTACGCAGCATCTTGTTTTCTTTAACATTACGAGTTAATGTATAGCCATCCATCATGGGCATCTCGATATCGGTAATGAGCAGATCGACTTTCTCGCGCAGTTCGGCAGGATCACGCGCCTCATCGGCGATACGCTGCAGAGCTTCCCAGGCGGCTTTGCCGTTATGATAAGAAACGATATCAAAGCCGGCGGCTTTCAGGCGGTCGGTAATCAGGTGGCGGATCATCGCCGAATCCTCTGCGATGATCACTTTTTTGCCTTTGCCCAGGTCCTGCTTTTCAACATCGACCTTGGTCAATCCAAGCTCAGGATTGATGTCTGACACGGCTTTTTCAACGTCCAGCATCAGGATCATCCTGTCTTCCTTGCGGACAATACCGATGACTGTGGAGTCCTCGATACTCAGGTTTTCAACCACGTCAGGTGGTTCTACTTCAGTCCAGGACAGCCTGTGAATGCGTTTGACGTCACGGACGATGAACCCGACGCGCAGACTGTTGAACTCGGAAACGATCATTTTATGCTGCGGGGTGACATTTTCATAGCCATACAGCAACCGGGCGAGATCCAGAGCCGGGGTAATCTGGTCACGCAAACTGAAAACACCGAGTACATTAGGGTCAAGACCGGGGTATCTCGTCAGCTCCGGCATGCGGATAATCTCGCGCACCTTGGCGACATTGATGCCAAAGGACTGGCTGCAGAGTTCACCATGGACATCCGGGAATTCGAGCACAAACTCGATAATTTCCAGCTCGTTGGTTCCGGTTTCAAGCAATATTTCAGTTTCAGAAGCCATTCCTGTCTCCACAAAAATTGTTGATAAAAAATCTCTTGCTGCTCCGCTCTTGCGGTTTTTGGCCAAAGCGACACGGCAACCGACTCAGAACGGTACTGCTCTGCACTCATAAATCAGCAGGTCGGAGTGACTCTGGCTTTGGCGGCGCCGCAAAGGCACCAGCCTGAAAATCCGTATTCCACCCTGGCTCAAAAAACGCTGTATGGTCGCCTGAAATCAACGGCCCGAAGCTAGCCATGCTTCTGTTCTGTATCCGGCATGCAAGGGGAGCACAGAGGCTGAGTGATTCTCTCCGAATAATCGGCAGGCGCGGACGAATCTCATGGTTAATTCATGGCAATGGATTGAAAGAAAACGTCACAGAACCGAAACCGGTACTCCTGCACCATACCCGCAGTCAACCGGCATGACCAGTAGAAGCAAAACTCGCAGAAACGCACGATATCGATGAAATTACGTACTTCCATGCGACAAGGGACAAATAATAAGTGTTTGTAAACTCTTGAAAAGCGTTTTGAAAAATGTGTCTTCATTTGTATAATACGCAACTTTTCGTAATGATTCGATACAGGAAATCTGCAGGTACAGGACATTGGCTACCGGGAGAATCATGAAAAACAGGATGACCACGCTCTGGCGCAATACGGCATCTCTGCGCAGGTATTTTTCGGGGGCTCATCGGATAAAAACCTTCCCACGCCATCTGTTTTATCTTTCCACAGTTTGTGCTCTACTGCATTTTGCGGACACAAGTCATGCGCAGAACTATCCAGCCGATCTGGCAGAACTCAGCCTGGAAAAATTCCTCAACCTGGAAATCACTCCAGACACCCGCGACCTGAACTCCAGCTTCGCTGCCGGGTTGTACACCGTTCGGCTCCAATTCAGTCAAAACTCCCTCAATGAAATCCGCTCTTCTTCGGCAAAGTTACCGTTACGGCAGGTTCTGGGGAGTTACCCCATAGCACCGGTCAGGATGCTGATCAGCTATAAAATTTTCGAATTCCGCTACAATATCATAGACAATTTCGCCATCGGCATGCGATTGCCGTATATAAAACAAAGCACGCTCCATTCAAAAAGTGACCTTTCTCAATTTGAAGTGACAACAAGCGGCCCCGGCGATCTGCAACTGTTGACGCAAGTCAACCTGAGCCGAAGCCGGGATGTTCATTTTTCTGTCAATTTCGGCCTGAGCCTGCCTACCGGATCCATCGATGAAAGAGCGACGACACCACGCGGGCCGAACACACAGCTACCCTACACTATGCAACTTGGCTCAGGAACTTTTGACATCGACAGCGGCTTCAATTTTGCTTTGCAGCGCAATAAATGGATTTGGGGAATGATGCTGCAGGGAAAAATCCGATCCGGTCGCAATGATCATGATTATAAACTGGGGAATGGCGCATATTTCACCACCTGGTTGCTCTGTGACAGGACGAGCTGGCTGGCTCCTTCGCTGCAGGTCAATATCAATTACTGGCAACAAATCTCAGGTGGGGATCGCGGTCTCGATCCGACAGTGGTTCTCATGGGGGACGCACGCAACTATGGCGGTCTGAGAATCGACCTTGTTTTCAGCAGCCACATCTTCAACAAAGAACGGGACGGTCTCGGGAACCGTCTCGGTTTTGATATCGGCCTGCCGGTCTATCAAACGCTCAACGGCCCGCAACTGGCCAATACAGCGCGGTTCAGCCTGGCCTGGCAATATAGCTTCAGATAATCCACGCGTATTTCTCCCGCCCGAGCCGGTAGCCTGCGCCTCGCGAAGGTTAAAATTTTTCGGGCGGTACGAGTTCGAATATCCGATACGATGTGACAAAAGCTGACGCGTGGCTGACGCCGGCAAACGAAACACACTTCCAGAACCAATCCTGCCGCTACGACCAATTTTTTTGATAGAACGCGAAAAACTGATCCTGAACGTTCCTGCCCCGACTTCTTCGCTAAAAAGCGCTCCGCGCAAGGGCGGTCGGGAAAACTGAAAAATTTTGTTCGACTCAGTGATTTTTTGTAAACCACGGGTAGAACGGTCACCGCAGTTTTTAAGAATTTATGAATTTTTCAGACTATGTCAGGGAAGACAACCGATGGACAGCTTTCATACGTGGCTGTCCGACAGGGCGTTCTGATTCAGCAGCCTGATCTACCGCCCAGACTGGCGAGCGGCTCAGGCTGCAGAACAGCACAGGTCTTGAAACAGGCACGGCAGCGCACCTGTTCTGTGCTGCCAGGCGGAGGAATACAGCTTGCGAACAGTCCGGGGCGGGTTGCTTGTAAGCGATTCCACATGGCGTGAAGCGCTGAGATCATCCGACTGCAATGAAGCTGAAGCGTGTACCATCAAATCAATTTCAAACTGCTGTTATTGCGCAAACAGGGCTGGCGCACATAACGGCACGTGCCGGCTGGCACGATTTCACGGCCGCGGCCGGCAACTCTCAAACAGGGCTTGTCTTCAGGGACAGCAAATTTCAGGGCTATCAGAAAACTTCCTTATGCAGAGAAATCAACTTCTTTTGCTACAGCGGATTCTATTTCGATCGTGCAGAGTCGTGTGTTCGCTGCTGCTCTTACTGAGCTGTATGCACATCATCGGGCAGCATTTTGTACTGCATGCACGAAGCAGAAAACAGAGCGTTCCGGAGAACGACTATAAAGCAGCGTTTATCTACCATGCGGCGCGGGAAACCGTGTGGCCGAGATACGCCTTTCGAAGCTCCACCGAGGCATTTCGCGTGGGCATAATCGGCAACAACGATCTGGCACAAACGCTCAAAAAGCTGGTTATCGAAAAACGCATCCACGCCCGGCCGGTGCAGGTTATCAGCCTGTCCGGCAGGGAAAGAGTGCCGGACTCGTTACACATCCTGTTCATCAGCAAGAAAATGTACAGCAAACGCCATCACATCATCGATTCGTTACTCACCGAACCAGTTCTGACCATCAGCGATATGAAGGAATTCACCCGCTGCGGGGGCATGATCGGCCTGCGGTTGAAGAAAAAAAACAGAGTGACCCTCAACCTGCATTCAGTAGCACAGGCGGGCCTGCATTTCGACGACGAGTTTATCCGCCTTGCAGAAATCACCACCGGTATCAGCCCTGCGTATCTCTACAACATCGCTAATCTGACCACCTTCCCCCCACACGTGATGAACAACCCGGACAGCGTCTTTACCGTCGGTATTCTCGGCAAATCACCCTTCTGTAAAAAAGCACATAAGATGCTCGTTCAGGGCAAAATCCATCAGATGCGTATCAAGCTCATCGTCACCGGTAAGGTGAAGAAAGCACTGCGCAGCAACATGGTTTACATCTGCAAATCGGAACAGAACACCTATCGCAGCTATCTGCAGAGACTACACAGCAAACAGATACTGACCGTCAGTGAACTACCCCAGTTCGCCTATAACGGCGGCTTTGTCCAGTTCAACATCCGCGATAAACGAACGCCTCTGACATTGAACCAGACCGCAGCACTGGTCGGGCTGGAATTCCATCCCAAATTGCTCGAAATAGCACACATCGTCGTAGCCACGGTGACCCGAGAAAATGACTAACTTTTCCTATTTTCAGGACGCATCCCTGAGAAAAAAGCTCGTTTTTCTTTCCATGCTATCGAGCGGCTTTGCCCTTACCCTCGCCTGCTGCGGTATTCTGGCGCACGCCTACATATCCGCGCGCGGCAACGTCACCAATGACATCACCGAGCTCGGCGAGTTTGTGGCTCAGAGCACAACGGCGGCCCTGGCCTTCAACCAGAAAAACAATGCCCGCGAAAACCTGGCAATCTTCGAGTTCAAAAAAAACGTGCGCGCTGCCGGCATCTACAATGAAAACGGTACCTTGTTCGCAACCTACACCCGCAGTGACGTAGAGACGACATTTCCTCCCCATCCCAAACCGAAAAGCACGCGCTTTCACGGAGACCGGCTGCTCATCTTCCTGCCGATCACGCACAAGGGCGACAGCATCGTTCTGGGCACGCTTTTCATCGAAGCAGACCTCGGTACAAACTACACGAAAATTGCCAACTATCTGAAAATTTTTCTGGTGATCTTCCCCTTTGCTTTTCTCATTTCGCTGCTGTTCTCCTCTGTTCTGCAGATGCGTATTTCCAAGCCGATCACCGAGCTGACCAACATCGCGACAAGGGTATCGCGTGAAAAAAACTACGCCATCCGGGCCTATAAAAGCAGCAATGACGAAGTCGGCCAGCTCATCGCCTGTTTCAATGATATGCTGACGCAAATCCAGAAACGCGACAAACAGCTCCAGGAGGCCAACGAACTTCTGGAACGGCGTGTTGAGGAAAGAGTCGAGGAACTGAAGCGGGAAATTGCTGAACGCAGGCAACTGGAAGAACGCGAGCGCAAGCTGCAACAGAAGCTGGCACGCTCGGAACGGATGGAGTCTCTCGGCATTCTGGCCGGCGGTGTTGCGCATGATCTCAACAACATTCTCGGCCCGCTGGTGGGATATCCGGACCTGATCATCGAGCAGCTCCCTGCGGACAGTCCGGTGATCCGGGAACTCGAAACGATCCGCGATACGGCCAAAAGAGCCGCAGCCGTCATTCAGGACCTGCTCACCCTGGCACGCCGCAGCAGTTACAAACTGCAGGTGATCTCTCTGAACGAAGTCATCCGCAACTACTGCAACTCGCCGGACTTTGAAGAGCGCATCACGCGCAGCAATAAGATCAAACTCAGAATCTCCCTCGATGAACAGCCGCTTGCCATGCAAGGCTCCACCCCGCACCTGTCACAGGTGATCATGAACCTCGTGCATAACGCCATCGATGCCATGCCGCGCGGCGGGATTTTGAAAATCAAAACTTCCTTTGAATATTTGCCCACCAAAATGCACGCATTCAACGGCACCATGCCTGCGGGTTACTATGCCACATGTACGGTTTCAGACACCGGGCTGGGTATGCGCGAGGAAGATGTTGAGCGGATTTTCGAGCCTTTTTATACCCAGAAAGAACTGGGCAAAAGCGGCACCGGCCTGGGGCTGGCCGTTGTTTATGGCGTGATCTGTGACCTGAAAGGGTATATCTCAGTTAAAACATCCCCCGGCCGCGGCAGCACCTTCAAGGTCTATTTCCCGGCCGAGTCCCCGGAGGCGATTCCAACAAAGGAAAAAAACACTCCTATCAACGGCAATGAATCCATTCTCATAATCGATGATGATGCATCGCAGCGCCAGTTAGGTAAAAAGCTGCTCTCCCACCTGGGCTACAGGGTGACGACCTGTGAAAACGGCAGGAAAGCGTTATCCTTACTGCGCCACAACCACTACGATCTGATCATTCTGGATATGATCATGGAGCCGGAGTTCGACGGGCTCGACACTTACCGGGCCATCCGCGCCCTCGACATCCACGTACCGTGTATGATCGCGAGCGGTTTCTCTGAAAATGACCGTGTCAAAACCGCACTCCGGCTGGGTGCTGCGCTTTATATTCGCAAACCATACTCCCTCATGGAAATCGGCAGGGCTGTGCGACAGGCACTCGCCACCTCACCGGCAGCGCAGAAGCAGGCTCCGGCCCGCTATTCCGTCAGCGTGGCCGGCACAGGCATACGCCCTTCCGGTGGGAAAAAGCCGGAAAATTGAACCCGCACTCAGCGTAATTTCACCCGCAAAACGACCGGTTTCTTCAACTCTTCTGCCGGTGGCAGGTTACCATCACCGCGCAAACGCCCCATCTGACTGTTGGCGATATAATAAAATTGATCCTTCACCACCGCACCCAGCGCCGGACGATCAAAATGTTCATTATTGATCTCCAGCGGCTGTACGGAAACGATGCGGTCAAAACTGTCGCTCAACTGCATGCGGATGATCCGGTGCGGCTGAATACCATTCTGGACTCCGATCAGGCTGTTTTTGTAAAAATACAGGCCATCGATCCCCACCACCACCTGATCTTCTGGCGCATCCATGAGAAAGTATCCACCGGTGGAGAGCTCGACCAGGAAAACACCTTTGCTGTAGTCTGACACGAAAAGATACTCCCCCTCATCATCGAGAGCAATCCCCTGGATAGCACGAAAGGTCAGCGCCTTGATGACTGGCTGCATGCTCTCGCTACCTTCACTGATGCGGTAAACCGCCATGCCTCTGGCATCGACGACGTACACATCGCCATTGCTCGCCAGGGTGATGTCATTGAAATTATGCTTCTGGCTGTCCGCAGGAGTGTACTTTCGCCTGAGCTCACCGGTATCGAGATCATAAGCTGCGACAAAGCTCTTACCGGCGTGTTCCGGAGTGTAGCCTTCCATATCCGGATTTCCGGTTGCACAAACCCAGAGCAGACGCCGTTGCGGGTCCGCCAGCAGGGCCGTAGTTGCCAGCAGCCCATCCTGCCCGGGGCTGATAAAGTCCTCTGCCCGCTTCAGCCGGTCGATGCGTACCACTTTGCGCTTGCGCACGCTGCTGACAAAGAAAACCTTTTCTTTGGAATCGTACGCCAGGCCTGCGGGAATGAGATCAGGTTCATCCACTGAAAAGGCCTTGCGACTGGAGCCGAAAGGTTCCCGGTTGGCCGCGAAATAAGATGTGATGATCATAAACCGATTGCGGCGCATCAGGGATACGAACATGGGGGAGCGTTCAACAGGATAACTCAGCCCTGCGATCGCCAGGCCCTGCAGCAGCTCGAAAGCCTGGTCGGCATTGCCGGTCAGGGCATAGGCACCGGCAAGATTATAGCGGATCGCCGGATTGCGTGGACGCATTTCGTGCACCAGCTTCATGTTGCTGAGGAACTCATCGTATTTTTTCTGCTGGTACGCTGTCAGTGCTTTCTGATAGTGCGTGCGCAATTTTTTCTCATCATCCTGCCCGTGCAGAGCTGTCAGCCCTGCAGCCAACAGCACGGCGGCCAGTACGATTTGCTTCATAACTCCCTTCCTTTCATGTTTCGCTTTCAGGGGATATCTCTGATACGGCGAATGAACCATTTGCCGGGGGGAATACCGCTGGCACCCCAGGCCCGGAAAATATACGGTACTCAACGGCAATTTGCCAATGTAAATGTGACTGTCTTGCGGCTCTTTCGTTTCAAATGGAATTTAAAATCCATTTGTTTTGTTCCCGTTCTGTCACCACAAATCCGCCGCCCTTACTTCACTTCTCATCATCCCTTCATCTTTCATTCCAAAAGGAGAGTTATCATGCGGTATGCTAAACCCTGGTTGTCCATTTTCTTTCTGATTTTCCTGTTCAGCGCATCATCCGGACAGGGGCGGCAGCAGCAACGCTCGAGTACGGCATCATATCCTGAACAATCGGAATTTTCCAGCAGCGCCAGTTCGGACTCCGGTCTGGTGTACGAAGTCCTTCCCGGTCCGGCGGTGATGAATCCGGCGATGAACCCGACCCCTTTTTCAAACAATATTTTCATGACCCGGGGCTCCTACTCCCTGACCATTGCCGACCTCGATGCCGAAGATTCTCCGGCATCTCGCGACTCGGTCGTATCCGTTGATATCCGGTTTACCGGCAATGATGGCAGGCGCTTCAAAATCGATGCGATCAACATCGTACACAAAGAGGCCGGATCCGGAGACCATACATTTTTTGGCGGCGTGGGCCGTAACAAGATGATGCACGGCAATACCGGCATCGGTACTGCCCTGATGCCCAAAATGCTCGCCTATATCACGCTTTGGGGAGTCTGCGATCTGAAGGATGCCGACAGTGACTCCGTGATAGCGCCCGGCCGGCCGATCCACCTCATGGTTGCCACACGTGTACGGAATGACTCCCTGCGCATGCTCGCAGGTGCCGAAATCGACTCTTCAGACCACAACCTGAAAAGAGCAGAGACGCATATCATCCTCGCTCCGCAGGATACCGAGGGTAACTCCAGCCCGGTACCGGGAACGGACCACGGTTTTCTGCACATGATGTTCGAGGAAGTCACCCTGAGTGAGCCGACGCGCGACCATACCCTTGCCTTTGAAGTGCTGCCCGGACCGGCCGTACTCAACCCCGCAATGAATCCGACACCCTTTTCCAATCGTGTCGCCATCGGGGCAGGGTCGTTTTCTCTCAAAGTGCTCGATTACGATTCTCTGGACTCGCCAGCTTCGCGCGATAGTGTCGCCGAGTTCAGTATGCGTTTCGAGCGCGCTGACGGAACTGTCTTTGTCGTAGATAAAATCGATGTCACGCACAAACCTGAAGGCTCAGGTGACCACACATTTTTTGGCGGAGTCGGACTCGACAAAACCATGCACGGCAACACAGGCATAGGCACGACGCTGATGCCGAAACTGTTTTCATACATCACTCTCTGGGGGACGGCAGCTCTGAAAGATGGCGAGGGCGCTGTTCTGGCCGGGAAAAGACCCGTGCATATCATGGTAGCGTCACGCGTGCGCACCGACGCCCTCGAGCTGATCACCAGCAGCGAAACCGATGCAAGCGATCACAACCCGGACAAGGTAGAAGTGCATGTCATTTTTCCGCCCCAGGATACGACTGGTGCGTTCTCTCCTCTCCCCGGCAGCGGTCACGGATTCCTGCACCTGATGTTCGAGCAGGTCGCTCTGGAACCCATCACTACTTCGGTTGCACACACTCCGGATGAGGTTCCGAACGGTTATTCTCTGCTCCAGAATTATCCCAATCCTTTCAATCCGTCCACAACCATCCGCTTTACCCTGCAGCAGACGCAAAAGGTACAGCTGAACATCTACAACAGCGCAGGCCAGCGGATCAGAACGTTGATCAGCGGACAGCAGTCAGCAGGGGAGCACAGTATCGTCTGGAACGGGGCGGATGATTCCGGGACTCACGTGGCCAGCGGTGTGTATTTTTATGAGCTCAGGGCAGGCAGCCTTCGTCTGCGCAAAAAGCTCGTGCTGACGAAATAGCATCAGGCGCTCCAAACTTCGAACAGCCTGAAAATCCCCGGTGCGGCACAGGACAGCAAAGAGAGTTTTGCATTGCACCGGGATAACCACTGTGCCGAATACGAATACGAGTTTCTGGCGTGAGACATCAGAAGCCCGTATTCGCAAGGAAGGCTCCGGCAACAGTCCGCCAGCTCACCGGCCAGGGCAGCAACGCCATGCAAAGTCTTGTGTCCCGCAGGGCGGCTGATAAAAAATGGCAGATTTTCTGTGTTTCAGTCGCCTGTTGCTGGAGCTTCACACAAGAAACCCGTCTTCCCCACGATGATTCACGATGCTATTGCCGAGTTTTCACTTGCAGCAAACTCTACCCCTTCTTATATTGCCAACTCCGGGATAAACGGATCTTATCCCCGGCAATGCGTCTGTTGCGGCAATGACGCCCACTGCCTGCAAAATCGTATCGACAGGAATCAGTTGAGGACGAATTTATGGTCATTTCCCGCGTTTTCATCCGCGCCTACAAATCGATTTTTGAATTGACTTTGCCGGTTGACCCGAAAATCACCATCATCATCGGCGCCAACGAGAGTGGCAAATCCAACATTCTCAAATCGTTACTCAGCTTTGCACCCGGCGTGCGCTTTGACAATTCGCTGACGTGCCAGTACTCGGACTACTATTACCAGGGAAAATGCCCGGAAGTCGCCATCGAGTTTACGGAATTAACCAACGAGAACCGGCGTAACCTGATCCGGTTTTCCGAGGTTTTTAAAGAAGCCAAGAGTTTCGTCATCCGCAAGAACGGGCAGCAGCTCAGCGACTACCACGTCATCATCGGTGAGACTGAAATCCCCATCTCTGACATGGGCCGTTTTCTCGGCATGATGCCGAAAATTCTGTTTTTCGACGACATCCCACTCCTGAAAAGCCGGGCAACGCTGGAAGAGCTGAGCTCGGGCAAAGAAGAATTTCGTACAGAACGCAACCTGCTGCGCATCGGCGGCATCGTTGACCCGGCGCTGATTTTTGAGGACTCCACCCGCGGGCGCCGCGCCAGCGAAGAAGCCAGCCGGCTGGTGACCCAGCAAATCCGGCGCGTCTGGAGCCAGGAGCCGACGATCGAAGTCAAGCTCAACGTCAATGGCAAGGTGCTCTACATCGACATCTCGGACGGAACAACGGTTTTTGACACTCCGGAATCACGCAGCATGGGGTTCCGCTGGTACCTGTCTTTTTACATCAATTTCATCGCCCAGACATTCGAAGCCCGCGCCAACGAATACATCTTCCTGATCGACGAACCCGGCATCCATCTGCATCCGGCCGGGCAGAAAGACCTCACCCGCGTGATGGAGGACCTGGCGATCAAAAACCAGATCATCTACACCACCCACTCACCTTTCATGATCAACCGCGAATATCCGCAACGCGTCCGGCTGGTGTCCAAGGATAAAGACGGCACACGCATCGACAGTCAGGCGTACCGCGAAAACTGGCGTCCTCTGCGCAGTTCGATCGGTCTGATGGTCGGCGATCTGTTCTTCTTCAGCGACAGCGGGGTGATGCTGGAGTTCCCGACCCGAAAAGTCCCGTTTATGCGCAAACTGCACCGCGGCAAGCCTGCGAGCAACGGAAAATAAACCCAGTCATGTCATCAGCTTTTCACCCAGGCCCCCTCGATGCCCTGTGCGACGTGCCCGGCCTGTCCGTCGGGCATGCACAAAATGAACCCGCACGCACGGGCTGTACAGTTGTGCTTCCCCAACAACCGGCTGTTACCGGCGTCGATATCCGTGGTTCTGCACCGGGGACCCACGAAGTAGCCCTGCTCGAACCCGGACGTCTGGTGCAGCACGTGCACGCCATCTGCCTGACCGGCGGCAGTTCGTTTGGCCTGCAGTCAGCCATCGGAGTGCAGCAATTTCTCGAAGAAAAAAACATCGGTTTTGATGTCGGCGTAGCCAGAGTGCCCATCGTTCCGGCCGCGGTCATCTTCGATCTCGCCGTCGGCCGGGCAGACGTTCGGCCGGACAGCGCCATGGGCTATGCGGCTGCACGGGCAGCAACGGATACAGATGCAGCCTGTGGCAGAATCGGTGCAGGCACCGGAGCGACAGTGGGGAAAATTCTCGGACACGAGCTGGCAGTTCCGGGTGGGATCGGACAGGCATCTGAGGTGATCGGTGAGGACATTGTCGTAGCAGCTCTGACGGTCGTCAATCCTCTCGGAAATATCATCGATCCGGAGAGCGGGAAAATCCTTGCCGGAGCACGCAGGGACGGTGTTTATGTGGATGCCGGCAGGGTGCTGCGGGAGCAGCCCGAGCAGTTGATGCGGGTCTGGGGGCAAAACACAACCCTCGCCGTTGTGGCAACGAATGCCATGCTGGATAAACTGCAGGTAACAAAAATCGCGCAGATGGCCCACGACGGTTTTAGCCGTGTCATCCACCCCGCGCACACCCGATTCGACGGCGACCTGATCTTTGCACTCTCCTGCGGCGACAAACAAATGGACAGCATGATCATCGGCAGTGTGGCTGCAGATGTCGTCGCGCGCAGCATCATCAAAGCTGTTTCTGCCTAACCTTTTTTTCTTCCCCAAACTTCTATCGCTGCCAGGAAATCGGGCAAATATCTGCCGAACAGGTTCGGGCTGTGCCCTGCGCAGCGCTGCAGACGATTGCGGACGAATTGCCTGTGCTCATCGCTGAACGTGATGCCGCGGGCGAAAACGGCAAAAAGCTCCTCCGGCTGGATGCCGGTATCGACGATCAGTGCGGCAGCATCTTCAAAATCATATTTCCCGGCAGATTTTCCCCGGCCCAGAAGAAGCTTGAAAACCGCAAGCTCAGCAGGTGCCATCAGCCCGATCTGCAGGTCGCCGTCCACGGTGGTCGCTGCCTGTGCGCAGGAAATATCCAGAGGAAAAACATAGTCCGGATCATAACCGGGGAAGCGACTGCTGGCTCCAGCAAGCATATCCACCTCCACAGCATCGACCGTCCCCTTCAACTTGATGCCCTGAAAATAATCACTTTTTCCGTCCTGATAATCCAGCGCAAGCAGATCGGCCCACGCCCGGGCATCCTGCTCAGCGATGAGAAAATCGATATCATTCGAGAGCTGTTCACAACGCGTCCGGAAGTGCTCGGTATGAACATGGAAATAGACCGCCATGCCCGCAAACAGCACCGGCTGCTGTAGCTGGTGCTCAACAGCCATGTCGCTGATTTTTCTGAGCAGGAGAACGATACGGCTGAGCTGTTTCCGAACGAGAGGAGATGGGTGGGTATGCATTGAGTAGCTGCTTTGATATCAAAAAAATATGAGAAACTTAACCCGCGCCTGATTTACAAATTCTCGCTTCGCGGTCTGTTTGATTTAAATTTTGGCTTAACCCGAGCGATCAGCCCTATCCTGCATTATTCTCGCAAAGACGCAGTGAGCGCAGAGAAAGAATGGTTAATTTCTGCTAAAACAATAAACTGCGTGCTCTGCGTCACTGTGAGATATACAAGTCTTTCAAAAACTACGTTTGAAAGGATTACAAGATGTAAAATATCAAATATTAAAGTAGTTGCGCCTGCTCTTAAAGAATTTTGTGAAGAATACAGGCTATATACAATAATTTTTTTCTTCATGTAAGATATTGTTATTGTTTTAGCTCCGTAATACAAAAGGTCATGACACGATGATTTCTGTGAACCATGAAGTGAACGATGGATACGAAGAAAATAAGGAGAAGTGCAGGAACTACTGATACTGATTTTTCGACACTTCAGTTTTCTTCGAGCTCTTCGTGACCTCAGCAGTGGTGAAACCCGGCATCACCCCACTGCCAGACGCTGCTCATACTACCGCATCAGGACAATCCTGCGCACGAGCCGCTTGCCCGGGCTGCGCAGGACTGCAAAATACACCCCGCGCGGCATCAACATCCCGAGCTCGTTGCGGCCATCCCAGTGCAGAATATACCGCCCGGCCGCTCTTCTCCCCTGCTGCAGAACGCTGACCTCCTGGCCCAGAATATTGAAAATTCTCACATCAACAGGGCCGGGCTGCGGCAGCTCAAGATACATGCGCACCTGCTCGCGAAAAGGGTTGGGCATCGGTTGGCTCAGCCCGAAAGTGCGCGGCTGTCCGGCGGCGGCTCGATGCACCGAGGTAACCAGCAATGCCGGAGTCTGCGCGCCGCGATTTCCGGCACGGTCAACCGCATAAGCGATAATCTTTATCGGGCCGTCTCGATCGACGGTCCAGCGGTACTGCCAGCTCGTGCCTGTGCTGATATCGATTTCCGCTGGCTGCCACGAGGCACCACCATCGGTCGAGACCAGCACCGAATCCGCCCCCGAGCCGGGCAGATCACCTGCCAAATCCGAGACACTCCCTCTGATCGTGATCACATCGCGCAGCGTATCACCGGCAACAGGCTGCGTTATCGTGACCTCCGGAGCGGTGAGATCGATACCAAACCGGCTGACTCCGGTTGAACGCTCGTTGCCCGCAGAATCCAACGCCTGTACAGACCATGTGTGCGTGCCCTGCGCCAGCGGAATCGGAATAGTGTACCGCGTTGCAGTTGGTGGGATTGAGCCGGTCAGCGGAAAATTATCCAGGGTGACGTGATAGGCGCGCAGCCCTGAAGTCGCATCCACGGTTGCCTGCCATTCCAGGGTAGGCCGGTTGGCGTTGGTCCAGCTATCCGGCGCCGGCTTGCTGACCTGGAAAGCAGCCGGCGGGCTGGTGTCGATGACCAGAACGGAATCGATGTTGACCGACCCGTAAATGTAACCCTCGGCCCCGCGCAAGCCACGGGCCTGCAGGGCTGCCGGGCCGTCTGCAAACGTGCTGTCGATATCGACAAACCCCTGCCAGAGTTCCGGGGTGAAACGGGTTTGTGTTGCCTGCCTCTGCTGGCCGCCGGCATCGATCAGTTCGACCACAGGTACAACCGCAGTATCAACGGTCCCTATACTCGGCTGCCAGACAAGCTCAAGCAGCACCCTGCCTGTGCCTGAAAGTTTACTGGACACGCTGACTTCAGCGTCTATCGCAGAGCCAAACTGGATAAAAACCATGTGCCCGAGTGGAGAAAAACCGATGTTGCCGGCATTATCATGCGCCCGGCTGCGCAGCGTATAGCTGCCCGGCACAATGTTCTGCCATTCAAACTGCCAGCTTTCATAAGACCCTCCAAGAGAAACGACCGGCTGCCAGGTCAGTCCACCGTCGGTGCTGATATCAACCATGGCCAGGCCGGAACCGCCTTCGTCCTCTGCCGTACCTGTGATCAATACATTGGGCAACTGCAGGGTATCGTTGGCTGCCGGAGTACTGATACTGGTGACCGGCCGGGTAATATCCTGCAGCAAAATGTGACCATCAGCGAGCGCCAACGACTGCCCGAAAATATCCTGCAGGGAGGTCGTGGTCAAAAAAGTATTGCGCGCACCGGGCAACAGACGCAGCGGGATCGCATCTCCCAACGTGCCGCGCACGCGGATATTCAGAAACGCCACCAGCAGCTTCGTGCCCGAGATGCTGGTGCCGCCATCGCCGGCCAGTTGCAGCAGAATATTCTCATTTGCGCCCGGCTCGCTGGCTGCAAAGGGCAGATCGCGGTTGACCAGTGACAAACGGAAGCCATTGGCAGCAGGCCCGGGCGTCGCCGGCGGCTCGAGCAGCTCGACCTGCGTGGAGTCATATTCGAGAACGAGCTGGATCAGACCGACCTGTTCCGGCGTATCGATATAGATCGGCATAGCCAGCGTCGTATTCGGCTCTGCGGCAATGCTGTCGAGGGAAATCGTGCTCTGCGCCTGCAAGGAGAATGCAGATAAAAAAAGCAACAGAACTGTCAAACGTCGATGGATTTGCATGTATTCGATTTTCCTGTACTGGTCACATGGTGCCAGCGCTTCGCTGGCGTATAAATCTCAAATCTTCAACCCAGTCAATCTGATCAATTTCCGGCTTTCAGACGATGGAAAATGCTGAAAGCCGGCTTTCTCAGCGCCGCACTTTCTGCTACGTGGGGAACAGGCCCCGCTGCTACCGCACGATGAGCATTTTCTTGCGTGCGCTGAATTCCGGTGTCTGCCAGAGGTAGAAATAGACGCCCGGGGCCAACTCATGCCCGGCCCGGGTGCGCCCATCCCACCTGATGCGGTGCACACCGGGCTGCAGCTCGCCGTGCAGCAAGATGTGTACGCGCCGGCCGAGCAGGTCGTAAAGCGCCAGCGTGTGCACACCCTCTGCCCCGTCCGGCACACGCAGCTCTATGCTGACCTGCGTCGCCTTGCGTAACGAAAACGGGTTGGGCGTGCTCTGGCTGATGGAAAAATCGTCCGGCAGGCTCATCGGCTGTTCCGTCTGTCCGAGCACGATATCCGCATGCGCCCGGCCATTGATGCTGTTGCCGGTCAGGCTGAACCCTGCCCCGGCCTGCGGTCGTTTTCTGCGTAATTGAAGTTCTGCGAGCACCGTGCCCGGCTCTGCGTAATCCGCCGCAGCCGCAGCAAAAACGATTTTCCCCTGCTCCTCGTCATTGATCGCGGCACGAAAATGCGCATCAGCAGAGACCCGTACTGGCTCCCAGCCTGTGGCATCAAACGAAAAAACCGTACGAAAACCGCGCGCAGGCTCCCGGGTGCGCAGGCGCACCAGCACATCCGGCCCCTCAGGCGACAGTTCGGCGTGCAGCACATCGCTCAACACGCCCTGCTTGCCTGCTCCCGCTCCGTAGCTGCCATCAACATCTCCGCGCACAAAAGCGGTAAAACTGAGCTCATGCCGGCCGGGGGTACTGATTTCGCTTTCCAGCGGATCAAAGCCAAATTCGGAAGTCTGGCCCGTAAAGGTCGGGAAACCGGCGAGAAAGCGCAAAACAGCCATGGCGTCGCTGCCGCGCACAGCACCGTCGTTCGTGGCATCCGCAGCCAAAAGCTGGCCGGGTTGCAGCTCCTCGCTGTATCCGAGCCAGCCCAGCAGCAGGGAAACATCTTCCGTGCTCAGGGCCGAAGCTGCCCTGGCCGTGGTCTTCGGCCGGATGGTCCACGCCAGTACATCCAGCTTGGGCAGGGAAAACCGGCCATCAGCAGCGCTGACTACCTGCGTTTGTGTGGCGCCGGCGCGTGCTTCGATGGTGATATCCGGCATGGGCTTTGAGCCGGAAAAATAGGAAACCTTCCCCGACAGCCGGATCGGATCGCGTACAACGCTGAGGGAGCCATTGTTGAACATCAGTTCGCTGCCGGAATAGACCACCTGATGGCCATCACGCAGCGTGGTAGCCGGCCCGATGATCAGCGGGGTGACTGTACCGGCCTCGCCCTCAAGAACAAAACGCAAGCGGGCGATTTCAGCATTGCGCGTGAGCCTGCCAGAGCTGCTGCCAGACACAAAGCGCAGCAGTTCGACCGTCTGGGCGCCGGGAATATCCGGCACTACGATCGGCCCCGGCTCTGGATTTTCAAATGCAAAGCCACTGGCATCTGCGCCCGGCTCAGCGCCGAGAAAGCGCACTACCTCATCGTCATAACGCAGGGTAACTGTGGTCTCCTGCAGCTCGGGATAGACCGTGGCATACAGAGGAACTGCCAGGGTATCACCACGGTCTGCGCTGATCGATTCGAGCAGAAAAGAAGCCGGTGCACGGGATGGAACGGCTGCGATCGGGCTGAGGAAGAGGTTATCAAACCAGACATCGACATTTGCGGCAAACAGGGCGACAGAGCCTGCAGACAGGCTGCTGTCAACCGTGTAAAACAAGCGACGATGGTCGAGAAACACCTCGATACGATCGCCGTAGCGCAAAATTTCGACTTCATGCCATTCCTCATCATCGATGTGCGGTGAGCTGTAGAGCACATTGGCGATATCGGTCTCCACACCGCCCTCGACACGGCGCAGGCGAGTTGCAAAGCGGTCGGCGTTGAACGTGAGTTCATAGTATGAGTCGCCATTGTCACAGAAACGAATACCCGCCTCACCAGCGCCGGAAAAATACCGCTCCCCGAACAGACGTATGCGGCCGCTGAACGTGAGTGCAGGGAATTCCGCCGGACCGTTTGCAGGTAAAAATCGGGCCAGAGTTTTTGCTGCAGTAGTACTGTGGGCAGACAACAGACCGTTGGCAAAATGGATTTCCGGCTGCCAGTCAGCACCTAACTCCCAGTTGCCTGTTGAACCGTCTTCGAAGTGATCTGACCAGCTTTTTTCAACAGGGCCGGCAGGTGCATTGCGGATGATAACATCATCGAAAGAGACAGCGTCATTGAAAGAACCGATGCCGAGCTGCCCGGGCGGCAACCCCGGAACAGTGGTTGAAAAAATCATCTCCCCGTCGATGAAGGCCCGCACCTGATCACCGACTTTTTGTACCGCCACGCTGTAGCGTTTCTGCCCGAAAATAAAATAATCAGCGACCGGCAGCAGAGGCTCACGCACGCCGTCAATCAGCTGGTAAAGGGCAGTTTCGTTGCTGCGGCGGTTGAGCATGAGATAGGCATAGTTGAGCGAGTCCTGCCAGGCAAAAATCAGCACAGCGTCGGCAAAATTATTGAAAATTTCCCGGGCATCTGTGCGCAGGGTGAGAGAAAATTCGAAATCCTCGAAAATTTTACCGGCGAGCAGGCTGTACTCACCGGGGCGCTGGCCGTCAGGTGAGGTGTAGTCACTCGTGGTAATGGCGTAGGAGCTGTCATCCTCATCGGCGACGAGTTGCCAGCGCGAGGGGGTTTGTGGCTGCCAGAAAGCCGTGCCGTTCTCGAAATCATCGCTAAAGACCGGCGGTGTGGGATCACCGGGCAGAGAGATGACGACATTATCGATCCAGACCGTGCCTTTGAAGCTGCCGATGTCGATAGCCCCGGTGGGAAAAAACGAGTCTTCGATACTGAACTCCTCCCTGCCATCGACGAGCAGGCGGATACGGGGCAGTTCGCGAATCAGAGTGATGTGGTAGGTTTTCCCCGGCGTGACATAGTTATTGAATGTTTCGTAAAAGAGACCACCCTCGCCACCAAAGGGATCACCGCGGTAGAGCTTAACGCCCTCAAACTGAAACTGTAGATAATATCCCCCGCCGAACTGGATAAAATAATTCTGGTAGGTCGTGTTTTCAATGCGGATATCTACATCGAGGGTGAAGTTGTCGAATTCGCGCTCCTTTGTGCGGGCAAACTCGTTACAGTCGCCGCTGCACTCCGGCTGCGGTGTTTTCAGATGCAATGCCGGATCGCCGTCGAGCAGCTCGACCTGCCACTTCGCCGGGGTGACGAATGACCATTTGGCCGTGCTGAAGGAATTGAAATTATCCTCAAAAAGAATCTGCTGTGCCTGCAGCGAAACAGCAAATGCGGACAGGCAGATCAAAACGCATATTTTTTTCATGGCAGAAGGGTAGTTGATAACCCGAAAATTCACAAATCTGGTTATCCATTTAACTCAGCATGGTTGCATTTTTTCAGCTAGCCCGCCAGAGCACGGCACGTGCCTCCCACAGAACCATCATTCAGGTTTCCCCACAGGGGAAGACCGGAATCTTCTGGACTCAGGCACATGCCCGGAAAGATGAGATTCCGGTAGCCGGGCCAGCCCCGTTAGCTGAGTTAACGGGGTACTCTGAATACACAAAACGTAACCTGCATTATTCATGAGAATTCGTCTGTACCTCGCCGCGCTGCCTTTTGCGTCATTCGGACTGAGGCACAGCGCCGTGCCGGCATCTCGCCGGGATGGCTGCCTGCTCCCGCTCACTAGTCTGACCCACAGGCACTTTGAGTGAATAGGTATCGCTTTTTGAGCAAACAGGACCAGCTCAAAAGTACTTTCGCGAACATGGTCTTTCAGCTTTTCCGGCTCATCTGCACCAGGCTGATGCGCGCAGATATCGGGATCGCTATTCGTGAGTTGTAAAAAAGATGATCAATCTACGGGATGTGGATTCACAGATGCGGCGGGCAATATAGACATGTCGTGCCGGACATTTTATCGATTTCATACCAAAAAGTCAAAACAAATTCAACCGCCGGGAAAGACGCTATCATCTGAAAAAACCGGTCCATACTGCTTCTGCCCCAAAAAACTTGCTTTTTCAGAAGGAAAAATATATTCTGAAAACACATGATCTCGGAAACCACCCGCTGCAATTGGCTGATTATCAGCAGGTTAGGCTGCTGTGAAGCCGGATATCGGGTAAACACAGTGAGAAAAGGACGTGAGTCTAACACGTTCGTAGTGCACGCTTCAGCGTGCCTTCCCCGGAAGTCGCTAATTTCTCCGGATGACCCGACATCATGCAAGATTTCGGAGCAAGAGGTATTTCATTACGCTTGTGGAATGCCGCGGGAGCGGCTAAAGCTGCGTCACACCGCGGGAGCGGTGTGACGAGAGGAGAGGACGAGAAGAGGCGTTCGTAGTGCACGCTTCAGCGTGCCTTCCCGGAAGTCGCTAATTTCTCCGGATGACCCGACATCATGCAAGATTTCGGAGCAGGAGGTATTTCATTACGCTTGTGGAATGCCGCGGGAGCGGCAATAGCAGCGTCCCACCGCGGGAGCGGTGTGACGAGATGAAGATGAAAAACGCGGGACATACCTGCCTGTCGTGAGAGATGCGCGCTCAGCCGGGGGCAGGATGCAAGAATGTCCGGCTGGCCGGGCTGCACAGTGCTAAACGCCGTACAGCAGGAGCTGGCGCTCCCTATCATTCTGAATTGACGGAGTAAGAGTATGAAATTCGAAGATTTGACTCTTGGCATCGAAGAAGAATACCAGATCATCGATCCGAAGACGCGCGAACTGACATCCTATATTTCAGAGTTTCTGGAGAAGGGTGCCATCGTCTTCCGGGATCAGGTCAAACCCGAGATGCTGCAATCTCAGGTAGAGATCGGCAGCCATGTTTGCCGCAACATCAAAGAAGCGCGCCAGGAAGTGGTGCGATTGCGGCGGGTCGTGGCCGAGATCGCAGAGCAGAACGGCCGCAAGATCGTCGCTGCCGGCACCCACCCTTTTTCGCGCTGGCAAGACCAGATTCTCACAGACAAAGACCGTTACAAAAGCCTGGCCAAGGACATGCGCTACATCGCGCGTCGGCTGCTGATCTTTGGCATGCACGTTCACGTCGGAATTCCGGACCGCGAACTGCGTATCGACATCATGAATCAGATGCGCTATTTCATGCCGCATATTCTCACTCTGTCCACGTCTTCACCCTTCTGGCTCGGCAATGATACCGGCCTCAAGTCATACCGCAGCGTGGTTTTCGAAGACCTGCCGCGCACCGGGCTGCCTGAGTATTTCGAATCCGCAGACGCGTATGACAGTTACATCGATACTCTGATCAGCACCGGCTGCATCGAGGAGCCGACGAAAATCTGGTGGGATATCCGTCCGCATCCGAAATTTCCTACTCTGGAATTCCGCATCTGCGACTGCACTACGCGCGTGGATGAAGTGCTCGCCATCGCAGCGCTGCTGCAGGCGCTGGTTGCCAAACTGATCATCCTGCGCAAACGCAACCAGAGCTGGCGCCACTACCGCACCGCCCTGCTGGCGGAAAATAAATGGCGCGCCATCCGCGACGGTCTGGACGGCAAACTGATCGATTTTGGCAAAAAAGAGGAAATTCCCGTGCGCTTCCTGCTCGAAGAAATGCTCGATTTTGTCGATGACGTCGTCGATGAGCTGGGCAGCCGTGAAGAGGTGGGATACGTCAAGGAGATGATGCGAACCGGTACGAGCGCAGACCGGCAGTTGAAGAAATACCAGGAAACAGGTGACCTCAAAGACGTCGTCGATCTGCTCATCGAGGACACGGTTCTCGGCGTCGAATAACGGGTTGCCGGGACTCACCGCTGAATGAAAAAACATACCACTCCATAACGAAAAAGCCGGTGCATATCGAACTGCACCGGCTTTTTGCATTCCAGCACGGGTCGGAACGTAGATAGTGTTCTGCTTTAATTGTTGCTCTTCGTCGAGCAGGTGCTGATGCCAAAGAGACTGTACAGCGGGCACCAGGACATCAGTGCCGTGACCAAAGGCACGATGCCGATAAGCGCGAGATAGCGCATATTGCCTTCGAGCACGAAATACAGGCTGAATAAGACCAGAGCGAGAATGTAACGGACGACTTTGTCCGCGGATCCGACGTTGAGCTTCATAACTTACCTCCCGAATAGTGTTGATGTGAATGGATCGTACCTTCCAATAGCTGGAAGATCAGGAGCAAGATACGCAAGCACGCTGTTTCTTTCTGTGATAAACTCACAGTTCGGTGAAATTCCTGCCCGGTTTTATCGATATCAGGTGCGGACTTTCGGGGTAAGTGGCATTTTGTTCCGCTCGTGGAATACCGCAGGAGCGGCAACACAGGGGCGTCACACCGCTGGAGCGGTGTGACGAGAGGAGGGTGTTCGTAGTGCACGCTTCAGCGTGCCCGGATGGCGCAAATCTTACCGGTAAGACAGAATCCGGCGATATACAGGTGCAGGCTTGCAGGGTATGCGGCATTTCGTTACGCTCGTGGAATGCCGCATACCCTGCAAGCCTGCACCTGTATAT
>WFTM01000029.1 GCA_015485525.1 Candidatus Zhuqueibacterota bacterium | reverse complement strand
TATCTGGCTGTACTACAGTTCGCTGACGCTGCTGTTTGCGGCCATGCTCGGCCAGCTTTACAGAGTGCGGACTGCAACAACCGGCAGTGAGCAGCCGGACATTTGAGGCGGTGGAGTGCCCCCCGAAGTGTTGCCACTTCGGCTACTTCTCGGCCATGGCGATGCCTGTGTAGCGGAACTCGCAAGAGTTCCGGCAGCCGTGCCCCCCGAAGTGTTGCCACTTCGGCTACTTCTCGGCCATAGCGATGCCTGTGTAGCGGAACTCGCAAGAGTTCCGGCAGCCGTGCCCCCCGAAGTGTTGCCACTTCGGCTACTTCTCGGCCATAGCGGTGCCTGTGTAGCGGAACTCGCAAGAGTTCCGGCAGCCGTGCCCCCCGAAGTGTTGCCACTTCGGCTACTCGGCTATGGCGGTGCCGCAGCAAAATGTGCACAATTTTTTATTTGCATCTGTTTTCAGAAAACTGTACCGTTTATTTCATCCCATCGCACGACAACAATCTCCGCAACCGGCCAGTGGGGTTACACAACAGGGCCGGACTTTTCTGAATCAAATCGACAGGGCACTTCTCTCAGGCGGGAAATCGTGAACGTACGTTATTTTATCGCAGTTTATCTCCTCATCGTGGGGTTTTCGGCTCTCCTGCCTGTGCACATGCAGGCACAGGACAAACAGGAGCAAATGCTCGAACACATCCTCGACACCATCCGTAAAGGTGACATCCCGGCTGCCGAGGCCCGGGCGGACTCCGCCCTCGCGGTGTATCACAATTTCGATAAGGCTCACCTGGCCCAATTACACACCCTGCGCGCCCTGCTGCACGACTTTGCCGGCAACCAGGCCGAAGTGCGCAAGCATTTCCGCCTGGCGATCGAACTCTCGCCGGACATCAAACTGAGCAGCCTGTATTTCTCGCCAAAGCTGCGCAGCATCTTCGACGAGGAGCGCAAAAAATACGACTCCAACGGGACCTCTGTAAAACGAAACGAGCTCATTGAACCTGAAATTCGCTATGTGCCGGTCAAAGACGGCCGTGTCGATGCCAGCCTGCGCTCGTTGCTGGTCCCGGGCTGGGGACAATTTTATAAAAAACAGAAAAACCGCGGTTACTTTTTCAGCGCCGCAACAGGTTTTCTCCTCGCCTCCGCAACCTATTCCCTGGTGCGGGAACGCTCTGCACACAATGACTACCACGCAGAGACCAATCTGAAGCAAATCGACGAGCGCTATGACACCTACAACCGCTACTATCGCCTGCGCCGCAACCTCTTTCTCGCCTCCGGTGTGCTCTGGTCCCTCGGCTTTCTCGACGCTCTGATTACGCCCGAGCCCTTTCTGGAAAACGGCAAAGTCGCCCTGAACCTGCGTCCCGAAGCAACCCCGCAGAGCGTCACTTTCATCCTGAAAGCACGCTGGTAAGCCGCCGGTCACATATCGTTTGACAAACTGCTGCTCAAGCCCTACTTTCCGCTGCAGACAACGCCCGCTGTTCTGCCCGTCTCACGAGTTCACAAACAGCCGCCAAAATCCGGAAGATTCCCATGCAGACCCACACCACAAAGGCCGTTAAGTTTGAAAACGAAGCGAGACAGACCGTCCACGATACGCTGACCGTGGAAGCTCCGCTGCAGATCAGCATCAACAGCGCTCCCTTCACCATCACCATGCGCACCCCGGGTGCCGATACCGAGCTGGTCACCGGGCTGCTGTTCACCGAAGACATCCTGCGCGATCCTTCCTGTTATCAACTGCAGCCCCGCCTCGACCCGCGCCGGGAAATTCCCTACATGATCAACATCATCGGCGACACGCCGGCAACAGGCAACGGCGCCCTGAACGAACGCAGCATCCTTTCGGTCTCATCCTGCGGCATCTGCGGCAAGCAAACCCTCGCTGATCTCAACATCCGCGGCGGGCCGCTCGAAACCAGCGAGGTGCTCGACATTGCTGGACTCGGGGGGATGTTCCGGCACATGCACGACCGCCAGACCCTGTTCCAGCAGTCCGGCGGCTCCCATGCTGCCGGAGCTTTTGCTCTGGCCGGCGACATGCTGGCCGTGTTCGAGGATATCGGCCGCCACAATGCCGTGGACAAAGTCATCGGTGCGCTGGTGCGCGCCGGAGAGCTCAGCCGGGCGCACTGCCTGCTGGTCAGCGGGCGGGTTTCTTTTGAAATTGTCACCAAGACCTTCATGGCCGGCATTCCGGTGCTGGCTGCTGTATCCGCGCCATCGAGCATGGCCGTGGAAACTGCCGATGCCCTGGGCATCACCCTGATCGCCTTCTGCCGTGACGGCAAGGCCACTGTTTACACGCACACATCACGAATCATCGAAGGAAATAGAGAATGTCAGAAAATTTGAGCCATTTATCGGCCCGCAAAGGCCTGCAGGATAATCTTTTCGAAAACCTCGTGCACAGCGCACAGGAGAACGGATCGCCGGAAAACGAAGAGATGCGCAAACTGGCGCAGAAGTATCTGATGGGTGATGCCATCGTGTACGGCACGGCATCGTTCTATGATTTTCTGCGCCGGGAGAACAGAGGCAAGAAAGTCTATGTCTGCAACGGCAGCGCCTGCATGCTGGCGGGCACACAGGAGACCGTGCGCAGCGAGCTGAAAAAGCATTTCCGCGAGGAAGAAATCGGCGAGATGTGCTGCCTGGGCCGGTGTCATGAAAACAGCGCGTTTCACTACGATGGCCACAACTACTCCGGCAACGCGGCCAAAATGCTGGACAGCATCCTCAGCAACGGCGGGCCGCCGCGCACCGATGCCTACAACGTGGCCAGCAACATGGCCGTCCCCATCCTCACCGCCCCGCTTCCTGATCACAAAACATATTTCACCCTTTTGTCTCGCGCTGTAAAAAACGGCCCCGAGACCGTGCTGCAGGAGCTGCGTGCATCCGGTCTCCGCGGCCGCGGTGGTGCAGGCTTCCCCCTGGCAACCAAGCTCGAATTCTGCAAAAACGCCGGTGATGGGCAAAAATACATCGTCTGCAACGCGGACGAGGGTGATCCCGGCGCGTACTCCGACCGCTACCTGCTCGAACACCGGCCCGAGGCCGTGCTGCTGGGCATGGCCATCGCCGGCTACATCACCGGTGCGGATACCGGCGTGGTGTACATCCGCGCTGAGTATCCGGAAGCGATCGCAAAGGTGGCGGATACGGTGCAAAAACTGCAGGATGCCGGCCTGCTCAGCCACGGTGATTTTTCCTTCTCATTCAAAGTGATCGAAGCAGCCGGTGCCTATATTTGCGGGGAAGAGACCGCGCTGCTGAACTCCATCGAGGGCCAGCGCCCGGAAGTACGCGTGCGGCCACCCTACCCGGCGCAGCAAGGGCTGTTCGGCCGGCCGACAGTGGTGAACAACGTCGAAACACTGGCGAGCATCCCGTGGATTCTCGAGCACGGCGGCGCAGCATACGCAGCCCTCGGGCGCGGCACATCCACCGGCAGCAAGCTGGTCTGCCTGGATGGCCATTTTAACAAGCCGGGACTGTACGAGGTGGAAATGGGCACACCGCTGCAGGAAGTAGTGCACGAGCTCGGCGGCGGCTTCCGCACGCGGGTCAAAGCTCTGCACATCGGCGGGCCGCTGGG
>WFTM01000028.1 GCA_015485525.1 Candidatus Zhuqueibacterota bacterium | reverse complement strand
CTCCTACCTCCGTCACCAGCTCACGCCGCAGCAGGCGTTGATCAACCTCGGCTGCAATTCATGGTTCTCCGCTTCGCTGATGATGCCATCCGCCGGGTATGCGATGCCGTTAAATCCCGCAGCAATGGCCAGGCGGTCGATTTCATACTTCATCCTCCCCAGCGGCCGCGCACAGCCGAGCATCACCGGCGTGGCCGGCATGGTCTTGCGCGTCAGCTCAAAAAACTCGCCGATCTCTTCCAGAGAAGGGGGCTTTGTCAACGCCATGGCCGTGCCGCTCAGCGGCATCAGTATGACCAGTACCAGCAGTTTCGGCGGGTACTTGGCGATCATTTCCAGAGCGTGCCATTCGCCGAGCATCTTGCCGAAGTGCAGTCCGAGGATGATATGCGGGATGGTCGGAACATCATATTTCTGCAAGTTGGCGAGGATGATCTCATAGGCTTCCGGCCCGTAGTGCAGGTGGTACACATCACGGATAGTGTCCTCATGGCCGATGATATCGACCATGGCACCATCGATGCCGACCTCGCCCAGCCCGGCGCAGGTCTCCTCGTCCGGCAGGCCCGGATGCACGCGGATGGTCATGCCCAGCTCTTTGCGGATGCGGATCATATCCGGGATGTGCTTGAGCAGGGGCACACGGCCTTTTTTATCGCTGCCGCCGGAGATCAAAACCCCGCGTGCGCCTTTTTCCGCCAGCGAGGCGCAGAGTTCGTACAAAGAGCCGTTGTACTGGCTCAGGTCCGGCATGCCCTGCAGCACGCCGGTATTGCAATGTTCGCAGTTCAGGGCACAGTGGCTGCCGGTGATGCTGACCGAGACGAACTCAGCAGCGTCGTGTACCTCATACTCCGAGGTTTTATAACGCTTCAGCCCCGGAGCATGAAAGGATATGGTATCGGGAAAATTCTCGCGCCGGATCATCATGCAGGCCGGATCGATTTCAACGGCTGGCGAGGGTGATTCTGCAACAAATGGCTCGATTTGAACAATTTCAGACATGCGATCCCTCCGGTGTAACAAAACATCCGTACGGTTCTTTTTTCTCTCCTGACATTCTGTGCTCCGAGTCCGCAACAGCGCGGCTGATGGCACGCAACAACGCGCCCACAGGTACGCCGGCCAGCTCATTTTCCTTTTCCGCATAAACAGCGCGCACCGTCTGCTCGATGGCGCCGGCATCCCCGGAGTGCCAGCGCAGGCGGCCCTCCAGCTCAGCGATTGCGGATTCCGGGGCGAAAAAATCGCCGCTGATATGCACAGCCTTCAGCATTTTTCCGGCCATTGCCACACGCACGTCGATCAACCCTGCAGGAGTTTTCACCTTGCCGCCGCCGGTTCCATCCGCCACTGACGACTCCTGAAAAATCCAGCCGGCAGTGTTGTACTTCTTCTGCTGCAGCTCGTAGATACGCCCGAGCTCCGCGGGTGAGAACTCATCCGGAGCCAGGGTGATGTCAAAAGTGCGGGCATAGCTGCGCGCGATGCTCCGGCGCACTTCCTGCAGTGTAACCCGGGTGCCGCTCTCGCGCCGCATGGTCGTGATACGCCCGGCCACGGTTTTGATTTCCTTGTCGGAAATTTTCTCAAAAGGCGTTTTGAGGATATTCAGCATCAGGCTGATATCGAGATCGATCAGCAGCGAGGCGTGGAAGAGCAGGCCACCGGCAGGGTCGCGGTAGATACCCAGGCCGGCAATCTTGCGGCCACCGACTTCGAGATCATTCTTGCGGCGAAACCCGGCTTCGATGCCGAACTCCGCCAGCGCAGACCGGATTCCGGCAGAAAAGCGCGCCATCAGCTCGCGTGCATGGCCGTATGTACGCCTGCCGCGCCCGGGCAGGGTCAGAGCGATGCCCAGTTGTCCGCTGCCCATGATGATGGCACCTCCGCCAGTCGGCCGGCGGTTGATCTCTATGCCATTGGCCCGGCAATAGTCGAGATGGAGCTCGTTTTCGATGTTCTGAAAACGGCCGGCAAGGGCACACCACGGCCGGTAGGTGTACAGGCGCAGGGCGGCCTGTCCGGTTTCGCCACCTGCATTCTGTGCGAGCACCTCGTCCGCGGCCAGGCCAAAAGAAGCCGGCACGCCATCATCGGCTATCAGACGCCACATCATCAGTCAACAAACCCCTGGTTTTTATAGCGTTCTGCTTCTTCTTCCACCCAGGCCGGGATGGCATCACCGGAGACCATCTCGCGGCTCTCGCTTTCCCAGTCAGTCGGGTCGATGGAAATCATCCAGCCCTTTTCATAAGGGTCTTTGTTGACGATGGTCGGATCGTTGATCACCGCCTCGTTGCGACCGATGAGTATCCCGCTGACCGGGGAGATGAAATCGCCGGTCATTTTGGCTGCTTCGAGAGTTCCCAACGACTCGCCGCGGCGGATGGGAATACCGACAGCCTGCAGGGAAATATAAGCGAGATCGCCGAGGGACTCCAGCCCGAGCTCATCGATGCCGATGAGCACACGGCCGGTTTTTTCATCGCGCTTCGCCCACATGTGGTTTTCGCGGTCGTAAAAACGATCCTGAGGAAAGTTGTAGTTTTGCGTCGAGGCCATAAATATGCTCCTGAGTTTGAATTTTTATATCTGAAAACGTCGTCATCCTCTCCTGCATCGTGACAGGATACAGGGAGTCTGCATACTTCAGCGCAAATGCGCAACAGCCTGGCTGATCAGTGTCGAGACACGTGCGGTATCCTGATCACCGATGTAAACATAGCGTGCATCCAGCCAGCTTGCGATCTCCCGCGCGCGGCTTTTGCGCGAGGGGATGATGCGCGAATCGATGACCAGAGAAGCAGCGAGGTGCTGGCGCAGTTCTGAGGCCAGGACACGGATTTCATGGCGTGCCCGGGTTTTGCGCTCGCGCACATCAGCCGCTTCGTTCAAGGTGCGCATGGGCTGGTTTGCCCCACCATCTGTGATGAGTATCAATACCGTACCGGCGACTTGCCAGCGGGCCTGTGCCTGCCGTGCCAGGGTCAGAACCTGTGCCATCGCCGCCGGGATCGGCGTGCGCCCACCTGTGGCCATGGTTTCCAGAGAGCGCTTTGCCCGCGCCAGACCGCCACCGGGAGAGAGCAACAACTCTGCCTCCTGCTCCCGAAAACTCAACAGGGCGACTTTATCGCGAAAAACATAGGCGTTCTGCAGCAGGGTGAATGCTGCACCCTTGGCCAGATTCATGCGGTTATAGGCCATAGAGCCGGAAGCATCGACAGCGAAGCAGAACAACAGGCCGCTGCGGCGGCGAAACTGTTTGACACGCAAATGGCCCGGGTCGATGGAAATACCGCCATCGTGCAGCAGCGATTGCTGCGTAATGCTGCCATGGATGATGCCGGCTTTGATGGTTTCGATCAGGTCGATGCGGCCTTGCGAGGGTGCTCCGGGCACGGAGCGGATATGCCTGCCACGCTGGCTGTTGACACCGGCGCTGTGTTTGCCGTGCACTGTACGCTGCCCGGAACGGGTCTGCACCTCCAACGCGCTGGCAGAAACGCGCGCGACCTGCTTGAAGTCGCTGTTTCGCGGCAAAACTTTCTGCTGGCTGAGGGTTGTTTCTTTTTCAGAACGGGCCTGCCGGCGCTGTTGATCGCGCGAGGGTTTCTCACCACCGGCGCTGCGCCGGCGGTTTTGCAGCAGAAAACTCTCTTCTTCCGGCTTGTGCTCGCGTTTCTTGCTGCTCGTGGCCGAGACGCTTTGCGTCTGTTCTGCATCATGCTTTTCAGTGGTCAGGCCCTGTTGCGCCCGCGGCAGCAAAACCATGCGAATAGCCAGGTCGATATCCGCGCGGGTAACGGGAACGCGCGCGTGCAGGGCTGCATGCGCCCGGGCACAACGCACAGCGAAAAGTTCCGCGCGGTTGCCCTCAACGCCAAGCTCTGTAGCGGCACGGCAGATATCCTCCACCGCATCATCAGGCATACAAATATCCGGCAGGATTTGCCGGCCCGTCGCCACCATGGCAGCGAGATCATCGGGCAGCGCAAAAGGATAGTGCGCGAGCCGGGCAATCTTGCCCCGCACATAGGGGTCCTGCAAAGTGCGCGAGCCTACCGAGAAGGCCACCCGGTCCAGCAAAAGCGGCGACAACGCGGCCTCCGCGGGATTCCAGGTGCCGATCAAAGCAAACTCCGTGGCATAGCGCGCCGAAAGCCCTTCGCGTTCGAGGTGAACTTCACCGCTGGTCAGGGCCTGTTGCACGGCATTGGCCAGCTCCGGCATCAGAACATTGATTTCATCGATATAAAGAACACCACCACTGGCCTGTGCCAACAGACCGGGCATGATTCGCCTCTGCCCGCTTGCCAGGATCGCTTCCAGATCAACGCCGCCGAGCAGACGATCGAGGGTCGTGCCCAGGGGCATATTGACGAACGGCGCCTTTTCGGGCCACAGGGCATGGGCAGCCCGTGCCAGCACGGTTTTCCCCGTGCCCGGCGGCCCGCCGATCATCACTCCTTTCAGACCAGGGTCGATCGCCAGCAGGGCCAGAGCCAGGCGCGCTTCTTTCAATCCATAGAGATGATCCATCACT
>WFTM01000027.1 GCA_015485525.1 Candidatus Zhuqueibacterota bacterium | reverse complement strand
CCGCATCATTCGCAGCATGAATATCTTCTCACTGAGAAGCAGCCGGCACTGTGCTTCACCTGTCACGACGAAGACCTGCTCGAGGACGACACCCACGCGGACCAGGTACAGGAAACGTGCTCGTCCTGCCACAACCCGCATTTTTCTGCGCAAGAATACCTGATGAGGCAGTGAGGCCATGCAGCAAGGTATCGGTGCACAATTCCGTCGTGTTTTTGCAACAAGCCTGCTCGTGCTGCTGCCCGTCACGTTGCCGGCGCAGGAGCTCTCCATGTTCAGGCTGTTCCCGTGGCATGGCTCATTGCGCTTCCGGTATCAAAATGAGCAGCGCCTGGCAACCCAGTTTGCCAAAGAGCGCAGCTATCGTGAGACTCTGAAACTCAACAATCGCGGCTACGTGATCAGCCCGCGCCTGCTGCTGTTCACCTGGAACGGAGACTTCGGCCTGTATCAGGAGAAATATGATATCCCCCTGGTGCGCACACGGCTTGCACGTACGCGCTTTCTCAGCCAGTCCCTCAACCTCTCCTTTTTCAGGGAGAGCAGCCGCCCCTTCCAGATCATCTACGACCGTAACGTCAACACCCTCAAACTGGATTACGGCGGCCGTACAGATTACGACGTCACAACGCTGCAGGCAACTCTCGACCTGCTATCCAGCCCGCTCGTTTCACGCCTGCACGCGTCGCGCCGTCAGATCGATGAAAACTGGAGCCGGGAATCCTTTATCAGCGTGCGCAATCAGGTCCGTCACTATTTCACCTACTCGGGGACACGCAGTACCGACAACAGCTCCCTGAGAATCAACTACCGCTTCTTCCGCAACGCGAACAGAATCGACGATGCTTTGACCTACAGCACCCATACGGGCACGGTTCGCCACATGCGAACTTTCGGCAAAGAGCAGCAGCATGAATGGGCCAATGAAATCGACATGTACTTACAAAGCGGCAGTGGTGCCTACAGCAGCATCAAGGGGCGGCAAATCGTCACGCTGCAGCACAGCCCGTCGTTCAAGAGCATGTACCGCTACACCCTCAGCCTGCGCAACAGCCTGCTGCAAACGACGCTGCAGAACTCCGGCTCTGTCTCGCTGACCCACAAGCTGTATTCCAGCCTGGTCACCACTCTGGGAACGGGTGGTTTCATCGGCACATCCACGTTCGGAAATTTCTATACCGGCCAGGTCAATGGCGGTGTCAATTACACCAAAAAACTGCCATACGACTCCAGGCTGCAGCTCGGCTACTCGCGCTCCCTGGCCAGCACCAACCGCAGAGTCGAAAGCACGATACAGAGCGTGGCGGATGAAAAGCATATTTTCTGGGGTGAGCTGCCGATCGTCCTCAACGAGCGCTACGTACTCACGCAAACGATCCGGGTGTATGACGAAGAAAGCCGGCTGCTTTTTCAGGAAGGCATGGAGAAAGACTACTACATCCGCGTCATCGACAGCCGGGTGGAAATCCACCGCACCCTTCTCGGCCGCATCAGGGAAAACTCGACCGTGGTGGTCAGCTACCAGTTCCGTACACTGCCGTCCCAGAACTACGCGACAGACTCCCGCAATGCTACGGCCCAAATCGTCACTCCGGTGCTGGTGATCTATTTTCGGGAAAACCGCCATGATATCAGCATACGGCAGGGGCCTTCGGACGGAGAGAGGTACCTCGGAGATCTTTACAATAAAACTACAGGGGTGCGCACAAGCTGGCGCGGGCGGCGGGCCGGCCTTTTCATCTTTGCGGAACAAACCGAGCAGGAATCCCGGCTCTATGCCTATACTCTGCGGCAACTGACACAATCGGTCTTTTTCATCCCTGCCCAAACCCTGACCATGACTGCGGGTATCACCCTGTCGGACGTGGTGTACAAAAACAGCGCAGAAACCCTCAGAATGCAGACTTTCAACTCCGAACTGCGCTGGAAGCCAACCCTGGACCTGGTTATTTCAGGCACCGGCCGCTACCGCCTGCGCGATGACAGCGTACGGGGCAGAGAGGAAAATTACGAACTCATCCTTTCGGCACAGCGCACGTGGCGGGTGTTGCGGCTGCTGCTGCGCTATGAGCAGCGTTACTGGCAATATGTCAGCCGTGAAATCAGGGAAAAACGTTTTACCGTGGAGCTTGAGAGGATTTTCTGATCAGACAGATCAGCGGATGTGCGCGATCAGCTTGCGCACTTTCTTTTTGAAGCGCATCATCGGTGTGCGATACAGCGGAGCCCGCAACCCTTCCCGGGCCATTTTTTCAGCGGTGGTTTTGTAATCATATTCGACATGCTCAAGAGAGAGACGCGCCGTGGCCCGGTCATACAGGGCGAAAAAGGCCCACGGGTGCGGCCCGCGTGACTGGCCGATGGCGCCGGGATTGACGAGATAGGTATGATCCCTGCCGTCTGCGATCAGCTCCGGGCTATTCAGCAGCACAGGCGCGGAGGCACCGTTGAGGTCGTACAGAGCCGGCTGATGGGTGTGACCATGAAAAGCGATACGCACCTGCGGCCACCTGCTCCGGATGCCCTTGAGCTCGAGAAAGGCGCGATGCTGCGTGCGGATATACTCTTCGAGAGAGTAAATGGAGGCGTGAACAAAAAGCAGCTCGCCATCGCGGACGATGCGCGGCAGTGCTTTCAGGTAAGCGATGGAGTTTTCATTCAGGTTGGCCTGCGTCCAGGCGATGCCTTCGCGGGCAACCAGAGACGCGCGGCTGGTAGCCAGACTCTCCGTGACCATAGCATCGTGATTGCCGAGTACACACTTGATCTGGTGTTCCTGCAAAAGCTCGATGCACTCGTTCGGGTTCGGGCCGTATCCAACCACATCACCGAGGCAATATATTTTTTCCCATCCGAATCTGTCTTTCTGCCGAATAAAAGCCTGCAAGGCTTCCAGATTCGCATGAACATCTGATATGATCGCAATCTTCATACGATTTCAGTGTCTTTAGTGTGCACCCCTTCCTCGATGCTCAACTCCTGAATATCCTTGACATTACCTTTGGCAGAGGGCCTGGGCTCCGGCATGGTTTGTTTTTTTGCCGGCCGGATACGTTTCATCAGAAAATTCTGAATTTTAGCAAAGAAAGGTCTGGGGTCATCCCAGGAAAAATAGTTGTACACTTTTGTTTTAAACAAAGATTTTATCCAGGCGAAAACAGTCCACTCATCGTGGCGGCGATACTCGATCAGGGCACGGATATCGTTCTCAAGAGAAATCCAGTGGTATCGGGTCGAAAACTCGAACTGTGGTTTGTGCTCGATCCCCAGCAGATGACAGTACGCCACTTCTGCAAGATTAACGCCGTTTTTTGCGCCGAGATAATTCCACAGATTGAAGCGCGCGTTGACTTCCAGAACCATGTATTTCCCGGAACGGGAATCGCGCTTGAAATCGAGTTTGGAGATACCCTGCAGCCCGAGCCTGGTCACAGTCTCTTTGCCGATCTCTGCAACCTCGTCGTTGTGTACCAGCTCGAGATAGGTACTGGCTCCGGACAAACGCGGATAGGTTCTGATTTTTTTTCCGATAAAGGCCCCCAACAGCTTCCGGTCACGCCCGACATAGCTGTGATAGCTGTAGATTTCATCATCACCGCCAAAGATGTATTCCTGCAGGATGAAATCGCTGCTGATGCCCACGAGCGCTTCCCAGACATTGGTCAGTTCCTGAAAATCTTTGACCAGAAAGCCCTTGTGTGGCCGTTCCTTGAGGAACTTGCGCCAGGGTGAATCGCGCCAGTCCTTCTTTAAATTCGGCTTGACGAAAATGGGAAATTTGAGAAATTTGCGAATTTCATCCGGTGAATGCAAGCTGCCGGCGACAATGGATTTTGGAATCGCCAGGTCGAGTTTATTGGCCAGATCGATGAACTGGCCCTTGTTGAGAAAAGATTCCAGCAGCGCTTCCTCGGGCAGCAGAAAATGGTAGTACTCGCTCAGGCGCTCGCGATGCTTGGAGACAAAACTCAGCTTGACATCATCCCCATAGTACAGCACCGGTTTTTCCGGCAACGCAGCAGCTATGGAAATGATTTTGTCGAGACATGCTTCTTCCTCACGAAAAGGGTGCGGAATGGTATGATATTCTTTGGTGTATTTTGAAAACTTGACTTCATTGAAGTCTTCATAACGTGCGACGATGACGGGAATACCCGCCAGCCCGATGCTGCGCACGACATTCAAACCGCAGAGAGCTACCGCAGGCGTTGTGTACTTGGAAGAGGATTGCATAAAGGGACTCAGCCTTTTCGGTCCTGGTAACTACCCGAAAAATCCATAAATGTCGGCAACGAGATGAGAAGCATTCGATTTTCAAACGCTCAACAGAGTTCACGCGCTGAAAGAATCATCCCGTTATCCTGATGTGAAGCGTTCATTTATGAATAAGTCGGGTTAAGTGGCTTTCCTGACTTGTTGACTTCTGTATTACTGATCATATTTATGCTGAGATGGCCTGTCCAGGCCTGTGCCCGAGTTGCCCACCCCGGCTCCCCTGATATGTCTGCCACAGAAGTTATCATACTTTCTGCTTGCTGCACTGAAGCGCACTGGGGAAATACGCCCCTGAGTGCCCGCTTTCTGCTGACGATACAGTGGCCCGCAAGAGGAGACCCGGCAGAACAGCGCTGGTACAGGAACGGAAGCAGTTTATCCTGAAAAAATCCATCCGCCAGGGAGCGGAAAATTCCGTTCATGATGAGTCTTCCAGCAGTTTCATCGATCAAATGAGCAGGAAACTCCATGAACGAGCAGGATAATGTACTCAAGTTATATACAGTCATATACTGCCGGTGCGTAGCATTAAGCCGGAAACCACAAAGAAATTATCCCGATTTTCCCCTGCGCATTGCGCTCTTTTATGAAAAAATCGGGATAAAATCATCGGCTTGTCGTGGTTATGCTCTCCGGGCGATACACAAGCAGCACGGCCGCATATTCAGCGATTTTTTACGATTTCAATCGATGTTTTCAGCCGCTCATACTCGGACTGCAGGCGGTCAAATGCCTGGGCAACCTGGTCAGCTTCCATGTTCAAACCATGTTGCTCCACACTTTTGGCGGCCTGCAGGGCCGGGCCATCGCTGACGAAATTGCTCATCGAGCCTTTGAGCTTGTGCGCAGTACGCGCCAGGTTTTCAAAATCCCCGGCTTCCATTTCCTTCCTGATCTGATCCAGAAGAATTTCGCTGTCTTCGAGAAAAATATCGAAAAGTTCCTGCAAAAACTCCTCATCCCCTCCTGCACGATCGAGTAACGCATCCAAATCCAGAATCTCCTCAACGCGTACAACCCCTGCATCGTGGCCACTCTGATTTCCAGAATTCATAATAGGTACTTCCTTGTTACGTTAATCGGTTAGCCGGATTATACCGGACTCTTTTTCAACACACAGAGCCGTCCGCTTCTGGTTTGAGCAAGAGTTTCTCCTGCTCTCTCCAATAAATCGGCTACACCGGGGAAAAATGTAACAAGGATAGCTTTATCCGAAAATTCGGTATCACAATGAAAGGGCCATCGATAAACTGATATGCTCCCAAATCCTGCGTCACACTGCCAAGAGGAGTGACGAGATGCACACAGGACCATACCCGCCTGCTCAGCGCCCGCCGGGCAAGCCGCCGGCCATGGCCAGGGACATGTTCTCCGGCCGGATATACCTGCGCAGGGCCGAGTTAACCTGTTCAACCGTAACCGCTGAAACTCGCTCGGCGTAACTATCCAGATAATCGAGACCGAGATTTTCATCCTCAACAAAAACCAGCCGCGAGGCCAGCGCCCCGGTATTCAGACCGCTGGTAACTTTGAACTTGCCTGTCATGGTCAACTTTTCATCACTCACTTCTTTCTCGCTGACACCTTTTTTCAAAAAGTCATCGAGCAGGCTGCGGACGGCGTGCACGGATTCATCGAGATTCTGCGGAGAAACCGCCATGTAAATCCCCCACATGCCGTCGATATCGCTGGCAGTGCTGATAAAGGAATAGATCGAATAGGTCAGGCCGCGTGTATCGCGGATTTCAACACCAAGACGTGATGACAACGGGCTGTCGCCGAGAATATGGTTTCCGATCACAAAGGGCAGATAATCCTCATCACCGAGCCGGGGCACACCTGTGTGGCCGAAATAAAGGTCGATATTGGCTTTGCCGGGCATATCGTACGTGAGGGTGTGCGGCTGGCTCACATCGAGACGCGGCACTTTGGGTGCTTCCAGCCCGTGCTGCCAATCCCCGAAACGGCTGCGAAAAAGCTCACCAACAGCCTGCATATCAGTATCACCGACAACGCTCAGCAGCAACGAGCGGCCGCCATAAGCCTGTTCGTAAAACCGGCGGACATCCTCGATGGAAACATCCTGCACCAAATCAACGAAGGTCGCTAACTCATGCTCCCAGTAGGGATGATCCTCAGGGAAAATCGCCCGGGAAAGCATATTATCGACGCGTTCGGCTGTCGAATCCAGGCGCTTCTGCCAGTAGGCGATTTCCTGTTGCTTAACCTTTTCGAACTCTTTTTCATCAAATGCCGGCGTGCGCAGCATCTCAGCAAGAAGGTCGAAAACGCGTGCCATATCCTTTTTGAGAAAACGCCCGCGCATGCGCAGATTGAAAATTCCGCTGGAAAATGACAGCTCTGCCCCCACTTCATCGAGCAGCTCGGCGAGTTGAAATTTATTATGCTCACGCGTGCCATTTTCCAGCATCTCTGCTGTCATCCGCGCGACCATGGGCTTTTCCCGCGGCGAAAAACAGTTCCCGGCCTTGAGAATGCCCCGGATCGAGACCACGTCTTCGACGCCGGTACGCATAACCAGGCAGCGGGCACCGTTATCCAAACGCATTTCCTGAACACGGGCGGCAAATGATGCCTGAGGCGCAGCAACATGGTTTGCGATACCATCCGGCATCGCCCCCATGCGCCTGCGGACAGATTCAGAGTCGCCACTGCCAAAATATCCTGCCGGGCCGCCGGCTGCCGTCGCGTCTTCTGCCTGTCCGGCGCCTTCGGCCGGCAATGGCTCAAACCAGCCAATGGTGCGGTTCTCTGCCACAAAATAGGTCTGCGCAACCCGGCGGACATCCTCGCGCGTCACTGCCTTGATACGGTCGGTATAGGTAACATAGAACTCCCAGTTCGCCGAACCGATCGCCTCATTCAGACGGCTGGCGTACGCGTAGGTGCCGTCCCGGTCATAGGCAAAATCTGCGATGATCAGATTGCGGAAAATCTCCAGCTCCCGCGCGCTGATCCCTTCACGCGCAATCTCGTCGTATGTCTCCAGAACGATTTTCTCGACTTCTCCCTGGGTGCTCTCAGGGGTCAGAGTAACATGGGTGATGACCAGAGAAGGGTCGCGGAGCTGAAATGGGTGCGTGTACTGCACCATAGCCAGGTT
>WFTM01000026.1 GCA_015485525.1 Candidatus Zhuqueibacterota bacterium | reverse complement strand
TTTTTAACCTCACGTCTCTGCCTCTCTCTTTGCCCGGCCTGCCACAGCAGACCATGAAATCTGAAAACCTCTGTGCATCTCGAATACCCGTGACACCGTATCTCGGGAAATACTATCTCGTCACACCGCTCCTGCGGCAGAACACGAGCGTGACGAAATACCGCTCACCCCCGAAAACCTGCATCTGATATCGATGGATTCCCACAAGCCGGGAGATTTGCGACTTTTCGGGCACGCTGAAGCGTGCACTACGAACGTCCTCTTCTGCGGCACAGCCACAGACACTGCAACTTCAAATGCCCTTTGCCCACAGGCATGCACGATCCTGCTCAACCCACACGATGTGCGAAAAAGCTTATTTATTTCTCCCGCCTGACAACGATTTCCCTCTTGCTGCCATCAAAAGGCACGACGCTTTTGTCGCCATCCGGCCAGGTCACGATGAGTGCGCGGGGCTGCTCCTCGTACCCCAGCACCTGCGCCGCAGCGTTCTGCGACCAGTAGCCCTCACCCGCCCGTATTTCGCGCACAGGTCCGGTCTTACCGCCAGCATACTCAAGCTGAATTTTTGCGCCGATGGCGTCCCGATTCATGTGCCTGCCAATCAGCCGCACCCGTACACCGGGACGGGCTTTCTCATTGTGAAAAAGCCAGGTGGCGGCGCCGTTCTGGCTCACCAGCAGATCAGTACGCCCATCGCGATCATAGTCCGCTGCGGCCGCGCCGCGCTGTTCGCCGTAAATTCTCAAACCAGAGTTTTGACCCGCCATGGGCCGCAGAGACCCGTTGCCATCGCCGAGCAGCAGAAGTCCGCGTCCGGCATCATCACGCGGGAAACCGATGGGATAGGCAAAAAAGTTCTGACTCAGGAAGAGGTCTTCATACCCGTCACCATTGAAATCTGCAATGACCGGCGAAAACGCGGGTGCCACGTGTGCTGCATCCGGCAAAGGCTGCGCCACGAAATGGTCGCCGCGATTGAGAAAAACCATACTCTTTAACGTGTTGATCTGCAAGCGCTCACTGTAGCGAATGCGGCTGCCAAGGATGCGCTTGACCGTGGCCGAGCTGTACTCCTTAAAAGAACGAAATGTACGCGGGATAAAAGGCAGTGCCTTGCCAATATCCTGTAACGGCCGGAACGGCAGAAGCTCACCCGTGCGGCCGTCGGGAACGGCCTCGAACAAATCATAAGAACCGTTACTGTCGAAATCGCCATGATACACGACAAAACGCCTGTTGCCATCCAGGGTAAAATAGGAGTTGTCGCCGTAATTTGTCGCCACAACATCGAGACGGCCATCAGCATCAAAATCACCGGTGCTGATACCCTGCCACCATCCTGTGAGCGTATCCAGCCCGTACCGGGCTGTGACATCCCGGAAAGAAGAGCGGTCGTTGAGCAGAATACGCACCGGGCCCCAGTCCATTGCCAGCAGCAAATCCGGGTCATGATCACCATCGATATCGCTGAACACTGCTGCACTGATCAAGCCGATGCCGGCCGTGATTTTATTGCGCGCATCGTCTGGTACGAACCGGCCTTGTTCATTTTTAAAAAACAAACCACTGACTGCACGCGGGTAAAAGCCGGCCTGCGAACGGCCAGCAGCAAAGAGATCGAGATCGCCGTCGCCATCATAATCCGCTGCTGCAAGGGCGCCGAGCTGCATCGCGGTGTTTGCAAGCGTCCGGCGAGTTGCGCCGTCCGGAGATATCTGGTGAATTTTACCCTGCCCGGCCTGTTCATACTGCCCTTCAGCAAAAAAAAGCACCGGCGCAGCAGCATGGATCCCGAGAACGCCGCCACCATCATCGGCAAACACAGGCATCTTCCCGGCCAGAGCAGGCCGGAAGCGGCCGTTACCGGTATTTTCGAAAACAGCCGGGCGGCCACCTGCACCTGTACCGAGTAAAATATCATCATCGCCGTCGCGATCGAAATCGAACCACGATACTGCCGGCCCGGACTGGCTGAGTTTGCGCGACAGCAAAGGCTGGCGGGCAAAATCATCGAAGGTTTGTTCGTGGTGGGTGTGTTTCAGAAGTTCGCTGCGATCAGTAAAAAGCGGTTGCTCAGCTCCGGTCTGCGTGGATCGAACCGGCGCTGCAGCCAGGCTGTCCTGAAAAATGCGGTAGATCATATTCGGCTCAACAGCCGGAATCCGGCTTTCGGTGCCGTCCGGCCAGCGGATGCTCAGGGTGTAGTCGCCACTGTCCGGAGCTGCGAACACAGCGAGGGGCTCAGAACCCGAGAGATACGCACCGCCTGCACTGATCTGCTTTTGCTGCACCAGAGAGGCGCTCTCAAGCCGCACCTGCGCTCCGATGGCACGGGTGTTCGGAGCCGTGCCGACAAGCCGCACGGCGATGCGATCTTCGCTGCTGTTATTGCGGTAAAGAGCAGCCGGTTTCCCGAGGCGGTTGATGATGACATCGAGATCGCCATCGAGATCGAGGTCAGCCAGGGCCATGCCGTGGGAAATATCTTCTCCCTGAAAACCCCACTGCGCGCTGCGGTCTTCGAACCGTCCGTCACCGCGATTACGAAAGATAAAATTAGGCGTGAGCAGGGGCGGATAATTGAGAATAACGCGGGCCGGATCGATGGCGCGGTTGGCAAGCCGCATGCGGATCATGTTCTGTGCATCAGAATCCTGAACGTCATAATTGTGCCCCGTGGTAATCAGCATGTCCTCATAGCCGTCGAGGTCCGCATCCATAAACAGGACAGACCACGACCATTCGGTTGCAGCAACGCCTGCCCGGCGCGCGATCTCTGCAAAGGTGCCATCGCCACGGTTGAGAAAAAGCGTGTTCTGCATGATCTGCGGACGGTTGCTGAACTCACCGGCTTTCGGCGCCTCGGGCAAGACAGTGCTGCGTTGTACCAGACGGCGGCTGCGTTCGCGACTGAGCATATCGACGAGCATAAAATCGACATCGCCGTCCCGATCGATGTCGGAAAAATCTACGGACATGCTCGACTGGCTGCTGTTGCGCTGTGCCAGCGGTGCGATGAGGCGAAAATGGCCGCGCCCATCATTCAACCAAAAACGGTCCGGAGTTTCAAAGTCATTGCACACGTAGATATCCGCATCCCCGTCCCCGTCCACATCATGCAGGCGAACGGCCAATCCCCAATCGCGAAAGACCGGCGCTGTCCGGCCCTGCTCGTCGAGGAACCCCTCTCCGCCGACATAGCTCATACGAAAAACACCGTTGCCCTCATTCCAGTAAATCTGATCTGCCTGACCTTTCTCGAACCAGTACACTCTTTTGTCACGCACGACAACATCGAAATGCTCAGCAAATTCAGGATTTACGCGATAATTTTTTCCGTCCTGCAGCACGATGTTTTTAAAACCGAGCTGCTGAGCTGTGAGGGAGTCGTATATGCTTACGGACTTATAGTTTGCGAGATAAATATCGAGATCGAGGTCGCCGTCGAGATCCGCAACAGCGAGGGAAGTGCTGCCGGAAAGGGAGTGAAAGCCGGAGGTCCCGGAAGCGTCGGTAAAATGCCCGCTGCCGTCATTGAGAAAAAGGCGGTTTTGGCTGCCGATAGCAGTGACCAGCAGATCAGCATCGCCGTCGCCATCGAGGTCAGCAAAGGTTGCACCGGTGGAAAACTGCCCAGCACATGCGACGCCGGCAGCGGCAGTCACCTCCTGAAAACGAAAGCCACCGAGGTTTTTATACAAAGCATTGGGCCCGTCCAGCCGGGTAAAATAAATATCCGGCAAACCATCACCATCGACATCCGCAACAGCAACGCCAGACCCGTTGTTCAGCACCCGGTTATCAGCGATATGGTCATCAGCGAGGGCATTGCTGAACTCTATGCCACTGGCTTCCGGCGCAATAAGCTCGAAGCGTTGGGGGGA
>WFTM01000025.1 GCA_015485525.1 Candidatus Zhuqueibacterota bacterium | reverse complement strand
CGATCCTGCACCCATTCGAAATAGGAGACCGTAACCCCACCGGCATTGGCGAGAATATCCGGAACAACGATAACGCCATTGGCTTCGAGGATCGGGTCTGCTTTGGCTGTTGTCGGGCCGTTCGCTCCCTCAACGATGATTTTTGCTTTGATTCTGCTGGCATTGTGACGCGTAATCTGATCCTCCAGAGCACAGGGGGCGAGAATTTCGCACTCCAATTCCAGCAGTTCATCGTTGCTGATTCGCTCGCCACCGTCGAAATCTTTGAGCAGGCCGCCGTGAGTCCTCTGGTGTTCCAGGGCTTTTTGGATGTCGATGCCCTTGGGATTGTAATACCCCCCGGTAACATCACTGATGGCGATGATCTTGCAGCCAATATCGACAAACTCTTCAGCAGCAACCGCGCCGACATTACCAAAACCCTGGATGACGACGGAGGCGCTTTTGGGGTCGATACCTGCTTTTTCCAGCGCCGCTTCGCCGACGATGCGCACGCCGCGACCGGTTGCCTCACGCCTGCCCGCCGAGCCGCCGAGGTAGGTTGGCTTGCCGGTCACAACCGCTGTTTCTGTGTGGCGGATGTGCATGCTGTAGGTATCCATGATCCAGCCCATGATCTGTTCATCCGTGTTGACGTCAGGCGCGGGGATGTCTCGCTCAGGGCCGAAAATGTCGAGCAGGTTGCCGGTGTAGCGACGGGTGATCTTCTCGAGTTCGATGCGGGTCAGATTGCGCGGATCACATTTTACCCCCCCTTTGGCGCCACCAAACGGGATGTTGACGACAGCGCATTTCCAGGTCATCCAGGCTGCCAGGGCCTTGACCTCAGATATATTGACTTTTGGATGAAAACGGATCCCCCCCTTGGATGGCCCGCGTACAGAGCTGTGGATAACGCGATAGCCTTCGAACACCTCGATAGTGCCGTCATCGAGCTGAATCGGAATGGACGTGGTAACTTGGAGTTGTGGTGTTTTCAGATACTCATAGATTCCAGGCTCCAGTTCGAGGATTTCTGCGGCGATGTCGAACCGGGACATCATCGATTCAAAAGGATCATCCTCATGGGGGTTGATCGGAGCTGGTTCCTTGTAGTTCATCTGGTGTCTCCTCGGTGAATTTGTTTTCCCGCGCCACTTACCCCGCTTTCCTCGCAGGAAGCGCTATTTAGAGACTGGTGCGGGGTAAACAAAAAGAATCTCCGTACAATTCACCCGTGTCCGGAATACACAAAAGCGAAAAGACGGGGTATAAACTACATAGCCTGCAAACTCGAAAGTCCGCAGGCTGGTTTTATTTGCGAGGTCCGGCAGGGCTGCCCTGCTTGAAACGGCTGAATATAGAGACACTGTTGATCACTTGCAAGCACTAAATGCCTGATTTTTGTTATACCGCGCTTATTCATAAATGTATGTTTTGTGCATGTTGAATCGGCATGACGGAGAAAAATCGAGTCTCCTCTCGTCACACCGCTCCAGCGGTGTGACGCTGCTGGAGCCGCTCCTGCGGCAGTGCATATGTGAAGCGAGACACCACCTGCCCCTTCCAGCCTCGGCAGTTTTCCAGATTATGAATATCGGCATTCAGCAGCGTATGATAACAGCGATATTTTATCGGTGCGGATTTTGGGCTGGCATGCCATGAAAAGCATGGCAGGATAAGTCAGTACAGTGGACGGATGTGCGATGGGTACGGAAAAACGCTCTTGCCTGCCGGATACCCCAAAGGGCTGAAGGTGCTGGAATGCGGAAGCTCTCAAAAACCTGCACGTCGCTCCCGGCTGAGCCTGCGCTGCACTCTGGCCGGGCCGGAAGGGAGACAGGCAGTGGATTCGCAGCGGCAGCCGAGCAGACACCGACCGTTCAGGTTAAATCCCCCGCTCATATTTTTTCTTGAATAGCATCAGGCTGCTGAAGATACCCTCGGCGATGTTTTTCTGGAATTTGTAAGATTTGAGCAGTTTTTCCTCGCGGCGGTTAGAGATGAACGCTGTCTCAACCAGGATGTTGGGCATCGAAGCGCCGATCAGCACATAATAACCGGCTTGTTTTACACCCCGGTTTTTGCTGCCGGTCTTTTTGGTCGTTTCCTGCTGCACCAGAGCCGCGAGTTCCTCGCTTTCCTGCTGGTAGCTGTTTTGCGCCATGGACAGCAGAATGTAATTTTCCGCATTAAATTCCTCGTAAGCGGAGCGGTCCTGCTCGTAGTTGATAACCGCATTTTCGCGGCGGGCCACTTCCAGCGCTTCCTCTGTTTTCGCCTGCCCGAGAAAGTAGGTCGTCAAGCCGTGAACTGCCGGGTTTTTATTGGAGTTGGCGTGGATACTGATAAAAAGTTTGCCCTGTTCCTGGTTGGCGAGATGCGTCCGCGCCTGCAGGGGGATGAATCTGTCCTCCTCGCGCGTCATCACCACACGCATATCGCTGTTGCGCTCGATCAGCCTCTTCAGATGGCGTGCGATGTCGAGGGTAACATCTTTTTCATAAACCCCGGTCGGGCCGATGGCGCCGGGATCACGCCCTCCGTGCCCCGGGTCGATGACGATCGTGTCGATCAACCATTTTTTGCGCTCCTCTTCCAGAGATTTGAGCACGTCTGCAGAAACTTTTTCTTCCGTAGTCAATGAAACCAGGATCAGGTTGTTGTTGCTGTCGGTAAAAACTTTCCGCTGTTTCAGTTTGCCGGCAAGCCGAAAGGACAGTTGCGCCATCTGTGGCAGATGAACAGGAACAATTTCACGGATGAAGCGGCTTTCGTTGCTGATGCCGACGGCAAGGGTGTCGATAGTAGCGCCGTAAACATCGACGTAAAACCACCCGCGCGTGATGCGCGAGTTGATGTGCGAGGCATCGACGGGCGCACTGGTCTTGATTTTGATCAACGTGCCGTTAGTCTTTTGTTCGATCGAAAGACTGAGGATTTCGGCCTGTTGTTTTTCTGTTGCTAGGGTGTCAGCTGGAGTATCTTCTGGCTCGGCCAACGTCTCTTTTCCCTCCGGGAGGGCATCGGAGTCTTCACGGTACACCGGCTCGCTGTTGCGCACGTCAGCAGCAACGGTGAGGGAGCCCGGGTAGAGGCGCGCCAGGTGGTCGATAAAAAAGGGAACCGGCACCAGGAGCCCTGATTCTTTTTCATACCGCACCGGTATGGGCATCTGGATGACCCGCTCGTTGATGAGAATAAAAGGATTCATCGCCGTGACGACGAGTTGGTTCTGCCCGAGGTAGAAAATACCCTTGCGTGTTTTCTGGCTGAAATAGTAGCGGGCATCGAGAATTTCGGCGAGTTCCCGCAGGGGAATATAGGGGAAACGCTCATCACCATCAGCATAGGAGGCTGAGAGATAGCTGGCCTGCCCGTCGATTCGTGCAACGAGCTGGTGCGTGCGTTCTCCTGCAGAGGGGCCTTGTGTAAATGCAAATGTGATTGCGGAAATGAGAAACAGGAGTGTGTTCTGGAATTGGCTCAATGATGCGCGCATGCTCTTCGTAATTATGATTCCTCTTCTTTCAGATCTTTACTGGCTCTGCGTAACAGTTCTTTTTCTTCATCAGTCAGGTTTTCGAAGCCGACATCGTTGATTTTGTCCAGGATGGCATCGACGTTTTCACGGAGCTGCAGTTGCTGCTGTCGCCGTTTGGCATGCTGGATAATTTCGCGGGTTTCCCGTCTCTGGGCAAAATAGTCAGAAATGAATGTGAGGCGCCAGTCCAGTTTCAGGTACACTAAACCTACAAGCATTCCCCCGAGATGCGCAAAGTGGGCCACGTTGCTGCCCGGTTGCATCAAGCCGGAAAACAGTGATATGGCGGCGAAGAGCATGGCGAAATATTTCGCCTTGATGCTCACCGGCAGGACAAAGAACAGCAGCAGAGTCAGTTCACGATTCGGGAACATCAGGGCGTATGCGAGAATCAGCCCGTAGATGGCTCCTGAAGCGCCGACGACCGGTATCTCCATATTGCCGGAAAAAAGTACGGCATTGACGAAAACCTGTATGAAGCCTGCCCCAACTCCGCAGACGAGATAGTATTTCAGAAAAGCTTTGCTGCCCCATTCCCGCTCGATCTCCGTGCCGAACATCCACAAGACGAACATGTTGATCAGAATATGCAGGATCGAGCCCTGGCCGTGCAAAAACATATAGGTAAATGGCTGCCAGATGGCAAAATCATACAACAGCCTCGCCGGTGTCAACCCGAAAATCCGGATCATGCTCAAACCGATGATGTGCTGCAACAGAAAAATACCGACATTGGTGATGATCAGGTATTTGACGACCGGGGTCATCGAAGAGGACGGGCCGAAACGAACTCTTTGAAAAGTGTTGTTCATGATCTGAAAACCTGTTCGCGGTGGCAGATAGTGGTTATCCCTTATCTTGGTATGTCCCCCGAGTTGCTCGTGAGCGAACGCTTCGCAAAAGCTATCGCGGGATAATTCTCACAAAAATTCAGGGTTGAATGATTCGCATGCGTTTTTGCAGGCGTCCTGATAATCAACTAATCTGAAACGCACACGGTGAAGAGTTTTTCAGATTATGTGAGGGTACAATCAGTGACGCTTTGTTGAGTAAAGTGAAAACTGCGAAGTGCCAGGTCTCTTTTCCCCGGCGTGATTCGTTTACATCATTCCCAGGCGGATACCAAAACGAAAACCAAACCCGGAAAGATTGACCTCACTCCATACGGGCAGGCCTTCCGCACTTTCGGAGCGGTTGCGGCTCACCCGTGCCGAATGGTAGAGCACTTCCCCGATCAGCGCGGAGCGCGAGCCGATGATGTAATGAAAACCAACGCTGCTGATCCAGGAAAGCCCTTTATAGAATCGTCGCTCGCTCTTTTGTTCTAAATAATTGTTTTCTTTGTTGAATAAAAATTCATATCCCAGGCCGCCGTGCAGTTGGTAGCCAAAGTACCGGCCCGTGGGGATGACAACATTGACGATGGCATACAGCGGGAGTGAAAATGTCGAGTATTCGAGCTCCTGCTGAACGACTCTTTCGTTGATCCCGGCTGCGTAGCCAGGGGCAGCCACGACCGATAGTTGCTTGTAATTTTTGTAAAACAGGTTGGTCGAGACGCCGAGCTCGACTGTTTCATCAACCTTGAAGGTCATCTCCGTACCGAGAAGCAAGCCGGGCTGGGCATCTTTGGGAGAAAGGTAGCCGATTTTTATGGCAGAGGGGGTGAACTGCGCCTGAAGGGCCACAGGTACGCAGGCCAGAACAAAAGCTCCCAAAATACCGAGCGGAATTTTTTTCAAAATGCTCATGAAATACGTCCTGTTTATGAGTATCAGAAGAATTGTGCAAAGCCTGGAAGAAGAGGGCGGCAAGACTGTCGGGAATGCTCCAAACACTAAAGAATAGCCGGTTAAAAAGCAAGGAAAAAGATGGCCCGGCCGGTATCAGGAGCTCTCCGTGCTCCCGGGATAATACAGAATGAAAAAAGCAGGCCTGGTGCTGCCCAGGCCTGCTGTCAGAAAAGCTTCAAGTCGTTATTTCCAGCTTTTGAAATTCAAGTCCACCTCTTCCGGCTCTTCGACCCAGTCAGCCACAAAGACATTGGTATCCCGAGTGGGAGTACGGCTGATGTTGCGGTTTGAGCAGAAAACCAGCTTTTTGCCGTCAAAAGAAAACATAGGAAAGGCGTCGAAGGTCTGACTGTGGGTGATTTTTTTCAGCCCGCTGCCGTCGATGTTGATCATGTAGATGGCGAATACCGGCCTGCCTTTGCCCACGGATTCATAGTTGGAGCAGAACAGAACTTTTTTGCCGTCCGGGTGAAAAAACGGTGCCCAGTTTGCACCCGGCAAATCCGTAACCTGCCGGACGTTCTTGCCGTCGATATCTGCGACGAAAATATTCAGCGCGCTGGGTTCGACGAGGTTCTGCGAAAGCAGCTTTTTATAATCCTCAGCTTTCTCTCCCTGTGGCCGGCTGGCACGCCAGACGATCATTTTCGAATCACGGGAGAAAAAGGCGCCGCCATCATAACCGAGCTCGTCGGTGAGCTGGATGTCCTCGCCGGTTTCTATCTCATAACGCCATAAGTCCAGGTCCCCGGATTTGGTCGAAGTGTAAATGATATATTTGCCGTCCGGAGAAACCGTTGGCTCAGCGACATAGCCGTCGCCATTGATCAGCACCCGAGCATTGGAGCCGTCTGCATCCGCGATGTATATCTTATAAGAAGGGAACAGCGGCCAGACATAACGGCCGGGGGGAAACGTCGGGGCCGGCGGGCACTCTTCATCGTGCTCGTGGGTCGAGGCATAGATGACGCGGCCATCAGGAAGAAAAAAACTGCACGTTGTTCTGCCCTTGCCGGTCGAGACAAGGCGATACTGCTGGCCATCCTCCAGGGGGCTGCCATCTGCGTTCATGATGTAAATCTGATCACATCCCTGCGAGTTGATCTTGTTCCAGTCACTCTGAAAGATGAGCTGCTGGTTGTCAAAGCTCCAATAGGCTTCGGCGTTATTGCCGCCAAAGGTGAGCTGTTTGATGTTGCGCAGGTGGACTTCGCCGGTATAGCGCAGAGAGTCCGATGCGGCGTCGTAGCTCTGGTCAGCTCCCCTGGTTGAACAGCCTCCGCCCGTAATAACCAGCGTGATGAACAGCATGGCAGCCGTCACCATGGCCGGAGAGGTCTTTCTTTTCATCCTGCCTCCTTGAAAAAAAGATGAAATTATAGTATGAAGGTTGATTGTATTGGCCAAGATGAGCCCGGTGCTTCAGACCTTGTCTTTGAGTTCGATGGCCTGCCCGGGCAGCATGTTCGGGATGCCGTCATCAATGCGGTAGGCGTACTGCCGGTCTGCCGTGATCAGGCCTTCTGTGAGCGGAGCTTCTACTGCAGAGCCATCATGGTAACGCAAAGTTCCTGCAGCAATACGTTCGTTGAGTGCCTCGATATCCAGTTGGGTGAGGGGGGTCAGCGGTGCGTGTGAAATGGGGCAGCATAAAATGTCGAGCAATTCTGAATTGATGGCCATGGGTATGCCTCCGATTGCAACATGCTGTTCGGTTGTCTGTTCGCAGCGCCATGCGCTGCACTCGATGAAAGGGATCGGGTATATAAGAAAAAAGACCGCCACAACCGGACGGTCAATTTTTTCAATCTGAATGAAGAACAGTAACGATGCTGATACGAACAGAAGGGATTACACCTGAGCTGCATCCCAGTCTGCTTTGCTGACGAATTTGGTGAGGTTTCTTCCGTCGTCGGTTTTGCCTTTGAGAGCATACCGCTGGTTGCCTTCTTTGCCATAGACAACTTTTTCAACTACCTGGGCTTCAACTTTTTTTCTGAGTTTAACGTCATAAAAAGTTGCTTTCATTGTATCCTCCTCGCTGATTTGGATGTGTGAAACGATCAGTGATTATCCTGCACTTTCTCTGAAGAAAGATGGCCGAAAAAAGTGTGACGAGCCGGTCGATGCCCTATCGTGTTTCTTTATAGGTCACGTGTTTTTTGACGACGGGGTCGTATTTCTTCAATTCGATACGCTCGGGGGTTTTCTGCTTGTTTTTGGTCGTGTAATAAAAGTGAGAGCTTTCCGAGCTCTGCAGCTTGATGTTGACGCGATGGCCTTTTTTTGCCATGTTTTGCCTCCTGTTACATCACGGGTGTGATTGGTCATGTTCTGTTCTGCGTTCCGGTCAGGCCGTGAGAATCAGGTTACGTCTTTCAGGGTCAGGCCTTGTGATTTCAAATAGGCCAGCAGCCCCTTCTTTTCTACGGTACGCAGTGCCTTAACGCTCAGGCGGATGCGAACCCAGCGATTCAATTCCGGAACGAAAATACGTTTTTTCTGCAGATTCGGCAACCAGCGCTTCTTGGTCTTGTTGTGCGCGTGCGAAACGTTGTAGCCTACTTGCGGCTTTTTACCGCTCAGCTTACAAACTTTGGACATGAAAACCTCCAGTACTCTATCCCGATCTATTCACAAATTCGCGCTTCGCGTAAGGGAAGTCGGGCTAACTGAAAAATTCTGTTCGATGGATTGACGTGGTGAAATATATAAAAGAATAAAGTTTTTCAAAATTTTGATGAATATCGATACCTGTCCCGGCTGTATCTTTGATATCCCGCTTGTCTTGAGACCGGTGCTATTCTTTACTTAGAGTATAGCGGGTCAGGTGTTCTCGCCGGGCCGGGGGTAAATTCAAAACTCATAATAATAAGATAATCCTGCCTAAACTTGCAATAAAAAAATCTCAGGCAGAGTTTTTTTTCGGAAACGCCGTATCACAGTGTTTCAGCGGAGATCCTGGGCTCGCAACTGCCGCGACCAGAGTTGTTTGCCGTTCTTGTTGAAAACCCTGATCTCAAGCTGCCTGTCAGTGCGTGGCCCTGAGATGCTGATCGTGGCAAAATTGCGCTCGTGCACGTTTGTCCCCTCGACGCGCAGGGTGTTGCCTTCATTTTGCGAGCGTGTGTTGGGTCCGGCTGTCAGTGGGGACACCGTCAGATCATAGAGCGGATATGTCCCCCGCCTGCTCAGCCTGCTGAGCTCGGTATGGTGGCGGTCTCCGGTGAGAAAGATCACACCAGGGATATTTTCAGCAGTGATTGTACGAATCAGCCAATCGCGCTCTTCTGCAAAAGTAGCATGGTTTTCAAAGCGCGCAACCGGGTTGAGTACCTGCCCGCCGATGACGACGAATTTGAAAGGCGCCCTGCTGCCAGCCAGCGCATCGATCAGCCATTGCCGTTGTTCTGCTCCCAGAATCGTGCGTTCACCGGTCGTGCGGTCGTTCGGGCTGCGATAATAGCGATTGTCCAGCAAAAAAAACTGAGCATCAGCCCATTCGAACATGGTCGTCGTGCCCGGACGGCCGTTTATTCCAAAGGTGGGATTACCCCAAAAAGCGGTGAATGCCTCCAGAGTCGTCGCCTTGTTGCGGAAAGAGCGATCGCTGTCGTTGGGCCCGTAATCATGATCGTCCCAGATCGCGTACTGGTGTACACTTGCGAGCAGTGGCTGCAGCTCTCGGACCGCACGGGTGTGGCTATAGCGTTTGAAAATTCCGCTGCGTGAGTACCAGTCAGCCTCGCGCAGATAGACATTATCCCCGAGCCAGAGCATGAATTCGGGTTTTTGCTCAAGGATGGTGTTGAAAATTTCATAGCCTGCACCATAGGGCCGTCCGGGTCGGTCATAGACCGGCTCGTTGATATAAGCGCAGCTTCCGAGGGCAAAGGTAAATGCCGGTGGATCATGCCGCCACTGCCAGAGTTCCTGAGTGCGGAATTCCAGCGCATAGTCGAGGGGCACGGTTGCTCCGTCGATGGTCAGGCGATAGCTGTAAATCCTGCCAGGCTCAAGCTGGTCGGCGATCAGCTTGGCTGTGAAGGCGTTGTGGGCAAGAGTGGTTACTTCTGCAGTGGCAGCTTCTTCCTCCTGCGTGCCTTTCTCACGATAGAAAATCTGTACCCGCGCGCTTTCTCGCGTCTGAACCCAAAGGAGCACCTCCCGCATTTCCGAGTAGCCAACCATGGGGCCGGAGCGCAGCTTGTTCTGCTGACCCTGGAGCATGACACCGGGAAACGTCAGGCTGAAAATGAGAAGGCTCAGTATGCTTCGCATGAATTGCCTCGTTTTGACCTCATGGTGCGGTCGATAACCGCCATACTCACACCCCCGCAAAGAGGGTGAACAGCTCGCCGGCTATTTTTGTTCGTTGATTTCCTTCAGAGCCTCATCGACGTATTTGTTTTCGTCACCATCGATGGGCAGGGTGATGAAACGCTGGACGAATTTCCAGGCGCCGGTTTTTTCAGAGCGGGTGGAATACACCAGCTTGACAGCTTTCTGTGCACCAGCCTTTCTGTGCCGGGAAAGCTTGGATTCAAATGATTGTTTCTTGGCCATGCGTGAACTCCTTACACGGTGCTGTTTTGTATTTCATAAAAGTTTATCCCAATCCATATCGCATAAAGCCGAACCTGATGGGCAAAGAACAAATTAATATAAAAGAAAAAACACCGAATGCAAGTAACTTGTCCGCTCCTGCACGTGTTTTCCACCCTGAAAACAGCCAAAATGAACCGGATCGAGCAAAATTCGCGAAATATGGACGGCTGGTAATGGTGATTTGGTTGCAACTCGCTGTGAAAAAGCTATTTTTAACCTGAATAATCCATAACTTGCGAAAAGATCGCTTCGTCGCTATTTTTGTGCCTTAAAGCGTGCCGCCGCCCCATGGGGCGGTCTGGCGTGTGTAAACGATGTCGTGCTAGAGATCGCGCCTTAGACTGTTAATGATGTCATGCTATGTATCAGTTAAGTGCCTGTACCCGAACGGTCATTCCGGTTTCCCCGCAGGGGAAGACCGGAATCTCCCAGACTCAAGCACGTGCCCGAAAAGATGAGGTTCCGGCGTTCGGTGCGCCCGAAGTGTTGCCACTTCGGCTACATTTCGTCCATGTCGGTGTCTGGGCCATGGGCGCATCCGTGCCGAGACGGAGAAAAGGAGATGAATTGGAGGAAGATGGGTTCACCGGACGGATATCTTTTTTGTAAATAAGTCCGGTCAGCTATCCCGACTCCCGCTTAAATAATCAGGAAAGAACATATCCCGAAAACCGGGCGAAAGAGGTGCAATGGCTTATTACAAAACACTACAGGAACGCAAGCTTCGGCAGGAAATCGTCGAGATGGGGCGCCGGCTGTGGCAGCGCGGTTTTGTCGCTGCGAATGATGGCAATATCTCTGCGCGGCTAGACGAGAACGTCCTGCTGACCACGCCCACTGGTGTGAGCAAGGGCTTTATGACCCCGGAGATGTTGTTGCGTGTGGATATGGAGGGCAACGTGCTCAGCCGCGATACAGCCTTGCGGCCGTCGAGTGAGCTGAAGATGCACTTCGAAGTCTATCGCCAGCGCGAGGACGTTGCCGCGGTGGTGCATGCGCACCCACCGTACAGCACGGCTTTTGCCGTGGCCGGTATCCCCCTCGATCAGTGCGCTCTGGCTGAGGCGGTTTTTACCCTCGGCTCTGTGCCGATAGCGCCCTATGCCACGCCATCCACACAAGGCATCCCTGAATCGATCCGGCCGCTGGTGCAGCACTCGGATGCCATTCTACTGGCCAATCACGGTGCGCTGACCCTGGGGACAGAGGTTCTTACTGCCTATTTCCGCATGGAAACTCTGGAGCACGCAGCGCAGATCATTTTTCTGAGCAGGCAGTTGGGTCAAACCGAAACGCTGAGTCCGGAAGAGGTGGAAAAGCTCATGGTTCTGCGTGAGAAAGCCGGAGTCCCGGGGCGCATTACACCGTGCCGGACACAGCCGGACAGCGTGCAATCGGGAGAGCTGGAAGCGGTGGTACGCGAGATCACCCGGGCTGTGCTCGAGCGCCTGCGTACAGGGAAAGGTGAGGAATAGCAGCCGCCGGAAGTTTACTGCTCCCGGCGGCTGCACGCGTCTCAGCGCCCGAGGTGCTGGTTAAACCAGTTCAGAATGCGTGGGGAGACATCCATGACGAATTTCGGTTCGCGCGGGCCGTGCGGCGTACGCGGATACACGATCATCTCAGTCGGAACGCCCTTGCGCGACAGGGCGACGTAAAATTCCTGCCCCTGGGTGAAGGGTACACGCAAATCTCTGGCGCCGTGAATCACCTGTGTCGGCGTGGTGACATGCGCGATCCGGTAAATCGCAGAATGTTTTTCGTACACCTCATAATCCTGCCAGAATTCCTTGCCTCCCATGTGAGCCACCAGATAGTCCGGAATGTCCGTCGTCGTGGTCATGCTGATCAGATTGGGCAGGCCTGCCCCCATGCTCGCGGCTTTGAAGCGCTGCGTACGTGTGACCATGAAGGAGGTCATGTAGCCGCCGTAACTCCAGCCCATCAAACACAGGCTGTCCGGGTGCGCCAGCCCGCGCTCGATAGCGAGATCAACACCAGAGAGCAGGTCTTCATAATCGCCGTAGCCCCAGTCACGTACATTGGCATAGCGGAATTTTTTGCCGTATCCCGTGCTGCCGCGCGGATTCGGACGCAGCACGAAAAAGCCATTTTCCGCGAAATACTGTATCAGATAGATGCTTGCCGAACCGGTAAAGCGTTGCAGGAAAACGCCTGCCGGGCCACCGTGAACGTTCAAAATCAACGGATATTTTTTGCCTTCCTCATAACCGATCGGATAGGTCAGCAGGCCTTCGATCTCCAGCCCGTCCTTCGATTTCCAGCGGATAACCTCGGTTCTGCCCATTTCCGGCAAGGTAATTTCGGCGTTGATGCGGGTGAGCTTCTTTGGCGAAAATTTACGCGTCGGAGAAATGTGCACCTCGGCCGGGCTGGTCAGCGTCTGCCAGGTGAAGGCCATGCGGTCGGTTTTTGCCGCCAGAGAAACCGAGCCGGCTACGCCCTGACCGCGGGAAACAGGCTTGGCAGCGCCGCCATCAACCGGCAGGGCAAAGATATGCCGGGTCGTGCCGGCAGCTTCGGAATAGATAAGTGATTTGCCGTTCCGGCTCCAGCCGATCAGGGAGGCATTGCGGTCGCCGGTGTCGTGCAGTTTTTTCGGTTGCCCTCCCTGTGCGGGGATGATGTAGAGATCAGAAAGGCCGACAGGCTGCGGGCTGCCACCGTGGGAAGTGAACGCTACCCAGCGGCCGTCCGGGGAGTAGCGCGGCTGGCGGTTGGCGCCGCCCCAGCTCACCAGCGCAGTCACCGCGCCGCTGTCTGCCGGCACAGTCGAGATGCGGCTGTTGAGAAAACCGGTGTTGATACGCGGATCTTTCTGATGAGAAAACACGATGGTTGTGCCATCCGGCGACCAGTCGAACGCAGTGATGTGAAAATCCCCGCGCGTCAGCCGTTGCACATCGCGTTTGCCCTCGCTGTTTTTCTCCACACTGATGCGGTACAGGTGGTTGTATTTGAAATTTTTATCGACGAGAATGACATCGCGCTTTTCCTTTTTGCGCTTTTTTTCTGCCTCGGTTTCAGGGTCTCGCATGGTGTAAGCGATGCTGCGCCCGTCCGGCGACCAGCGCCAGGCAGCGACTCCGTTTTCTGCCTCAGTGATCTGTTCGGCCTCGCCGCCACGTATGCGGATACGCCAGACCTGGTTTTTTTTGCCGCCACGGGCGGAGGTAAATCCCAGCCACTCGCCGTCCGGTGAAAAGGCCGGATTGCTGCAGGATTTTTCACCGCGGGTGTACTGGATATCGCTCTTGCCATCTGCAGAAACGATGTAGATATGGCTGCGGTATTCGGACTTCTCACCATCCATAATCGCAGTGCGGACGACGTATGCGATCAGGGACCCGTCCGGAGAAATAGCCGTGCCGCGGATGCCGGGAAACTGCATGCTGAATTCCGGCGACCAGTTCAGGGAATCCGGTGTTTCAGCCGGGAGCAGTGCTGCAGAAAAGACGAAGAGTACTGCCAGAGCCGCGCGTACGAACAGACTCGTTTTTCGGGG
>WFTM01000024.1 GCA_015485525.1 Candidatus Zhuqueibacterota bacterium | reverse complement strand
GCTGCTGCGACTACACCTCTCAGCCGCTGAAGCGCGGATTGACGACATTGCTGAACTTCGAGCCGAACGTGTAGCGAATTCCGATGCTGGTAAAATAGCGATACGACGTTTCCAGCTCGCGGCGTCGCAAAAGGATGTCCTCATCCGGGATCGATGATTTGGGCAAAAAGAGCTGATCCCGGATCTGCTCATAATTCCCGTCGATTTCCAGGGAAAATCCACGGAAGAGCTGTAAGGCGATACCACCCCGAATACGCAGACGGTTTTTCGACAAGTCATTTAAATACTGGGACCAGCGCACTGACATATCGACTGATCCCCATGTCTGCTGTGCCTGCAGCGCTACGCCCAACTGGTGAGCGACCAGGTCTTCAGAGATTTTGTCATAGATCGTCACTTCGCTGTAGCGGAAGCCATTATATCCGAGCTGGTACAATATGCGCAACTGCCGGTGGGTAGATTCTGAATAAGGAAAAAGGTTATACTCGATCGCCGGGGCCAGCATGACATCGAGCTCGACATTTCTGCGCGTTGAGGAGGAAGCATCCGCAAAGGCTCCGACCGACCAGTGCTCATCGATGCTCTTCACGATCAGGCCGTAAGACCAGTTTTCGCGGTCGATGCTGCGGAAAGTGCCGGAGCTGACATCGAATCTGTTTTCACTGTAGTTGGTGCCAAAGGTGAGGTTGACTTTCCACGCATCCGTGACGCGGCTTGCAGATACGGAACCGTTGAGATTAAAGAAATTCGTCGATTTCTGGCCATTGGCAAAACTGCGAAAGCGGGTGCGGAACACCCAGTAGTTCCAGCGGTCGCGCACTTCTGCCGGCTTGCGTGGACTATTGAACTGCACGGAGAGGAACTTACCGACGGAGGTGCCGGCAACATAGCGCACCATACCGAGACGAATCGTGTGTGCCATTTTTCTGCGCACCGAGTCATCGGTCTCCTCCGGCTCGGTGATAAAACTCAGGGTATCGCTTTTGCCTTCGTACTGTTTCTGGCCGTGAAAAATCAATGTATATTCACGGCCGCCGCCACCGGTGCGCTGGGTCGAAACGATAATATGCACCAGAGCATCTTTGCGGTCGCGTACGTAATTCACAAATGTGATATTCTCGCGCAGATAATCGAAATCACACCGGTTGCAATCGAGATAAATATTGGGGACATCACGATCATCAACCCGGGGAGAGAGTGCCTGCTCTTCGGCAGCGAGGTCACCAAAAGTCAGAAACACCAACACACCTGTAAGGATACATCGCCAAAATTTCATCATTACACCTTTCTGAGACGTTTTGCCCGGAGGGCATCATTTCCCGGAATGGCCAACCCAACCCGGCCCGCGAACAAAACGGCCCGGACGGGCATCGGTGTGCTCGCCATCCCGAAGCACCTGTACACCGTTGACAAAAACATGCTGCACACCGGTCGCATATTGATGGGGCTGGTCATACGTGGCATGATCCTGTATTGTTGCCGGATCAAATACAACGATATCAGCAAAATGACCAACCTGTAAACGTCCCCTGTCACGAATTCCGAGATTATCCGCAGGCAATGATGTCAGCTTGCGGATTGCTTCCTGCAGGGGGATAACTTTTTCATCGCGGACATATTTGCCCAGCAGGCGGGCGAAGTTCCCATAGGCGCGCGGATGGGGCTGGCGCTTGAGGAACAGTCCCTCAGGTTCCAGAGAGCCGGCGTCTGAACAGAAGCTGATCCAGGGCAGGGCGATCTGCTTTTTGACATTATCCTCGGACATGAGGAAATAAACCGTCTCAACCCGGCTGCCATCTTCGACGACCAGATCGATGATAGTCTCGGCCGGAGACTTTTTACGCTGTGCCGCGACATCGGCCAGCCGCTTGCCGGTGAGATGTTTCAGGGAATCATTGCGGAATCCAACAAGGATCATATTTTCCGCGCCCGCTGCGAGGAAGAGGTTCTCCCATTTGTCTGTGGGAGTGAGCATTTCCTGCAAGACTTTCTGGCGGGTCATGGGTTCCTGCAGTCTTTGCTTCCACATTTTATAACCGCCTTCCTGGACCCAGGGTGGCATTGCGGCGTCAAGCCCTGTGGCGCCGGCAGTGTAGTTGTACATATCCGCGCTGATACGCAGGCCTTCTGCGCGTGCTTTTTCTATTTTTGCGATCGCGGCATCCAGTTTATGCCAGTTTTGCCGGCCGGCAGCTTTGAGGTGATAAATCTCCGCAGGCACACCTGCCTCACGGGCAATGGTCACCAGCTCATCGATAGCCTGCAGCAACTGGTTTCCCTCGCTGCGCATGTGCGAGATATACATGCCGCCATACTCTGCCACGACTTTAGCCAGGGCGATCAGCTCATCGGTGCCGGCGTAAAAGCCCGGTGCATAGATCAGGGCCGAAGCCAGGCCCATCGCACCTTCTTCCATGGCCTGTCGTACCAGTGCGCGCATTTTTTCCAACTCCGCAGCATCCGGGGCTCTGTCTTCCTCACCGAGTACATGGATGCGCACAGTTGTGGCGCCGACGAAGGAGGCGATATTGGGTGACACCCCGCGCTGTTCGAGGTGTTCGAGAAACTCGCCCAGCGTTGTCCAGGAAACATCGAAGCGAAAATCTTTCTGGTTGCTGCGCATTTCCTCTTTCATAGCATCGTTGAGCGGGCCGTCAGACCAGCCTTCGCCAAATATCTCCAGAGTCACGCCCTGGCGGATATCGCTTTGCGAACGGCCATCCATCATCAGCGCGCGCGGCGCCCAGCTCAACATGTTGATAAATCCCGGCGCTACAGCCTGTCCGGCGGCATCAATGCGTGTCTTCGCCGGCAGGGTCGTGTCCGGCCCCACCCAGGCGATGCGGTCGCCTTTGATGGCCACGCTGCCCGGAAACGGTGCCGCGCCTGTGCCATCATAGATCATGGCGTTATGGATCAGGACGTCGTATTCATCCCCGCCGCACGCTGTGAACAGCGCTGCGAGCAGAAGCGCAAGTGCCCAAACTTTTTTCATTTTCATCTTCCTCCCTCCCGTTTTCGAATCCGATTCATTGGCAAAGTCATGCCCGGTGCAGAACTATCAGTCTGAACGATTTACCCCAAACGATAAACCCTTTACTGGCTATAAGATATTGTTATTATTTGATATGTGTGGCTATACCCATCAAAACAGCAGTGCACCCCAAAAGGTTATGACGCGAAGTGGCCAGATATCCGGTTCACTTCGCATGGTCGCAAACAGCTGCAGCCCTAAAAATAAGGGGCGGGATAACGACACGCTTTTTATGCTCATACCAGAAACAATGGAAACGTTCTGGCTCCTGAGTTTGAAATATCATCCGGCTATTTTTTTTGAACCGCCAAGGCGCCAGGGCCGCGAAGATGAACAAGGTGACAGTCATCACTGGGTTGAAAAACCGATGGCGGGAAAACAGAGTCACCTTGTTGAAAAGCAGCTAATGGTTTTTACTTTTGCTCCGCTTCCTTCGCGCTCTTCGCGCCTTAGCGGTAAAACACG
>WFTM01000023.1 GCA_015485525.1 Candidatus Zhuqueibacterota bacterium | reverse complement strand
CTCGTCAACGCGCGCACCATTCTGTCCGTAATCAATACATTCTTCGGTACCAGCCAGCTTTCGCAGTTCATGGATCAGACCAACCCCCTCGCTGAGCTGACCCACAAGCGGCGCCTTTCGGCTCTTGGCCCCGGTGGCCTGACGCGTGAACGCGCCGGCTTCGAAGTCCGGGATGTGCATTATACGCACTACGGCCGTCTCTGTCCGATCGAAACGCCGGAAGGCCCGAACATCGGTCTGATTTCCTCGCTGACGACCTATGCGCGCATCAACGAGTTTGGCTTTATCGAAACACCGTACCGTCCGGTCGTCAATGGCAAAGTGCAGAAGAAAATCGAATATCTCTCTGCTGATGATGAAGATAACTTTGTCATCGCGCAGGCCAACGCGCCGATCGACAAGAACGGCAGATTCGTGCATGATCGTATCAAGGCGCGCAGCAAGGGGGATTTCCCCCTCGCCAGTCCGGAAGAGATCAACTACATCGACGTTTCTCCCAACCAGATCGTTTCTGCGGCTGCCTCGTTGATTCCTTTCCTCGAGCATGATGACGCCAACCGGGCGCTGATGGGTTCGAACATGCAGCGCCAGGCCGTGCCTTTGCTGGTGCCGGAATCCCCGATGGTCGGCACGGGCATGGAAGGGAAAGTCGCCCGCGATTCGCGAGCCCTGATCGTTTCTGATGTCGATGGTGTGGTCGAGCGCGTCTCTGCTGACATGATCGTCGTCCGGGAGGAAATTCAGGGTGATGAGTCTGAAGTCAGCCGTGAAAAACTGCTCAATTTTGAAGAAGACAATCTGCACTATTACCCGACTACGAAATTTGCCCGTTCGAACCAGGATACCTGCATCAACCAGAAACCGGTTGTGCTTCCCGGACAGCGGGTGAAAAAGGGTGATGTGCTGGCTGATGGCTGTTCCACGCAGAACGGTGAACTCGCCCTCGGTAAAAATGTTCTGGTGGCGTTCATGCCCTGGAACGGATATAACTTTGAAGATGCTATCGTCATCTCTGAGCGTGTCGTTCGGGATGACGTGTACACCTCGATTCATATCGAGGTGTTTGAGCTGCAGGTTCGGGATACCAAGAGCGGGGAGGAAGAGCTTACCCGCGAAATCCCCAACGTCAGCGAAGAAGCGACCAAGAACCTCGATGAGAACGGCATCATTCGCATCGGCGCGGAAGTTAAGCCCGGCGATATTCTCGTCGGTAAGGTGACGCCCAAGGGTGAGACCGATCCGACGCCGGAAGAAAAGCTGCTCAAGGCTATTTTCGGTGAAAAGGCCGGTGATGTCAAGGATGCCAGCCTGAAGGCACCGCCCGGATTGCATGGTATCGTCATCGATACCAAGCTGTTCTCGCGCAAGAAAAAAGACGCCAAAACCAAGAAGCAGGACAAGCAGGCTATCGAAGAGCTGGAAGCCTGGCTCGACGGTCAGAAAGCCCGCGTGCGCAAGATGCTCAACCGCAATCTGGCGATCGCTGTCAAGGGCAAGAAAAGCCATGTCCTGCGCGAAAAAGAGTCCGGAGAAATCGTCGTCAAGGAAAACAGCAAGCTGACGGAAGACCGCATCGCTGAGCTCGATTTTGATAACCTGGACTATTCCGATGGTTTTGTCAAAGATGAGGAAGCCAACGATCTCGCGATCGAGGTTGTACAGGCCTATTTTGACAAGCTCGAGGACCTTGAAGAGGAGTTCGAACGCCGCAAACTGAAGATTGTGGTCGGTGACGAGCTGCCTCCGGGCATCGTTCAGCTGGCCAAAGTTTATGTCGCCAAGAAGCGCAAGCTGATGGTTGGCGATAAGATGGCCGGCCGCCATGGCAACAAGGGTGTGGTTGCCCGCATCGTGCCGATGGAAGACATGCCCTATATGGAAGACGGTACTCCGGTCGATATCGTGCTCAATCCTCTCGGCGTACCTTCGCGAATGAACCTGGGGCAGATTTTTGAAACCCAGCTGGGCTGGGCTGCCGGCAAGCTGGGTGTCAAGTTTGCGACACCGGTGTTCGACGGCGCAAGCTACGAAGAAGTCGTCGAGCAGATGAAAAAAGCCGGCCTGCCCACTGACGGTAAGACGGTTCTGTACGATGGCATGACCGGCGAGAAGATCGATTCCAAAGTTACTGTGGGATACATCTATATTCTCAAGCTGTCACACCTTGTTGAAGATAAAATCCACGCTCGCTCGATCGGGCCGTACTCCCTGATTACGCAGCAGCCTCTCGGCGGTAAAGCGCAGTTTGGCGGCCAGCGTTTTGGAGAAATGGAGGTGTGGGCACTCGAAGCCTACGGCGCCGCCCACGCTCTGCAGGAAATCCTGACGGTGAAATCGGATGATGTGCGTGGTCGCAGCAAGGTTTATGAAGCTATCGTCAAGGGTGACAACCTGCCGGAACCGGGTCTGCCCGAATCCTTCAACGTACTCATCCGGGAACTCCAGGGCCTGGGCCTCGATGTCGAACTGATCGAGGAAAATGGACAACTCGACCTGTAGCCTCACTGTTTTCAAATTCGGAATGTGCGTCTGCCCGGGAGCGGGCAGACGTTTTCATAATAATCTTTCTTATTCGGTCAAGCCAAAATACATGGAGGTGAGACCTTGAATTTTTTCACAAAGCAAGAGAGCGTTTTTCGCCGTAACATTTCGGCTATTGGTATCCAACTCGCCTCGCCGGACAAAATTCTCGAACGTTCGCACGGTGAGGTCACCAAGCCGGAAACGATCAACTACCGCAGCTTCAAACCGGAAAAGGACGGTCTGTTTTGCGAGAAAATTTTCGGCCCTGTGCGGGACTGGGAATGCCACTGCGGTAAATACAAGCGCATCCGTTATAAAGGTATCGTTTGTGATCGCTGCGGGGTAGAAGTCACGACTAAAAGCGTACGGCGTGAGCGCATGGGACACATCAGCCTTGCCGTGCCGGTCGTGCACATCTGGTTTTGGAAATCTCTGCCATCGAAGATCGGCTATATCCTCGGTATCAGCCCGAAAGACCTCGAGCGCATCATTTATTATGAATCCTATGTCGTCATTCATCCCGGCAACAGCGGCCTGAAACGCGGCGAGCTGCTCACCGAGGAAGATTACTACGAGATCGAAAGCAAGGAAGCCGAAAGCGCCTTGCCGGTTTCGGAAGATGGCGAAGAGATGCAGCCTTTCTCGGCCAAGATCGGCGGGGAGGCGGTCGTCGATCTGCTCAAGCTTGTCGATGTCGATAAACTCTCCCGCGAGCTGCGCACTATTGCGAAAAACGAGACCTCGCACCAGCGCAAAAACGATGCGCTCAAGCGCCTCAAAGTTGTGGAAGCATTCAAGAAGAGTCAGAACCGCCCTGAGTGGATGGTCATGTCCGTTATTCCGGTCATCCCGCCGGAATTGCGCCCTCTGGTTCCTCTGGAAGGCGGCCGTTTTGCGACTTCAGACCTCAACGATTTGTATCGTCGCGTGATCATCCGCAACAACCGCCTGAAAAAACTGATGGAGATCAAAGCGCCTGAAGTCATTCTGCGCAACGAGAAACGCATGCTTCAGGAAGCTGTCGATGCCCTCTTTGATAACGGCCGCAAGGCCGCCGCAGTACGCGGTGACGGCAATCGCCCGCTCAAGTCTCTCTCCGATATGTTGCGCGGCAAGCAGGGCCGTTTTCGTCAAAACCTGCTCGGCAAGCGTATCGACTATTCCGGCCGTTCGGTTATCGTCGTTGGCCCGGAGCTCAAGTTGCACCAGTGCGGTTTGCCCAAGGAAATGGCGCTGGAGCTGTTCAAGCCCTTCGTCATCCGCAGGCTGGTACAGTATGGCATGGTCAAGACCGTGAAGAGTGCCAAGAAAATGGTGGACAAGCGCAGCCCGGAAGTCTGGGACCTGCTCGAAGACATCATCCAGGACCATCCGGTCATGCTCAACCGAGCCCCGACGCTGCACCGTCTCGGTATTCAGGCGTTCCAGCCGATTCTGGTGGAAGGCAAGGCGATCCAGATCCACCCGCTGGTTTGTGCAGCGTTCAACGCTGACTTTGACGGCGACCAGATGGCTGTTCACCTGCCGCTGTCTTATTATGCGCAGATCGAAACCCGTCTGCTGATGCTGGCAAGCCACAATATTCTCTCACCTGCAAGCGGCCGGCCTCTGGCGATTCCGAGCCAGGATATCGTACTGGGTCTGTACTACATCACCAAAAAGAAAAAAGGTGCTCTCGGTGAGGGCAAACGTTTTTCCAGCCCGGATGAAGCGCTGATCGCGTACAATAACGGCAAGCTCGGCCTGCACGCTGAAATCGATGTCCGTTTCCCGGATGGTATTTTGAAGACCACGGTAGGACGGATCATCTTCAACGGCATCGTGCCTGACGGCATGGACTTCATCAATGAAATGCTGACCAAGAAGCGAATCGAAGAAATCATCGCTGACGTGTACAAGCGCTTCGGCAATAAGTTCTGCGCTGATTTTCTCGATGACCTCAAGCGTCTCGGCTTTACCCACGCCATGCGCTCTGGTGTGACGGTTGGCGTCGAAGATGTACTCATTCCGGAAGAAAAGCCGAAGCTGCTGGCTGAGGCATATGAACAGGTCGAGACCATTCAGAAACAGTATGAAAATGGTATCATCACCGACGGTGAGCGTTACAACAAGATCATCGACATCTGGACTCATGCCACCAGCGATATCGCTGAAAAGATGTTCGACCATCTTTCGGTTGCAGAGGGTGGCTTTAACCCGATCTATATGATGGCTGACTCCGGTGCGCGGGGCTCCAAAGAGCAGATCCGCCAGCTGGCGGGCATGCGCGGTCTGATGGCCAAGCCGCAGAAAAAGATGACCGGCCAGATGGGTGAAATCATCGAAAACCCGATTACGGCAAACTTCCGCGAAGGCTTGTCTGTGCTGGAATACTTCATCTCGACTCACGGCGCCCGTAAAGGCCTTGCTGATACAGCGCTCAAAACTGCGGATGCCGGCTACCTGACCCGCCGGCTCGTGGACGTGGCTCAGGATGTGATCATCACCGGCATTGACTGTGGGACCATTCTGGGGTTGCGTATCGGTGATCTGAAAGAAGGCGAGGAGGTCATCGAACCGATTCGCGACCGGATTCTTGGGCGAGTCGCTGCAGAGGATGTCTATGATCCGGAAAGCGGAGACATTATCATCGAATCCGGCGAGCTCATCGATGAGGAAAAGGCGGATCAGATTTCCGACGCCGGCATCGAATCTGTCTATATCCGCTCGGTGCTCACTTGTGAGTCGGAGCGGGGTGTCTGCGCCAAGTGTTATGGTCGCAACCTGGCAACCGGCAACATGGTGACCATCGGTGAGGCAGTTGGTGTCATGGCTGCTCAGTCTATCGGTGAACCAGGAACACAGCTCACACTGCGGACTTTCCACATCGGTGGTACGGCCTCGCGTATCGCGGCACAGTCACAGGTTGCTGCGCGTCAGGATGGCCGCGTTGAGTTCGAAAACCTGAAGTCGGTTACTCAGGCGGATATGACAGTTGTCGCTGTTGGCCGGAATGCGCGACTGAAAGTGATCGACGAAAATGATCGTGTGCTGTCACAGTTTATCATTCCCTACGGTGCTCAGATCAATGTGACCGACGGTCAGGACGTGAAAAAAGGCCAGGTTCTCTTTCATTGGGACCCATACACAGCCAGCATCATCGCGACGACTGAGGGAACCGTGAAATATATCGACATCAAAGAAAATGTCACCATGCGCGAAGAGCTGGACGACACGACAGGCCTGAAACAACGGGTCATCATCGAGTCGCGTATGCGTAACCTGAGTCCGACCCTTCAGATTGTCGATGCAGAAGGCAACAAGCTGAGCTCATACATTCTGCCCACGCGTTCGCACCTGCAGGTTGCTGATGGCGAGAAAGTCAGCCCCGGTGACGTGCTGGTCAAAATCCCGCGTGGCATCGCGAAAACCCGTGATATCACGGGTGGTCTGCCCCGGGTTGCCGAGCTGTTCGAAGCGCGCAAACCCAAGGAACCGGCGATCGTCAGTGAGATCGACGGTACGGTTCGTTTTGGCGAAATCCGCCGCGGTATCCGTCGCGTTATCGTCACCTCGCGTGATGAGCAGGATGAGCGCACTTATCTGATCCCGTACGGAAAGCACGTTCTCGTCCATGATGGCGACTATGTAGAAGCCGGTGAGAAGCTGTGCGAAGGGTCGGTAGCGCCGCATGACATCCTCAATATTCTCGGGCCGAACAAGGTGCAGGAATATCTCGTGAATGAAATCCAGGAGGTTTACCGCCTGCAGGGTGTGCGCATCAACGACAAGCACATCGAGATCATCGTACGCCAGATGCTGCAGAAGGTCAAAATTGAGGACCCGGGTGATACCCCATACCTCGAAGGCGACCAGGTTGACAAAATTCGCTTTCTGCACGAGAACGAGAAGATCCGCAACAAAGTGGTGATCACCGCGGTAGGCGACAGCGAGTACGCGGAAGGTGAGCTGGTTGATAAGGATGACTTCGATGCTGTCAGCGCTGAGCTGCGCAAGGCGAAAAAGACACCGCCGGAGTCCCGGGCTGCGACACCTGCCACGTTCCAGCCGCTGCTGCTGGGTATCACCAAGGCTTCGCTGACCACGGAAAGCTTCATCTCAGCCGCATCGTTCCAGGAAACCACACGCGTTCTTGCAGATGCATCGGTTGCGGGTAAGCGGGATTATCTGCGTGGTCTGAAGGAAAACGTGATCATGGGTAATCTCATCCCGGCTGGCACGGGTCTGCCGAAGTACAAAAAGATCCGGGTCAGGAAAAAGGATGATGCGGTATCAGAGAACGGCGCTGATGTCAAGCCGGCAATCGGTGAAGTGGCCTGATCGTACTGCTTTTGATGTGCCGAAAAGTATTACAATAAATTATAAAAAAAAGATTGCATTTCGAGTAAAGTTTTTCTATATTTTCAGTCTGTGATTTTAAGGAGGTATCTTGCCTACAATAAATCAACTTGTCCGATTTGGTCGAAAGCGCCAGCTGCGCAAGACCACGTCTCCGGCGTTGACCGGGGCACCGCAACGACGCGGCGTTTGCACGCGAGTTTACACGACGACGCCGAAAAAGCCGAATTCAGCCTTACGTAAGGTCGCCCGTGTTCGCCTCACCAATGGTTTTGAGGTGACGGCCTATATTCCGGGCGAAGGGCATAACCTGCAGGAGCACTCGATCGTTTTGATCCGCGGTGGTCGTGTCAAGGATTTGCCTGGTGTGCGTTATCACATCGTTCGCGGCGTTTATGATACGAGCGGTGTGCAGGATAGGAAGCAGGCCAGATCAAAATACGGAACCAAGAAAAAATAAATTCGAGTTTTTGAATGCGTAGAAGAAAAGCGGAAAAGCGTCAGGTTTTACCGGATCCCAAGCATAAAAAAGTTCTGGTCACCAAATTCATCAATTCGATGATGCGGGGCGGCAAGAAAAGCGTCGCTGAGAAGATTTTCTACTCCTCCCTCGATCTGGTGGAAAAGAAAAGCGGTAAGCCTGGTATCGAAGTGTTCGAGCGAGCAGTTGAAAATGTCAAGCCGATTCTCGAGGTGAAGTCACGCCGGGTCGGTGGTGCTACGTATCAGGTTCCGATTGAAGTTCGTGAAGATCGCCGGCAAGCGCTGGCAATCCGCTGGCTGATCCTTTATTCACGTGCTCGTAACGAGAGAACGATGGAGCAGCGGCTGGCCAATGAAATTCTCGCTGCTGCCAACAAGGAAGGTGCTTCGATCAAGAAGCGCGAAGATACCCACCGGATGGCTGAGGCAAACAAAGCATTCGCCCACTTCCGCTGGTAAAATTTGACATCAGTGGTTATCGGTATGGCCGGGGAAGTTTTCCGATTTTGAAAACTTCCCCTTATTTATGATTAATTTGTATCACTTTTCACTGTTAAGACTGCGGTTTACGCTGTAAAGCGCTTTTTTTTGTAATTCTGGAAAACACATCATGGCTAAAGATAGTTTGGCAAACACACGTAATATCGGCATCATGGCCCACATCGACGCCGGCAAAACCACGACGACGGAACGGATTCTGTTCTATACCGGCATTCTGCACAAGATGGGTGAGGTGCATGAAGGCGCTGCGACTATGGACTGGATGGCGCAGGAAAAAGAGCGCGGTATTACGATTACCTCGGCTGCAACCAGTTGTTACTGGCGCGACTGCCGGATCAATATTATCGATACCCCGGGGCACGTGGATTTCACCGTGGAAGTCGAGCGTTCGCTGCGCATTCTCGATGGCGCGGTTGCCCTGTTCTGTGCCGTGGGTGGCGTTGAACCGCAGTCGGAAACCGTCTGGCGCCAGGCTGATAAATACCAGGTTCCCAGAATCGCTTTTGTCAACAAGATGGACCGTGTCGGTGCGGATTTCCACAATGCTGTCGATATGATGCGCGAGCGCCTTGGCGCCAATGCGATTCCGATCCAACTCCCGATCGGTGCTGGCGAGATGTTTAACGGCATCATCGACCTGATCAAGATGAAAGCTGTTGTTTATAATGAAGATAATTTGGGGACCACCTGGGAAGAGATCGACATCCCTGAAGACCTGCTCTCTGAAGCCGAAGAACACCGCACTCATCTGCTCGAAGCCGTATCCGATTATAATGACCACCTGATGGAAAAATATCTCGACGGTGAGGAGATCACCGAAGAAGAATTGCGTGAAACGATCCGTAAGGCTACGATCGACGTCAGCATCGTACCGGTTCTTTGCGGTACGGCCTTCAAAAATAAAGGCGTCCAACGCCTTCTCGATGCGATAACCTATTTTCTGCCTTCTCCCGTGGATTTGCCCGCAGTTAAAGGTCATCATCCGAAAACTGAAGAACCGCTTGAACGCGAACCCAGCGATGACGCACCATTTTCCGCCCTTGCGTTCAAAATCATGAGTGACCCCTATGTCGGCAAGCTCACCTATTTCAGAGTTTACTCAGGAATCATCAAGGCAGGTTCCTATGTCTATAACGCAAACGCAGGCAAGAAAGAGCGCATCGGGCGCATTCTGCGTATGTCTGCCAACAAGCGGGATGATATCGAAGAAGCCCGCGCAGGAGATATCGTCGCAGCAGTCGGACTGAAACACACCAAAACCGGCCACACTCTCTGTGATGAAAGCAAACCGATTATTCTCGAGCAAATGGTTTTCCCTGAGCCTGTTATCTCCGTGGCCATTGAGCCCAAGACCAAGGGCGATCAGGATAAGCTCACTGACTCCCTGAGCAAGCTCGCAGATGAGGACCCGACTTTTCAGGTTCGCACGGATGATGAAACCGGTCAGACGATCATTTCCGGTATGGGTGAGCTGCACCTGGAAATTCTGGTCGATCGCCTGCTTCGTGAATTCAAAGTGCAGGCGAATATCGGCAAACCGCAAGTTGCCTACAAAGAGACGATCCTCGAAAAGGCCGAGGCAGAAGGTAAGTTCGTCCGCCAGTCCGGCGGTCGCGGTCAGTATGGCCATGCAGTGATCACGCTGGAGCCCTCGGAGCCGGGGCAGGGTTTTGTTTTCGAAAACAAGATCGTCGGCGGGGTGATTCCGCGCGAATACATCAATCCTGTTGCAGAGGGTATCAAAGAAGCGATGCTGAACGGCGTTCTGGCTGGTTTCCCGGTTATCGATGTCAAAGCAACGCTGCTGGATGGCTCATTTCACGACGTTGACTCATCGGAAATGGCGTTCAAGGTTGCGGGATCGATGGCGTTCAAGAATGCAGCATTAAAAGCCAAGCCGGTGATTCTCGAGCCGATTATGGATGTCGAGGTCGTGGTTCCTGAGGAGTATATGGGCGATGTCATGGGCGACCTGAACTCCCGGCGCGGACGCATCCGTGGTATGTTTCCGAGAAAAGATGCGCAGGTGGTAGCAGCCTCAGTGCCGTTGTCCGAAATGTTCGGATATGCGACACGTTTGCGCAGCATTACTCAGGGGCGTGCAATCTATACCATGCAGTTTTCTCATTATCATCCTGTCCCCCAATCCATCGCCGAGACGATTATGGATAAGATCAAAGGGGTTCAAGTCAGTTAAGCTGGCAAATGCATAAATCTTTCCGGCAGTTGTCTTAAAAGGTACACGAAGACAGAGTGCCGAACAAAACATTTCAAAAATCCCGAATTTCCTTGCGCGATGCGCTGATGTGTGAATAAATCGGGTAAACAGGTCTCAACGAGATTATAAATGTCCATTGAGCTTATAAAAACCTGGAGGACACAATAAAATGGCAAAGCAAAAGTTTGAGCGCACCAAGCCTCACGTCAACATCGGCACCATTGGTCACGTTGATCATGGCAAAACGACCCTGACGGCGGCAATCACCCAGACTCTGGCACAAGAAGGTTTGAGTGATTTTGTTCCTTTTGACAAAATCGACAACGCACCAGAAGAGCGTGCACGTGGTATAACCATCGCGACAGCACACGTAGAGTACCAGACGGCTAACCGCCACTATGCTCACGTTGACTGCCCGGGCCACGCTGACTATGTCAAAAACATGATCACCGGTGCAGCGCAGATGGACGGTGCCATTCTCGTCGTTAGTGCTGCTGACGGTCCTATGCCGCAGACGCGTGAGCACATCCTGCTCGCCCGTCAGGTAGGTGTTCCTTATATCGTTGTGTTCCTGAACAAAGTGGATATGGTCGATGACGAAGAGCTCCTCGAGCTGGTTGAACTCGAACTGCGTGAACTGCTGAATGAGTATCAGTTCCCCGGTGATGATATTCCCATCATCCGCGGTAGTGCTCTGGAAGCCCTGAGCAACCCCGGTGATCCGGAAAAAACCAAGTGCATCCTGGAGCTGATGGAAGCTGTCGATACCTACATCCCGACTCCAGAGCGTGATGTTGACAAGCCCTTCATCATGCCTGTTGAAGATGTTTTCTCCATCACTGGACGTGGTACTGTTGCTACAGGCCGTATCGAGCGCGGTGTTGTCAAACCGGGTGAAGAAGTTGAAATCGTCGGTCTTGGCGTCAGCCGCAAGACGGTATGTACGGGTGTTGAAATGTTCCGCAAGCTGCTGGATCAGGGTGAGGCTGGCGATAACGTTGGTCTGCTGCTCCGCGGCGTTGACAAGAACGAAATTGAGCGCGGTATGGTTATCGCCAAGCCGGGTTCGATTACCCCGCACACCAAATTCAAGGGTGAGGTTTACATCCTGAAAAAAGAAGAAGGCGGCCGTCACACTCCGTTTTTCAATGGCTACCGACCGCAGTTTTACTTCCGTACCACGGATGTAACCGGTGTAACCCAGTTGCCTGAAGGCACCGAAATGGTCATGCCTGGCGATAACGTTACCATCTCTGTCGAGCTGATCACGCCTATCGCTATGGAAGAAGGATTGCGCTTTGCAATTCGTGAAGGTGGCCGTACGGTTGGCGCTGGTGTTGTAACTGAAATCATCGAGTAACTTTCGTCTGAAGAATCCAGGTAGAAGACGATTTTTCAGCACCCCGGTCTTCCATGTGCGAACAGATCGGGAAAGATAAAATTCCGAGATGCCGGGCATGTATATGCCCGGCGCCTCAGTTGCAGGTAAAAAGACAGATAAATTTGGAGCATTTCTGGTGGTTGGTCAAAAAATCAGAATCAAACTCAAAGCCTACGATTACAGGCTGATCGACAAGTCAACTGATAAAATCATCCATACTGCAAAATCGACCGGTGCTGCGATTTCCGGTCCGATTCCACTGCCGACGAAACGCTCTGTTTACACTGTTTTGCGTTCACCTCATGTGGATAAAAAATCCCGTGAGCAGTTTGAAACGCGTATTCACAAACGTCTTATCGATATTTTGAACTCGACGCCGAAGACAGTTGATGCTCTGATGAAGCTCGAACTGCCGGCAGGAGTTGACGTGGAAATCAAAGTCTGAGGATGAGTGTGTAAAACCAATGGTGCGGCGCATCCGGTTCCGGATAGCAAAGCAGCAATCCTCTGCTTAACAAACAGCAAGATATTTGGTAGAAAATGAGTGCTCTTATAGGAAAAAAGCTCGGCATGACCCGTGTGTTTACCGAGAACGGCGAAGCTATTCCCGTAACGGTGATCCAAGCAGGGCCATGCTACGTAACAGCAGTACGATCCATCGAAAAGAATGGATACGAAGCCGTTCAACTAGGCTATGGCGAAGTAACTGAAAAAGCGTTGAACAAGCCAAAGCTCGGTCTCTTCAAGAAGTTGAACATTCGCCCCCTCCGCTATCTGAAAGAATTCCGCTATTTTCCAGAATTATCTTCTGTAAAACCCGGCGATGAGCTCCGCGTCGATGTCTTTGAAGTCGGCGACTATGTCAAAGTATCCGGCAAGAGCAAAGGTAAAGGATTCCAGGGTGTGGTCAAACGTCATGGTTTTGGCGGAGGCCCCAAGACCCACGGCCAGAGCGACCGCCTGCGTGCGCCTGGTTCCATCGGTCAGAGCTCTTATCCTTCGCGCGTCCTGAAAGGCACCCGTATGGCAGGCCGTACCGGTAATAAAAACGTCTCCGTTACCAATCTCGAAATCGTCAAGGTTGATCCAGAAAATAATATTCTGATGGTGCGTGGTGCTGTACCCGGCGCCCGGAATGGTATTGTCTATATTACCAAGTGAGTGAACAAATGAAGACAGATTTATATAACATCCAGGGTGAAGCAACCGGAAGCAAGGTTGATCTGCCTGAAAAGATCTTCGACGCACCGTTGAAAGAACACACGGTTTATCTCGCTGTCAAAGCACATCTGGCAAATCGCCGGCAGGGGACGCACAAGAGCAAAACCCGCAGTGAAGTCAGAGGCGGCGGTAAAAAACCCTGGAAACAAAAAGGTCGCGGTGCAGCCCGTGCGGGTACCACCCGCTCCCCTCTCTGGGTTGGTGGTGGTCGCGTTTTTGGTCCGGAACCGCGTGATTATTCCGAAAAGATCAACAAAAAAGCCAAAAAAGCAGCCAGGCGTTCGGTACTGACAGCGCGTTTGAAAGAAGATCGTCTGCGTGTCGTCGAGGATTTTTCGCTCGAAAATGGCAAGACTACTGAAATGGTCTCAATCGTGGAAAATCTGGCACCTCAGGGTGAGCGTATCATCTTTCTGACAGCAGAATATGATATGGCACTCGTACGTGCAGCCAGAAATATTCCCCTGGTACAGGTTCAGCGTGCGGATATTGCTTCGACATACGACCTGGTCAGGAATAAGCACATCGTCATTCAGAAAAGTGCCATCAGCAGATTAGAAGAGGTGTTGGGATGAAGCATCCGGAAGAAATATTGAGACGCCCGCTGCTCACGGAAAAAGTTCTCATGGATCAGGAGCTGCACGGTCGTTATGCTTTTGAGGTCGATCGTCGTGCCAACAAGATCGAAATCCGCAAAGCAGTGGAGAAGAAGTTCAATGTCAAAGTAAAAACGGTCAGAACGGTTGTCGTTAAGGGCAAGCGTAAGCGCATGAATGTCCGGCGCGGTATGACCTTTGGCCGCCGTGCAACGATCAAAAAAGCGATCGTTACCCTGGCAGAAGACCACAGCATCGATCTGTTTGATACTGGCGCATAACCCGGAATTGAGGATAGCAAACAATGGGTATCAAATTATATAAACCGAATACGCCTGGACAGCGCTTCCGCTCGGTTTCTACTTTTGAAGAAATCACCAAAACCACGCCGGAAAAAAGTCTGCTGCGCAAGCTGACCAAGTCCGGCGGGCGCAACAACCTGGGTCGGGCAACCGCCCGCCACAGAGGCGGTGGACACAAGCGTAAATATCGCGTTATCGATTTCAAACGCAACAAAGACGGTGTACCGGCAAAAGTCGCCAGCATCGAATATGACCCGAACCGCAGCGCGCGCATCGCCCTGCTGCACTATGCTGACGGCGAGAAGCGTTATATTCTGGCGCCTGTTGGCTTGCAGGTCGGCGACAAAGTCGTCTCCGGTGCAGATGCCAGCATTAATGTCGGTAACTGCCTGCCCCTCGGCAATATCCCGCTCGGATCGATCATTCATAATGTGGAACTGAAGCCCGGCAAGGGCGGCCAGGTCGCCCGCAGCGCAGGCACCTCGATTCAGCTCGTTGCCCGTGATGGCAAATATGCTCACCTTAAGATGCCTTCCGGAGAGGTACGCATGGTTCATGTTGAGTGCCGTGCGACACTCGGGCAGGTCGGCAATGTCGATCACGAAAATATCCGCAGCGGTAAAGCAGGCCGCAGCCGCTGGCTCGGCCGGCGCCCGCACGTGCGCGGTGTTGCCATGAACCCTGTGGATCACCCGATGGGCGGTGGTGAAGGGCGCAGCTCCGGTGGCCGCCATCCTTGTTCCCCATGGGGGCAGAAAAGCAAAGGCTTGAAGACTAGAAGGAAAAAGCCGTCTGATCGGTTCATTGTGAGACGTAGAAAGTAGGGATAGAGGAATATGCCACGTTCAGTAAAAAAAGGCCCGTATATTGACGCTTCGCTGAACAAGAAGATTCAGCAGCTCAATGATGCCAATCAAAAAAAGGTCATCAAGACCTGGGCAAGACGTTCAACGATCACTCCGGAATTTGTCGGCCACACGATAGCCGTTCATAATGGCAACAAATTCATCCCGGTTTTCATTTCTGAAAACATGGTCGGACACAAGTTGGGCGAGTTTGCCCCGACACGCACCTATCGCGGTCATGTCGATAAATCTGAAAAATCTTCGAGAGTGAGAAGGTAAATATTTTGTATTCAGGAGCAGGTATGAAAGCAACTGCGAAAGCCCGACACGTAAGAATGTCACCGCGGAAGGCTCGCCAGGTTATCGATCTGGTACGCGGAAAAAATGTAGAAGAGGCGATCAACATTCTGCATTTTACCAACAAAAAAGCGGCCGGGCCTATTGAAAAGACCGTGCGTTCTGCCGTGGCAAACATCCTGCACAAGGATGATGAAAATGAGATTGATACGGATCAGCTGTTCATCGCAGAAGCCAGAGTCGATGGCGGCCCGATGATGCGGCGTTTTCGTCCGGCATCCATGGGCAGGGCAATGCGCATCAGAAAGCGCACCTGTCATATTACTGTCACCGTTGCAGACGGTGAAGAGGACGAATAAAGGATGTACTGCGGTTTCTTGCGCAGTCCCTGGGAAGTGCGGTGACGGCATAGAAACACTGTTGTAGTACAAGCCTTTCTAACTCCATGACAATCAATTGTTTGTGGTAAATAATCAAATTTTCAGGCTTTATAGTTTAGGAGGTACCTTGGGTCAGAAAACGAACCCAATTGGATTTCGCCTCGGTATTGTTCGCGAATGGGAATCCAACTGGTTTGATGAGCAAAATTTCGGCACGACGCTTTCCGAAGACCTGATGTTGCGCAAGTATCTGCGCAGCCGTCTCAGCCGCGCCGGAGTTTCCGGGATTCATATCAGCCGTACTGCACAGAAGATCACGCTGACCATCAATACAGCACGCCCTGGCATCGTTATCGGCCGCAAAGGGCAGGAGGTAGATAAGCTGAAAGAAGAGCTGCAGCGTCTGACTAAAAAAGATGTGCAGTTGAACATCAACGAGATCAAGCGTCCTGAGCTGGATGCTTACCTGGTTGCTGAGAATATCGCCCAGCAGCTCGTTGCCAAGATTTCCTTTCGCCGTGCCATGAAAAAAGCGATCACCTCGACCATGCGCATGGGTGCTGAGGGCATCCGGGTTGTGTGCAGCGGCCGTCTCGGCGGCGCGGAAATGGCGCGTACCGAGCAATACAAGCAGGGCCGGATTCCTTTGCATACCCTGCGCGCTGATATCGATTATGCCCGTGCAACGGCGCAGACGACCTATGGCGCCATCGGTGTCAAGGTCTGGATCTGTCGCGGTGAAGTGACCAACGCGTAGAGAACTGATTCTGCAACTGAATAGCTAACTGGAGCTAAGTCTATCATGTTAATGCCTAAACGTGTTAAATATCGCAAGCAGCAGCGTGGCCGTATGCGCGGCAAGGCGATCCGTGGGTCCAAGATATCTTTCGGCGAGTATGGGCTGAAAGCGCTCGAGCCGGCGTGGATCACCTCGCGGCAAATCGAGGCTGCCCGTGTGGCGATGACACGATACATCAAACGTGGCGGTAAGGTCTGGATTCGTATTTTCCCGGACAAGCCTGTTACGGAGAAGCCGGCTGAAACCCGTATGGGTAAGGGCAAGGGCTCTCCGGAATACTGGGTTGCAGTGGTCAAGCCCGGTCGCATCATGTTCGAGCTCGGTGGTGTTCCTGAGGACACAGCGCGCGAGGCTATGCGGCTGGCGGCGCACAAGCTCCCGATCAAGACGAAGTTTGTGACGCAAAAAGATTTCGGAGAATAGTCTCATGAAAATGTGGGAAATTAATCAACTGTCTCGCGAAGAGATCGAGCAGCATCTTGAAGATGCCATCGAAGAGTACCAGAACTTGCGTTTCCAGCATGCTATGCGCCAGCTCGACAACCCCATGCGCCTGCGTGCCATCCGCAAGGATATCGCCCGCTTTCGCGGCGTTTTGCGGGAAATGGACCTTGGCATTCGTAAGGACAAGGCAGGCAGCGAATCGTAGGTCATAACGGGTAACCTGAAAAATTCATAAATTCAGGAATTTTTCCGCGTAACCTTTTGATAGTCAATTTGTTAGTAAAGTTCATTATCTGGAACGAAATTTTTCTGTTATCCCGGCTTCCCGTGCGCAGCGTACGGGCGTGAACAAATCGGGATAAGCTTGTTAAGGAAATATCGAATGGAACGTGGCAATCGTAAAACAAAAGTCGGCAAAGTGGTCAGCAACAAGATGCAGAAAAGCATCGTGGTTGCTGTCGAGCGCCAGGTAAAGCACCCGATTTATGGCAAGTTTTACCGCAAAACCTCCAAATTCATGGCCCATGATGAGGAGAACACGGCAAATATCGGCGATCGTGTTCTGATTATGGAAACACGTCCGCTGAGCCGCAAGAAACGCTGGCGCCTTGTAGAAATCGTAGAAAGAGCGAAATAAGATATTCAGCCTTCGTAGTGACGGAGTGAGAACATGATTCAAGAAGAAACCCGCTTGAGTGTGGCGGATAATACCGGCGCGAAACAGGTACAGTGCATTCGCGTTCTGGGCGGCAGCAAAAAGCGTTATGGCCGTATCGGCGATGAAATCGTTGTCGCTGTCAAATCCGCAATTCCCGGCGGAACGGTTAAGAAAGGCGAAGTTGCCCGGGCAGTTATCGTGCGCACGCGCAAGGAAACCCGGCGCTCTGATGGCAGCTACATTCGTTTCGATGAGAATGCGGCTGTGCTGATCAACGCTCAGAAAGAACCCCGCGGCACACGTATTTTCGGACCAGTTGCGAGAGAACTGCGTGAGAAGCAATACATGAAAATCGTTTCTCTGGCACCTGAAGTAATTTGACGGACCTCGACATGGCGAAAAAAATGCATATTAAAAGAAATGATCAGGTTGTCGTCATCTCCGGCGACGACAAAGGCAAGCGCGGTCGGGTACTCAAGGTATTTCCGGCCAGGCAACGGGTAATCGTGGAAGGCGTCAATTTCATCAAACGCCACACACGGCCCTCTCAGAAAAACCAGCAAGGCGGCATCATCGAAAAGGAAGCGCCGATTCATGTTTCCAACGTGATGCTCATCTCACCCGGTCATGATGCGCCGACACGGGTTTCGACCAAAGTCCTTGAAGGTGATGATAAACAAAGTCGGCGGCGTGTCCGCTATTCGAAAAAGTTTGATGAAATTATACCGTCCGGTGAATAACGATGGCAGCAAAAAAGGCTTCGAAAAAAACTGATTCCGCATCTCAGAATGGGTATGCTCCCCGGCTCATCGCCAGGTATAAGGAGCAGGTCATCGCTGAAATGCAGAAAAAATTCAACTATAAAAATCCGATGCAGGTACCCCGGCTGGAGAAGATCGTTCTCAACATGGGTGTCGGCAGCGCGGTTGAGGATAAGAAAAATCTCGACAATGCCATAGCCGACATGGCGATCATCGCCGGTCAGAAACCGCAGATTCGCAAAGCCAAGAATTCCATCTCCAATTTCAAACTGCGTGCCGGTATGCCCATCGGCTGCCGCGTAACGTTGCGCAGTTGGAAGATGTATGAATTTCTCGACCGTTTTATCAGCGTTGCTGTTCCCCGTATCCGGGACTTTCGCGGTCTGCCGGATAAATCCTTTGATGGCAGGGGCAACTATTCGGTCGGCATACGCGAACAGATTATCTTTCCCGAGATCGATTACGATAAGGTCGATCGTATCCGGGGTATGAATATTACAATTGTGACCACTGCGGAGACGGATGAAGAAGCGCACGCGCTGCTCTCCGCGTTTGGCATGCCCTTCAAAAAGCGTTAACAACTGAGAGGACAACGTGGCTCGTAAGGCATTAATCGAAAAGCAAAAGCGGAAGCCCAAGTTCAAGGTACGGGCGTATAATCGCTGCAGTCGTTGTGGACGTCCCAGAGCTCATCTGCGCAAATTTGGAATTTGCCGGATTTGTTTCCGTGAACTGGCACTGGACGGCAAGATTCCCGGCGTAAGAAAAGCGAGTTGGTAAAGCAACAAGTAATGAGAGGCTTGGAAAATAAATGAGCATGACAGATCCAATCGCCGACTTTCTGACGAGAGTTCGGAATGCATCCCGGGCAGGGCACAAAAAAGTGGATATCCCTGCTTCCCGGATGAAACGCGAAATCACGAAGATTCTGCTGGCATATGGTTATATTAAAGACTATCTGCTGATTCGTGATGACAAGCAGGGCCTGATCCGGATTTATCTGAAATATGATGAAGAAGAAAAGAGCGTGATCAACGGCCTGAAGCGGATCAGCAAGCCGGGCCAGCGCAAGTATGTCGGTGTATCTGATATCCCGCGCGTGTATAACAACATCGGCATCGCTATCCTGAGTTCATCCAAGGGCATCATCTCTGACCGGGATGCACGCAAGCTGCGGGTAGGCGGTGAAGTTTTGTGCTACGTCTGGTAAGTTGCAAGAGCCACCTGCTGTGCCGGCGCAGCGTTTCAGAAGAGATATTCTACCGTCGCAACACCTGAAAAGAGAACTTTTCGGTTATCCTGGCGGGTCGATAAAATTCTTTCTATCAGTACCGCGGGATAAAACTGTAAAAACAAGGAACGAGCAGTGTCACGTATAGGCAAATTACCGATACCACTTCCTGATAAGGTCGAGTGCAAGCTCGAAGGTAACCTGGTTACCATCAAAGGCCCCAAGGGCGAGTTGCAGCGTGAAATCAGTCCGGAGATGAAAGTTGCTCTGGAGGACGGCCAGATCACCGTAGCCCGTCCATCTGATGGCAAGCAACATCGCGCTCTGCATGGCCTTTCGCGCACGCTGATCGCCAATATGGTTGAGGGAGTGACAAAGGGTTTTGAGAAAAAGCTCGAGATTCGTGGTGTGGGCTACCGTGCTGAGATGCGCGGCAAGCTGCTGAACCTCTATCTCGGTTATTCCCACCCCATCGTCTTCATGCCGCCGGAGAGTATCGAAGTGCGCGCTGAGGGCAATACCAACATCACGGTTTCCGGAATCGACAAGGAGCTTGTCGGCCATGTGGCTGCCAAAATCCGTTCTTTTCGCAAGCCCGAGCCTTACAAGGGCAAGGGAATCCGTTATGTCGATGAATATGTTCGCGAGAAAGCCGGTAAGACTGCCGGTAAGTAGGCGTGAGTTTTTCAGCCATTTTTCCGGTCTGGATATAATCAGACAAACGAGTGCAAACACATATTTGTGAGTTGATCGAAAATGGGATTCAAACCAGTAAACAAGACGCGCAAGCGTATTCAGAAACATCGATCCGTGCGCAAGAATATTCACGGCACCGCCGAAAGACCCCGTCTGGCGGTTTTCAAAAGCGCCAGGAATATCTATGCTCAGCTCATCGATGATGATCATCAGAAGACGATAACCGGCGTTTCAACGCTGACCAAGGCACTGCAGGACGACCTGGCCAAAGCCAAGAGCAAGAGAGAGCGGGCTGAAGTCGTCGGCAAGGCAATTGCTGCAAAGGCAAAAGAACTGAAAATTGAGCAGGTGGTTTTTGATCGCGGCGGTTTTGTTTACCATGGCCGGATCAAAGCGCTTGCGGATGCCGCTCGTGAAGGCGGACTGAAATTCTAATATTTGGAGAAATGAACTGTGCGCAAGGTTGACAGAATCTCCCCCGCTGAACTGGATTTGAAAGAAAAAGTCGTCCATATCAACCGCGTTGCCAAGGTTGTGAAAGGTGGCCGGCGTTTTTCTTTTAATGCCATCGTCGTTGTTGGAGATGGCAACGGGCATGTCGGCGTTGGCCTGGGCAAGGCAAACGAAGTGGCAGACGCCATATCCAAGGGCTCGGAGAACGCCAAGAAAAACCTGAAAAAATATCCGATCATCAAAGGGACCATCCCGCACCAGGTCGTCGGCAAGTATGGCGCCGGAAAAGTCTTCCTCAAGCCTGCCAGCCCGGGTACCGGCGTGATTGCCGGCGGTGCTGTACGTGCGATCATGGAAGCTGTCGGTATTCATGACATCCTGACCAAATCGATGGGCTCCTCGAACCCGCACAATCTGGTGAAAGCGACGATTACAGCTCTTGAAAATCTTTTCGATGCCTCGACCATTGCCAGAAAACGTGGTATGACACTGAACGAATTATTCACCAAAACCACGGTATAGCAGGAGAGTAGAGGATGGCCAAGAAGAAAGCGAAAACGCTGAAGATCACCCTGGTACGCAGCACGATCGGGCATAAGAAAAATCAGAAACGCACGGTCGAAGCTCTGGGGTTACGCAGATTGCACTATACAGTAGAGAAAACCGATACCCCGCAGATCCGCGGGATGATCAATCGCGTTTCTCATTTGGTAAAAGTTGAAGAAGCCTAACGAGCAGGTTTGAACATGGATCTCAATACACTCAGATACGCAAAAGGATCGCGCAGGAAGAGCAGAAGAATCGGACGTGGTTTAGGCTCCGGGCGCGGTGGTACAGCAGCACGCGGACACAAAGGGCAGAAATCCCGTTCCGGCGGCAGCATTCCGGCCTGGTTCGAGGGTGGACAGATGCCGCTGCAGCGCCGTGTTCCCAAGCGTGGTTTCAGAAATATATTCAGGAAAGAATATCAGATCGTTAACGTCAGTGAGCTGGAAGCCAGAATTGATGCAAAGACCGTCACGCCTGAAACACTTCTCGAGGCAGGGCTGATCCGCAAGAAAGATGTGCCTGTGAAAATCCTCGGTGAGGGCGAATTGAAGAAGGCCATGGAAATCTCGGCGCATAAGTTCAGCAAAAGCGCGCTCGAGAAAATCGAAAAGGCTGGAGGAAAGGCAACTCAATTATGATTCGAAGTTTCCAGAGTGTTTTCAAGATTCCTGAGCTGAAAAAGCGCATCACCTATACGCTGCTCGTGCTGATCGTCTATCGTCTTGGCGGACACATCACGATTCCTAACGTCAATGCTGAGGCACTGCTGAGTTTTTTTCAGAATGCAGGTGGCCTTTTCGGGCTTTATGATATGTTTGTCGGCGGCGCGTTCAGCCGCGCAACGGTTTTTTCTCTGGGTATCATGCCCTATATCTCCGCATCGATCATCATCCAGCTTCTGGGGGCAGTCATGCCCTATTTTCAGAAGCTGCAGAAAGAAGGCGAAGAGGGCAGAAAGAAAATTACTCAATACTCGCGCTATGGCACGGTGCTGATCGCGGCACTGCAGGCCTATGGCGCCAGTGTGTTTCTGGAAAGTATTACGACCAGCCAGGGTATCAGCGTCGTTCCGAACCCCGGTTGGGGTTTCCGTTTGATGACCATGGCTATCCTGGCCAGTGGCACGGTCCTGATCATGTGGATGGGTGAGCAGATCACCGAGCGCGGTATCGGCAATGGCATCTCGCTGATCATCTTCATCGGTATCATTGCCCTGTTCCCAAACGCGGTTCTCGATGAATGGCAGCAGGTTGCCGGTGGTAACCGTGACATCATTGTCGAAGTCATCCTGCTGGCTGTGATGGTCGTGGTGATCGGAGCTGTGGTCATGCTGACTCAGGGCACGCGTAAAATACCTGTGCAGTATGCCAAGCGTGTCGTCGGCAGAAAGATTTATGGCGGTCAGAGTACACACATCCCGCTGCGTGTGAACACCGCCGGCGTTATGCCGATCATCTTCGCGCAGTCGATCATGTTTATTCCGCAGACGATCACAACCTTTTTCCCGGATTCGGAAATCATGACGACGATCGGACTGTATTTCAATATCGATTCCTTTGTCTATCAGTTCATCTATGGCCTGATGATCATCTTCTTCACCTACTTTTACACGGCGATCGCTTTCAACCCGATCGACGTGGCAGACAATATGAAAAAACAGGGTGGCTTTATTCCGGGTGTGCGTCCGGGTAAAAAGACAGCCGAGTATATCGAGAACATTCTGACGAGGGTCACTTTGCCGGGGTCAATTTTCCTGGCACTCATCGCAATTTTGCCCTACTTCATCGTCAAATTGACGAATGTTTCTTATAATTATGCTTCCTTCTTTGGTGGAACGTCCCTGCTCATCATCGTGGGTGTGGCCTTGGATACCCTGCAACAGATGGAATCGCATCTGCTGATGCGACATTATGACGGTTTCATGAAAGGCGGAAAAGTCAAAGGCAGACGCTACGCATAGCGACATGAATAACGCAGCCATTTATGGAACTCATTTTTTTAGGCTACCCGGGATCAGGCAAAGGCACACAGGCGTCTTTTCTGTCTGAAAAATATGACATTCCGCAGATTTCGACCGGAGATATTCTGCGCGATGCGGTTGCAAAACAAACGCCCCTCGGTCTGGAAGCCAAAAAGATCATGGACCGTGGAGAACTGGTGCCGGATAAGGTAGTCGTCGGGCTGATCGAAGAGCGTCTGAAGCAGGATGATGCAAAAAAAGGGTTTATTCTGGATGGTTTCCCCAGAACCACCCGCCAGGCGCAGGAACTCGACCGGATTTTGCTCAACAGCAACCGGCGTATTCTGTGCGTTCTCAGCCTGGAAGTATCGCGGAGCAGAATCATCAAACGGCTGACGAGTCGCCGGGTGTGCTCCCAATGTAAGAAAGTATTCAATCTGATTTTCGATCCACCGCCGGAAAACGGCATTTGTCCCGGATGCGGAGGAGAAGGGACCATTATCCAGCGGCCGGATGACACCGAAGAAACAGTCATTCACCGCATGGAAGTTTACGAAGCGCAGACCCGCCCGCTCAAAGGCTATTATGATGCCCAGGGCAAGCTCGTCTCCATCGACGGCTCTTTGAGCATTCAGAAAGTGCGCGATGAGATCCTGCGTAAACTTGCAGAATTCAAGGCAGATTCATGATACATCTCCGCAACGAGAAGGAAATCGACGCGATCAGGGAGAGCTGCCGGATCGTCGTCGGTGCCTTGCGATTGGCTGAAGAAGTTCTCAAAGAAGGAGTCACTGCAGCCTGGCTGGACAGCCAGATCGAAGACTATATCCGCAGCCAGGATGCCCGGCCGGCGTTCAAGGGATTTCAGGGTTTCCCGGCTTCTGCGTGTATCTCGCTGAATGATGAAGTCGTCCACGGCATCCCGAAAGACATCCCGATACAATCGGGCACAGTTGTCAAAGTTGATGTCGGCGTTGTGAAGAACGGCTACTATGGCGACTCAGCCAGGAGTTTTGTCGTCGGTGAAATCGATGACGATGTGCAGCGCTTATTACAGGTCACGAAAGAAGCGCTCTACAAAGGCATCGGAAAAGCTGTTGCGGGGAATCGGCTTTCAGATATTTCTCACGAGATACAACGCCATGTCGAGGCAAATGGTTTTGGTGTCGTGCGGCAGCTCGTCGGCCATGGCATCGGCAGGGAGCTGCACGAGGAGCCGCAAATACCCAACTATGGACCGCCCGGCCGCGGGCCACGGTTGAAAGCGGGTATGGTGCTGGCCATCGAACCCATGGTTAACATGGGTACGGAGCAGGTCATCACCGATGATGATGGCTGGACCGTCCGAAGTGCCGATGCGACGATGTCTGCCCATTTCGAACATACGATCGTGGTCCGTGACCACGAAGCGGAGATTTTAACAACAGGTTGATAGTTTATGGCAAAAGAAGAAGCAATAAAAGTAGACGGGACGATCGTCGAGACCCTGCCCAACGCATCCTTTCGTGTTGAGCTCGAGAATGGGCACAAAGTACTGGCGCATATCTCTGGTAAGATGCGCATGCATTTTATCAAGATATTACCCGGGGACAAGGTCACTATTGAGCTTTCCCCCTATGACTTGAGCCGGGGACGGATTGTTTACCGCTACAAATAGAAAGGCTGGAAACAATGAAAGTTCGTTCTTCTGTAAAGAAAATTTGCGACTCCTGCAAGATCATTCGTCGCAAAGGCAGAGTGATGGTAATTTGCAAAAACCCGCGCCATAAGCAGCGCCAGGGTTGAGACAGACATTAGAGACGGAGGATTGCTTTGGCTCGTATCTCAGGTATCGATCTCCCGAGAAATAAACGTATCGAAATAGCACTGACCTATATCTACGGGATTGGTCGCAAGACGGCGAATGACATTCTGCAAAAGGCAGATATCAATGCAGACACACGTGTCAAGGATTTGACGAACGATGATGTGGCTAAAATTCGTTCCGTCATCGCCAGTGATTATAAAGTTGAAGGTGCCCTGCGCACCGAGGTGCAGATGAATATCAAGCGCCTGATGGATATCGGGTGTTACCGCGGCCTGCGCCACCGCCGCGGCCTGCCGGTACGTGGACAGAGAACCCACACCAACGCACGTACCCGCAAAGGGCGCAAGCGCGGTGTTGGCATCAAGAAACGCTGATCCTGCCGCAGGTCTGATCGTGAAATTTTACAGCTATCCCGACATGTCCAGCGCACTGCGCTGATCCGTGAAGCGATCGGGATGGAAAAGCTCTTGCAGAAACCGGAGATAGAAGGAGCATAACTTGGCTACATCAAGAAGAAAAAAAGGCAAAAAACGCCAGCAGGTCGATGCGAACGGTCTGGCGATGATCCACGCGACCTTTAACAACACCATCATCACGCTGACCGATCAGTACGGCAATACCATTTCCTGGGCATCGGCCGGTATGGTTGGCTACAAGGGCTCGCGCAAGTCCACACCCTTTGCTGCGCAGGTTGCTGCAGAAAAAGCCGCCAAAGCGGCTATGGAACTTGGGTTGCGTAAGATCGAGGTGATGATCAAAGGCCCGGGTTCTGGCCGGGAAGCTGCTGTGCGCGCGTTGCAGGCCGCGGGGCTTGAGGTGTCTGCCATCAAGGACGTGACGCCGATACCGCATAATGGCTGCCGTCCGCCCAAAAGACGCCGCGTCTGATTTGGTATTTCTACGGTGTGCTGGCAGGCTGCTGCCGGCGAGCCGTTTTGACAGGCGCAAGATCGATAAAATGACGTTGTAAATCAAATACCTTGTGATCCTATCGCAATGGAGGATTGAATATTCTATGGCACGATATATTGGGCCAGTCTGCAAGCTCTGCAGACGAGAAGGGCAGAAGCTCTTTTTGAAAGGAGCAAAATGTACATCTCCAAAATGTCCGCTTGAATCGAGGAATTTTCCTCCGGGCCAGCACGGCCGTGCCCGCTCTTTCAAGCAATCTGAGTACGGACTGCAGCTGCGTGAGAAGCAGAAGATGAGAAGAATGTACGGAATCCTGGAAGCGCAGTTCCGCAACTATTACAAGAAAGCTGTGAAGCAAAAAGGCATCACCGGCGAAAACCTTCTGAAGCTGCTGGAACGCCGTCTCGATAACGTTGTTTATCGTCTCGGTTTTGCCAGCTCGAGGAAAGCTGCACGCCAGCTCGTGCGCCATCGTCATTTTACCGTGAATGGAAGGGTTGTCGATATTCCGTCTTTTCAGGTCAGCCCGGGTGATGTGATTCAGGTACGGGAAAAAAGCCGCAAATTGGATTCAATTCATCAGTCTCTGCGCCGAATACGCGACGGCAGATTACTCCCCTGGTTGGATCTCAACAAGCCCAATCTGACCGGCTCGATGCTGGAAATCCCCTCACGTGAGGACATTCCAACCGAAGTCAATGAGTCGCTTATTGTTGAGCTCTACTCGAAATAATGAGCTCTGCCTGCTGTTTTTCGGCGGCACGCGTTCTTGTTCGAGCTAATGAGATGGGTACCAAGACGTTACCCGGTTTTACAGGATTTTATAATACGGAGACACCACGATGAATTGGCCTAATATACAAATGCCCGAGGAAGTGGAACTCGATGAATCGTCCTATTCGACCTCATTCGGCCGTTTCATAGTTCAGCCTCTGGAAAGAGGCTTCGGGACAACGCTCGGCAATGCTCTGCGCCGTGTGCTGCTTTCGTCCCTACCGGGCGCAGCGATCACCCAGGTTCGTATCGACGGCGTGCAACATGAGTTTTCTACGGTTGAAGGCATGGTAGAAGATGTCGCCGACGTCATCCTGAACCTGAAGGAAGTCCGTTTCAAACTGATCAACAAAAAGCCGGACAAAGTTATCATTGAGGCCAAAGGCCCGGGCGAATTGCGCGCGGGTGACCTGCAGAACGGTACGACGGATTTTGAAGTCCTCAATCCTGACCACCACATCGCTACTCTGGATGATGGTGCCAACCTGCGTATGGAACTGCGCATCGGGCGTGGCCATGGCTATGTTCCGGCTGAAGAAAACAAACTGCCTGATCATCCCATCGGTACCATCCCGGTCGATGCGATTTATACGCCGGTTAAAAATGTCTCTTACCGCGTTGAAAATACCCGCGTTGGCCAGAAGACAGACTATGAAAAACTCATCCTGGAGATCACCACGGATGACAGTATCACTCCGGATGATGCGCTGACCTATGCCAGTAAACTGCTGCTCGATCATATTCAGCTCTTCGTCAAATTCGATATCGAACCCGAAGAGGAAGAGCCGGATGAAATCGATGAAGAAGTTCTGCGCATTCGTAAGTTGCTGAAGATGCCGGTCGATGAGCTGGAGCTCTCGGTGCGCTCGCACAACTGCCTGATGGCTGCCAATATCAAAACCATCGGTGACCTCGTGCGCCGCGACGAGCAGGAGATGCTCAAGTTCCGCAACTTTGGCCGCAAATCATTGCAGGAGCTGACCCAGATTCTCGAGGAAAAAGGCCTGTCCTTCGGTATCGATGTGGATAAATATCTCAAGACCGAAGAAGACTGATGCCGGCCGGTCTATTCATTCGGAAGCATTTTCGGATGGATAGCCGAGGCTCTGACAAGTCCCGTACGGCTGTCTGGCGCCTCTCAGCCCGATGATCGTCACAACAGCAGCGTTGAATATTTATTTGTAAGTCTCTGAATTTTTCAGGCTAAATGAAGGAAAGTCGATAATGCGACACGGAAAAGACCATAAAAAGCTCGGCCGTACCGCCAGCCACAGAAAAGCGATGCTGTCCAACATGGTCGCTTCTCTCATCGAGCACAAGCAGATCCGCACGACCGTGGCCAAGGCCAAGGAAGCACGGCGCTGGGCTGACCGGATGGTGACATTCGGAAAACGAGGCACTGTTGCCGCCCGGCGTGAGGTGTATAAATTCATTCCTCGCCGGGACATCGTCAAAATTCTCTTCGATGAACTGGCTCCGCATTTCGAAACCCGCAATGGTGGCTACACCCGCGTCATCAAGCTCGGTCGCCGCCAGGGTGATGGCGCTGAGCTCGCCATTCTCGAGTTTGTCGGTTTCGAAAGCGTTCAACTCGACAAGCAACAGCAGGCGATTGAGCAGAAAGAAGAGCGCAAACGCCGCAGGGAAGAAAAGGAAAAAGCTGAACAGGAAGAAGCAGCCGGTCAGGCACAGGCTGCAGCGGAGTAGTTTTCTTCACGCGATCAATCGATTTTTAAACAGCCGGATGGGCAGTGCCTCTCTGGCTGTTTTTCATTGTACCCAAACCGATACGGGGTGTACCATGAAACTTGCTGTGATGTCTGATATCCACGACAGAGAAGACCATCTTGCACGCGCCATCGAGCAGGCCTCGCCTGCAGATGCCCTGATTTTTTGCGGCGATTTTTGCGCCCCTTTCATGCTCAGCCAACTGGCCGAAGGCTTCCAGCGCCCGGTGCACGCGATTTTTGGCAATAATGATGGCGATCGTTTTTTACTCTCACAAATCGCTGCCCGTTTCCCGCATGTCACGTTGTATGGCGAATTCATGGAAGAACAGTTCGGAACAGCGCGCGTCGCTGCCATCCATTTCCCTGAGCCAGCCCGGTATATCGCCATGAGCGGCGCTTTTCAGGCGGTATTTTATGGCCATAACCATCACCACAAAATCGAGCAGATCGGCGGCACTGATTTTATCAACCCCGGTGAAGTCCTGGGCCGGCTCGAACCGCCTCGCTTTATCATTTACGATACGGAAAACAGGAGTACGCAGGTGATCCCTGTCGATGGGCATGGATGATGGGCGTGGGGGCTGTTTCCCTCCCGGCTCTCATGCGTGCCGCAGCGTGTTGCGAATAAATCGGGACAGGAAAAGAGTTGGATAGTGTAGCCGTTCAGACAAAATTCCGTTACGGTGGGTCGCTGCAGGATTTATGAATTTTTCAGGTTCGTTTTCTATCTCGAAATGTTTATATTAGCCTGATTTTTCCCGGACGCATGCTGATCATCAGCAAACCTGTATTGAACGAAAGAACGGCGTTTTGATTTTACCATGTGAAAGCTGAGATGATTTTAGTGTCTGCGAGCGTCCGGATTCTGAAGCGGTGAGGTAGCTAATCTGTGGGGGGTGAACCGTCAAAAGAGAGTGTGATCATGGCATCTGAAAAACGAGTGATCAGAGCACCGCGCGGCAACACGCTGCGCTGCAAGGGCTGGATTCAGGAAGCAGCCCTGCGCATGTTGATGAACAATCTTGATCCGGAAGTTGCGGAAAAGCCGGACGAACTGGTGGTTTATGGCGGCTCGGGCAAGGCAGCGAGAAACTGGCAGGCATTTGATGCCATCGTGCGCAGCCTCGAAGACCTCGAAAACGACGAAACCCTGATCGTGCAGAGCGGCAAACCGGTGGGTATTTTTCGCACCCATACAGACGCACCGCGCGTGCTGATCGCCAACTCCAATCTCGTGCCGCACTGGGCCACGGCTGAATATTTTCGAGATCTCGAAGCGCGTGGTCTGATCATGTTTGGCCAGATGACTGCCGGGAGCTGGATTTACATCGGCACGCAGGGCATTCTGCAGGGGACGTACGAAACCTTTGTTGCTGCGGGCAAGAAACATTTCAACGGCGATCTGAAGCATAAGCTGATCGTCAGCGCCGGACTCGGCGGCATGGGTGGAGCTCAGCCACTGGCGGCAACCATGGCCGGTGCAACCTTCCTCGGCATCGAAGTCGATGAACACCGCATCCGCAGACGTGTTGAGACGAAATATTGCGACTATTATTACGATGATATCGATGCGGCGTTTACGCGTGCGCAGCAGGCAAAGGAAAAAGGCGAGGCGATTTCGATCGGCCTGCTCGGCAATGCCGCCGACATTCTGCCGGAAATGCTGCGCCGTGAATTCATCCCGGATATCCTTACAGACCAGACCTCGGCACACGACGAGCTCAATGGCTACGTGCCACATGGCATGCCATATGAAGAGGCTCTTGCCCTGCGCAAAAGTGATCCGGATACCTATATCAAGAGAGCTTACGAGTCCATGGTGGTGCACGTGCAGGCGATGATCGAGCTGCAGAACAGAGGTGCGATCACGTTTGACTATGGCAACAATCTGCGCGGCCAGGCCTATCAGGCTGGGCTGAAAAATGCATTTGCTTTCCCCGGTTTTGTGCCCGAGTATATCCGCCCGCTGTTCTGCGAGGGCAAAGGCCCGTTTCGCTGGGCTGCGCTTTCAGGTGATCCGGAAGATATTTTTAAAACCGACGAACTGGTGCTGAAGCTTTTTCCCCACGATGAAGCGCTGGCACGATGGATCCGGATGGCGCAGCAGCGTGTGCAGTTTCAAGGTCTGCCGGCGCGCATCTGCTGGCTGGGCTATGGCGAGCGGGCAAAGCTGGGACTGGCGATCAACAGGCTGGTGCGCGAAGGCACGATCTCAGCGCCGATCGTCATCGGTCGTGATCACCTCGATTGCGGCTCGGTGGCATCTCCCAACCGTGAGACCGAGAGCATGGCCGATGGCTCCGATGCCATCGCAGACTGGCCGATTCTCAACGCGCTGCTCAACGCTGTCAGCGGCGCTTCCTGGGTTTCGGTGCATCACGGTGGCGGTGTGGGCATCGGTTATGCCATCCACGCAGGCCAGGTCATCGTTGCTGATGGTTCTGCTGAGGCAGATGCACGCCTGCAGCGTGTGCTGACCAATGATCCCGGAACCGGTGTCATGCGTCACGTCGATGCAGGGTATGACCGTGCGAAGGAAGTCGCGCGTGAGCGTGGGGTCAAAATTCCGATGTTGGATCACAATGGCTGATAAAAGCTGGTCTCTGCTGCTCGACGCCGAGCTGTTTACCCCGATTTCCAGTCCGGGCTTTGCCAGCAGCTGGCAGTCGCGCCTGTTTTCGCCCGGTGCCATGGTCTTTGACGAGAGCGGGATCATCGCTGTCGGTGAGCAGGCCGCGATCGAGGAGAAATGGCCGCGCTCACAGGCCGCTCAGGTCATCAGCGCGGCCGGCCGGTTGGTAACCCCCGGTTTTGTGGATTGCCACACGCATCCGGTTTTCCATAATCTCCGTGCTCACGAATTTACCATGCGTATTCAGGGCGCGACCTATGTGGAAATTTCAAAGGCCGGCGGCGGCATTCGCTACTCCGTTCGGGATCTGCAGCAGGCCTCGGAGGAACAACTACTGAGCGCCCTTTTACCACGCCTGGACCGTTTCATCGCAAACGGTACGACAACGATCGAAGCCAAAAGCGGCTATGGTCTGTCTGTCGAGGCTGAACTCAAGTCGTTGCGTGTGCTGCAGCGGGCGGCAGTGCAGCATCCTGTGGATATCGTGCCGACGTTTCTCGGTGCCCATGAGGTGCCGGATGCCTATCGCGGTCGCCGGCAGGCCTATCTCGATCTGGTGATCGAAGAAATGCTGCCCCGGGTCGTCGAGGAGGGGCTGGCCACCTTCATCGATGTTTTTTGCGAAGACCATGTTTTTACGGCGGCTGAGTCGCGTGCCGTGCTGGAAGCCGGGCAGAAGGCCGGGCTGGCCGCAAAAATCCACGCCGATCAGTTGCACGACAACGGCGGTGCAGCAGTGGCCGCGGATGTGGGCGCCGTCTCGGCTGATCATCTCGAACACACGCCGGAGCACATGGACAGCAGGCTGCTGGCCGCTCAGGTTGTGCCTGTGATGCTGCCGGGTGCGGATTTCTTCCTCTCCAGCCCGATTTACGGCCCGGCCCGGCGGATGATCGAAGCCGGGTTGCCTGTTGCGCTGGCTACGGATTTCAACCCCGGTACCTGCATGAGCGAATCCATGCCCATGATGCTGACTCTGGCTGGCCTGCAGATGCGCATGACTCCGGAAGAAACGCTGATCGCGGCAACGCTGCATGCTGCTATGGCCATTTCAGCGCACGATCGTGTCGGTTCGCTCGAGAATGGCAAGCAGGCCGATTTCGTCATCTGGGATGCCCGCTCGCCTGCGGAACTTCCCTACCATTTCGGTGTTCAACTTGTTCAATCGGTCTATAAAAAAGGGCGTCTGGCTTTTCAGGCCTCTGCTGCCCGTGAGAGAACATGATGGCAGATGTTGCGCAGCGATTTTTTCAGGTGTACCCGGTCGTGCTTGTTTGGTTTGCTCAGTGAAGCTGTGGCAGCTCCTGTTGCGGGGGAACAGGGACGTCACACCGCAGGAGCGGTGTGACGAGAAGGGAGTTTAAGAGTCCGGTTATCCAGTTAACTCCTCTAACCGGTTTTGACCCAGATATCGCTACCTGTCATTCCGGCCAAGCGAAGCGCAGAGCCGGAATCTCATCTTTTGGGGCAATATGCCAGAGTCCGGACGGCGTTCTTCCCCGACGGGGAAGCAGGGATGACAGTATCGGCATGGGAGCGGTCTTTCGGGTTAGGATGCGTCTCGCTTCGCTTGCGTACTGCCCCGCCGGTGCGGGGCAACAGGGACGTCATACCGCAGGAGCGGTGTAACGAAAAGGGAAAAGATGTAACCATACCGGGTTAAATGGATTACCCGAGTTATTGCGACATAAAATTCTAAGTTTGTTGGTTTTCAGAACATCAGGATAATCGAAACAGAAAGCACATGACTAAAAACGTATTATTCACCACCGCGCTTCTCATTTTTGCCGCGCTGATCGGTTGTACAGAATCCAACCCGATCACCTCGGTTGATCTCGTCTCACCCGGAGAAGTCAGAAGGGTTGTCTTTTCTCCACCCTCGTTTGATACCACGACATCCCGTATCAAAAATATTGGCTCCAGTTCACAGCTTTTCATCGGCAACAGTGATGGCAAAAGCATGATGACCCTGTTCCGGTTCAAGAATATTCCGGACAGCATTGTGATTCATGATGCCACCATGGTGCTCTATGGCATGGATTTTAAAGGCGACAGCGGCTTGACAGCTGAAGCATCCCTGCATAAATCGACTGCCGAGTGGGAAGAGAGTGAGGTGACTTTCGAGACCTTCGGCAACGCCTTTGATCCTGTTCCCATGGCAACAACGACGATCGTCGCCGCAGACTCGGATACGGTCCGCATCGCCCTTGACACCGATCTCGTCGAGAGCTGGGCTGATACCAACGCCGCCAATTACGGCGTCCTGCTGCGCGCGCCGTCGGCAGCTTTTTCCAAACGTTTTGTTTCCACGGAAAATACGACCCGGCAGCCACGTATCGAGTTTAACTATACCCGAATCGGGCGGGATGACACCACTTCGGCAAGCGTTATCGCTGAAGTGGATGTGACGATTTTTGAGCTCACCGACCAACCACCCGAAGGGCCGCTCTATATCGGCAATGGGCTGGAACACAGGATTTTGTTTAATTTTGATATCAGCTCGATACCTGCGAACGTCACCATCAATAACGCCACGCTCACCTTGACCATTGATCGCGAAAATTCATTTTTCTATCCCGAGCCGTTTAATTCGACTGCGGGACGCCTGACCGAGGAGTCCAACGACCCCATGCTGGCGGCATTTGATTCCACAGCCTTTACCAGCGGGCCTTTTACCATCGTCAACGGTGATTCCAGCGAGCTTAAAATCAATTTGTCCAACATGGTGCAGCGCTGGAACTCCGGAGCAGACCCGAACTACGGGCTGGTGCTGATCAGTTTGCGCTCAGCGGTGGATTTCAGCCGTGTGGCCTTTTATAGTTCGCAGGCGGACAGCTCGTTGCGTCCGCGCCTCGATGTCACATACAGTATTCCCGATCAAGACCAATAGGTGATTTCAATGCAGAAGATTTTTCATAAGGTGCTTTTGTCGGCGACTGTGTTCCTGGTTTTTACCTCCGGGATGGCCGCGAATTCGATTTATTCACGGCTGGGCATCGGTATGCCCAAAAGCTATCCCGGGGCGCAGGCTTTTGCTCTCGGAGGAGGTGGCATCGCGCTGATCAACCCGAATACCCCGCAGTATCTCAATCCTGCTTCGATCAACTTTATCGGCATCACCCGTTTCAGTGGCAGTTTTTTCTATGAAGGTACAGACGTTACCCTCGGCGGGCTTTCGGGCAGGTTTGCCGATGCCGGGTTTAACAGCACGCAGTTCAGCTTTCCTCTCGGAAAGTATTTCTCCCTGGGCGTTGGCCTGAGCCCCTACACCAACGTTGCCTATGCTTTTGAAACAGAACTCGATGGTTTTGACAGCAATGTCCGCCAGACAGTGAGCGGCACTGGTGGAATCAACCGCCTTTTCCTCTCTTTTGGTGCACAAATGGGTGGCTGGCTTGCCCTTGGCGCCGGTATGGACAGCTATATTGGTAATATCCAGAATACCTGGCGCGTGTTTTTCAACGATGAAAAATTCCGTGATACCCGCAATCAGGAGAACGCTTACGTGCGGGGCGTCGGCTTCCGCTTCGGCGCCATGGCACGGCTCGGAAAATATATCAACCTCGGTGCAGTACTCAGATTGCCAGTTGGCCTGAGATCCGACGTTGAAACGATATTTAATTTTTCCGGCGGCACCAGCGGCGTGCAGCAGGGGACAGTGACTTTGCCTTCGATGCAGGGCTTTGGCGTAACCCTCAAACCGATCTCTCAGCTCCTGTTACTCGGAGATATGATCTTTGAAAAATGGGGCGAGGTACCGGCAAACGAATTGCTGAATACCACGGCGACCAATATCACCAAAATTTCTTATGGTATCGAATATCGCCATAGCACAGAGCACAATGTTGCCTACCTGAAGCGCATGAGCTTTCGGGCGGGTTTTCGTAATGCCGAGCTGCCTTATTTTGACAGCAATGGCAATCGGGTTTCCGAGCAGTTCATTACTTTTGGGCTTTCGCTTCCCTATGAATACAACAACAGCCAGGTTGACCTCGGCTTTGAATTCGGGACGCGCGGCAGCCTTGTCGATAACGGTAGTGAAGAAAAGGTCTTCCGCTTTGTTGCCAGCGTCGGCAGTGGCGAGCGCTGGTTTTATCGCCCGAAACGACGCCGCCAGTAAGCAGCATAAGGTGCCACTAGTCCATCTTTTAGCAAAAATACAGAAAAATAATCCTGTCAAAACATCGTTGTCAGGCACCGATATAACAAAAGCCGGGTTTTGTCATTTTGCAGATCGCGTTTGCCTTTCGGAGCCCCGATGGGTTTCGTTTTCTCGCAAAGTGGCAGGTCACGAAACGGCCGCCTTGCCTGCTCCGGGCAGTTGCGCATGGCGAACTCCGGTGGCGCCGGGCAGAGCATGGGGAGGAAAGTTCCGCTATCCCGGCTTTCCGTGACGAAAGGTTAGTTTTTGGATAAATCAGGAAAGATATTTTCAGGACAGGTATTCTATGAATTTTGGGATCCGAAACAAGGTTGCCCTGGTAGCGGCAGCCAGCCGTGGGCTTGGCTATGCGACGGCGATGGAGTTGGCTCGTGAGGGAGCGCAAGTCGCTGTCTGCGGGCGGGATGAGCAGCGCATCCATCGTGCTGCTGCAGAGTTGAGCGCATCCACTGGCGGACGCATTCTGCCCGTAGTTGCTGATGTCGAAAAAGCGCAGGACTGCGAGTATTTCATCGCGCAGGCGGCTGAAACTCTCGGAAGTGTAGATATTCTGGTCACCAACGCCGGCGGGCCTCCTGCCGGTTTTTTTGATGATATCGACGATGAGAGCTGGGCCCTCGGTTTCGAGCGTACGATGATGAGCGCGATACGTCTGATTCGGGCTGCATTGCCGCATATGAGAGAAAAAAAGTGGGGGCGAATCGTAGCGATTACCAGCATTTCAGTCAAACAGCCGATCCCCGGATTATTGCTCTCCAACGCCCTGCGTCCCGGCGTTGTCGGCATGGCCAAATCCCTTGCCGATGAGGTCGCTCTCGAGGGCATTACCATCAATGCGGTTTGCCCGGGCTGGACGGCTACCGAGCGTGTGGATGAAATTCTGCAGGCGCGGGCTGAAAGCCGCGGCATCTCAAAGCAAGAAGCTGCTGCCGAGATCGAACAGTCCATCCCTATGCGCCGCATGGCCAAGCCGGAAGAGTTGGCGGCAATGGTCACATTTTTGTGCTCGGCACGGGCCAGCTATATCACCGGCACGACGATTCAGGTTGACGGTGGGGCCTTTCGTGGCCTGATGTAAGGTGTCGGCTCTGTTCAGCATCCGTATCTGCATCCCGTCCTCGTGCCACAGAACAGAGCCCGCCAGGCCTGCATTTTCACTGTTTCTCTCGCCTTGACCCTCCATGGAATGGTGACGCTTTTTTCTCAGCCTGCCCGCCACAAGATATCACCGGCAACCTTTTTTCTTGACATTAGACCATATTTAGTATAAATTTATCAGATATTTAGCGCAAATTTTCTCTCGCGCAGACATGCCCTCCCGCGTATTTCCTTAGGTGAGGCCTGTATGCAGCTCCGGGGCGGCAGTCAGGACATGAGGTGCTCACTGCGTAGGGACTCTGTTTAACCCGATCGATTGCCATTGTACTGCTGTGCGCCGGGCTGGTCGGGATAACCGAAGATTTCTCCTGCGCTGTGCCTTTGCTTAACTTCTAATAAAGCTATAGTTAAGTTGAATTTTTCAGGTTAAGGATTCGGTATGACAACGATATTGAGGAGATTCCAGGCGGGATCAGTCGCCGCTGTTCTGTTTTTTGCCCTGTCTGCATCACTGCACGCGCAGGGAGTCAACGTGCCTCCACGCTTTGTCATCGATTATCCCAATGCTTCCACCATTCCGAGAGCGAGTTTTGACCTCAATCTGCGCAATTTTGCCAATGGCGGCATGGTCGCGGGGGCCACTATCGGCATGACCGACCGCTTCATGCTCGGGGTGACTTTTGGCGGCGAGAATGTTCTCGGCGAGGCAGGTATCAACTGGCATCCTTTTGCCGGCGCCTCAGCGCGCTTTCGTCTGGTTTCGGAAACCTATACCATGCCTGCCGTGGCTATTGGCTTCAATTCACAAGGATTCGGCCCGTATATCGAGCGCGATAAAAGATTTCAAAAAAAGTCCAACGGCTTTTACGCTGTGGTGAGTAAAAACTACGAATTTTTTGATCATCTGAGCGTGCATATCGGCGTCAACTACTCCCTCGAAGCGCGCGAGGTCGATGACGACCTCAACCTGTTTACCGGTCTTGATATCGGTCTTTCCCATGAGCTCTCCATTCTCGGCGAGTATGATTTTGCTCTCAACGACAACGCAGGCGGTGTTGAAAGCGTGGGCGATGGCAAAGGGTATCTGAATGCCGGCATCCGCTACAACATCAAAGATGCTGTGTATTTTGAATTTTATTTCCTCGACCTGCTCGTCAACTTCCCCAATGCTGCAGGCTCACAGCGGGCCATGAAATTGACCTATTTCGAGTTCTTCTGATTTTTTCCCGCTGCCTATTGTGCAGGTGGGAATTGTCAGAGTTATCCTGCTTCCCTCGCCCAAGCGCTGTTTCGGGTGGTACGGGCGCAACCGAATTCCAGCAAGAGTTATGAATTTTTTTATGGACATTTGAGACTATGAAAAAAACACGGTTCCCACTTCTCGCCGCCCTGCCTCTGCTTGTTTTTTCTCTGTCCGGATGTTATACCCTGCTGAAGCACCCTCAAGTCGTTTATGAAGACCGCCAGATACGCGATGCCGAGATGCTCAGCGGTAAGGTTGGCTATCAGGATGACTGCATCCGCTGCCACCAGCAACCGCATGATTATTACAATGCCAGCCTGCCCTATGGCTCGTATTACCGCGGGCGCGG
>WFTM01000022.1 GCA_015485525.1 Candidatus Zhuqueibacterota bacterium | reverse complement strand
GATTCAAATCATCGATCACCAAACGGATAAAAAATATCGAGGCAATCAGGGCAAAAATTCCGGCAACGCGATCATGCAGGGGCGACCGGCGGGTCGCCCCTGCACCGCGGGTCACATCCGGAATAATATCGTCAACAATCCCCAAAATTGGGCCGGGGTTCCGGGTATCCAGTTAACCCAGCAAGCCGGCCGGGCTCGGCTCAGCTACCGGCATCTGTCATTCTGGCCAAGCGCAGCGCAGGGCCGGAATCTCATCTTGTCGGTCACGTGCCAGAGTCAGGGAGATTCCGGTCTTCCCCTGCGGGGAAACCGGAATGACAGATCTGGTGCAGGCATGTGCTGTTATCAGACGGTCTGGTTGTCAAGATGCAACCGTGCTGAGTTAAGTGGATAACCAGTGGCCGGGGGTGCTAAACGATGATTGTCCAACCTACACAATCTGAAACTGTTGCTGCTGCACTGTGCATCAGACCTGTTCAGAACCGCCTGTTGCCATAAATGACCGGGCCGAAAAAAATACTGTTGGCAAAGAGTTTATTGGTGCCATACCAGAAGGCCCGGAAATTGAAGTTATCCGCGATCAGCACCACGGCACCACGGCCGAGGCGCCTGGTGACCACCGAGGCAGAATTGCGCAAACGCTCGAGATTCTGCGAGGAAATATATCCGCTCAGCAGCGGTGCATCAGTATATTGCAACGGCGTACTGTACGGGTCTTTCGAGGGCTTCATGAACAGCGTACCGCGCCGGAAAACTGCGATTTCGTCCTGGTCATAACCATATCCGATCGGGTGGCTGCGATCGAGGTGAGCTGCGAAAATCGCCCCGCCGATAACCTGGGCACCACGATCATTTGAAGCCTTGACATAAGGCCTGCGTTCCGGCCCGGCCTTTTTATCCTTGTTTTTCTTTTTCACAAACTGAACATCGACCACGTTGTGCGCGTTGAGCCAGTTGATCGTGCGTCCCATGGCGATCAGCGTGCCGCCGTTTCGTGCCCACTGGCGCAGGCGGTTAACCTGGTTTGAATCCAGCCCGCTATAAGAACCGCTCGGCATGATGATAGTATTATAACGGTTCAGATCGACACCAGCCAGCCGGTTGAAATCGACGATGCTGGCCGGGACATCATACCGCTGGTCAAGCAGGTGCCACACCTCGCCGACGTCATACGCGCTGGTACCCGAACCGGCAGCGAGCAGAATTCTGGGCTGCCGCAGGGCGGCAAAAGACGGGCTGCCGAGATCAGCACCGCTCACGGACAGTCCGGTTTTCAGGGCATACACCACGACAGCATCTTCCGCCGCGATGCGCTGCATCAGCGCAAAAATTTCATCCGCATTCAGCTCCTGATTCTGCAACGGCACCATGATGGTGCCATAACCAAACTCCTTTTTCCCCAGGGAGGTCAGCGCTGAGAACGTCTTCTTAGCGACTTTGGCCCGCAACCCGGCATCGAAGATGCGGTTCAGCGCTCTCGGGGCATAGTAGCTTTTCCACTCGAATACATAGGCATAACTGCTCTTCCCCCCTGCTACCTCGCCGCGCGGAAAAACCGGCTTTTCAACCAGGGCGCCGGCGATCTTTTTCACGCGGGATTTATCGCGTATTTCACCAAAGGGCAGGTTGAATGCAAAAGGCATCGTCCAGGCTGAGATATCATAAAACAAACTGTCGGTAAAGGTCGTCCGGCGTTCGAACAGCGCCGTGATCAGCTTAAATTTTTTCTGATCCGCCGGCACAACCCATGCCGTACCCGGCTGAAATGTAAACTCATCGATTGTCGTTTCCCGGGCCAGTTTATGCACGATGATTTTATGCCGCCGCAGCATTTCGATGAAATGAAACGCCCGCGCCGGATCGCCACCATCTCCAAAAACATAGCCTTTAACCGGCGCTTTTTTCACCTCCTTGCGTGAATTGCGATAGAAATCGCGCATGTGCGCCAGCAACTCCTGCTTCAGCGAAAGTGCAGCCTCGATGGTTGAAAACGAGGTGGTGACATGATTCCTGATTGTGAAAGGAAAGCTGACCTCTCCGTTGACACTCTCCTGCAGGTGGCCGCGCGAACTGGCCTGTTCGAAGAGGATGCCGATGCTGCCATTGACATCCGGATAGGTAGAGCCCTTGCCGAAATAAAAATCGTCGAAAGACTCCTCAGAGTAATACAGGGAGCCGATTTTGTCCAGGGCTTTGGCGTGAAACTGGCTGATCAGGCCGGTGAGGCGGACATTGTTTTCCGGGATGAGCGGGTGTTTGCGCTGCGGCACGCCGGGCTGGAAAAAATAGGTCGCATTTGTGCCCATTTCGTGATGATCGGTAAGCACGTTCGGCAGCCAGCGCTGAAACTGCTCGATACGGCCGCGTGATTCCGGATGCTGCAGCGGCAGCCAGTCACGGTTGAGATCAAACCAGTAGTGATTGGTCCGCCCCATGGGCCAGTCTTCGCGGTGTTCGCGTGTATTCGGGTCTGCAACCGGACGTCTGCTTTTATGCATGTTTGCCCACTGGGCAAATCGCCCGAGCCCGTCCGGGTTGATACTCGGATCGAGCAGGATGACGGCATTCTCCAGCATGGACTCCACTTCTTTGCCCTGTGCAGCAGCGAG
>WFTM01000021.1 GCA_015485525.1 Candidatus Zhuqueibacterota bacterium | reverse complement strand
GGGAAAATGCTTGTGTACTATGGTCAAGCTCGCAGACAAATGGATGTCAGGATTATTGGCGGTGAATTGCGTGAAATCTTTTTGAATCCGCTCGGCCAATTCGAACATGACATCCCACGTCCCGATGATGAAGGTGTCGTCGCCACCGGCATACACAACATAGATTTTGTTTGCCTGGGGATCTAATTCCCTACAGAGTACCGAGAGATAGCCTTCGAAGAATAGGCGAAACAAGCGGCTCAGGGTCGCCAGTCTCGAGATGGTTCTTTCGTTCTCCGGCAAGCCATCGATGAAAATTCTGCCAAGATTATCCACATCCATCTTCAACAGTGCCAGTTTCTTTTTATCGCCGGTTGCAGCTTCCGCAATATTGTCGAATTCCAGCTTGGGCGGTGTGTTCATCGCAAAAAATCTGAAGCCCGAATACTTTGGAAGAAATTCTGTCGAATTCAGGACATAGATTTCGCTTTTGCCATCAGTGCCTTTTGAATCCAGACGATCAAGAAAAGAAACTTCATAGCCAAAGCTCTTGAATACGTCCAGGGGGGATGTAGCAGTTTTATCAGATTTTGCCTCGATTGCACGCAGAGCAAATGCCCTCATGCTTCTGATGCTCTGAGTGAATTCTTTGAATTCCATTTCGGCGCCTGGCGCTTGCGGCTCGAAGACATGCGTGTAATTAATCTCCTGAAACCGGTTCGTTTTTATCCTTGCCGTCGATTCGGTAGCCTTTTTCCACAAAGCTCCAAAGTTTTGGTAATCTTCGGCTTTTACCTCTGTCCAGCCGATGGCTGCGTAAATAGCACCACCATGCGCATTCGCAAGGTTTCTTACAATTTCCTTGCGTATCTCAACCAGCTTGTCCTCTTTACTCTTCGGCGCCAGCAAGAACAAATTGCCGCCTCCATCATAAAGCAAATTGCTGATCGGCAATTCGAGACGGTCCAGCACAAAGCGCGCGATGATTTCTCCCAACAGTTGCAAGTAAAACGAGCGGCCCTTCAGGCTTTTAGCTGCACCTTTTGATGGAATGTCGAGAATGAATTTTTGAATACCCGAAAGATCGATTTGCAGCAACAGGGCAAAGGGAGGTAGATTCTGTCCATTGTCATTTGCAGTCGCGATTGCTGTTTTCTCCTGCTCATTTGCGTCGTGGTAATAGTCGTACAGACACATCGCGATCGCCGCTGTGACGCGAGAGTGGTCGAATAGCGAAACATCGGGACGAAACAAAACCTTGCGGCCATCGATTTCGACAGGCGTTTGCGCAGGGACAGCCCACAAGTATTTTTCCATTACGTAATAGAGCTGTACTGCATTTCGAACCTGTTGGAATTCGCGTATGAAGTCTGCAACCAATTCAGCATACTCGTTGGCAGCAGAAGCTGGTTTGTATTTGTCCTCATCATCTGGGAAGAGTGCTGATTGTTCCAATTTGAGTTTATTCAACTCGATGTACGTGTCAATTCTCTTGTCCTGGCCGGAATAGTCGATTCGGCTAAACAAAGATAGTAGCTTGGCGCGTTCGTAATTCTGCGGTTCGAGACCGGCATCGTTGGTGCGTTCGGCCGAAGCCAGGCTGTCGGCAAGCCGAATCATTTTGACATAAACATCCTGATCGAGGTAGGTATGGTCCTGCTTATCAGGGTCCTTGCCACGATGGTGAAACAGGGCGCATCTTACAACATCTTCATCGAGTAGCTGGGGCATTTGTGTTCGCATCTCATCAAGAAAATCCGCACCATACCTGCGATGCGCATAGCTCACGTCAGTGAGCCCCTTGTCGATCCAGTGTTTTGCCTTCGCTCTACGGTCAGGAGCCTTGGTGCGCTCTATGAATTTGCCAATGTCATGTAAGAGTGCTCCGAAATAAAAACTTTGTCTATTCATTTTATCCATATCCTGCAATCTTTTTAATCTTCCATAAACTATCCCCGGAGCGCCAATCCCATCCCCCCTGTGGGACTGACGCCACGGGTGGGGAGATTTTAGCGCTTTTGGGTGTGTTTTTACAGTTTGGCAACGTTGTCAGTTCATGGCGGCACGGTGGGTGTGTGGATTTTTGTGCCGGGGTGTTTGATGCCGTACCGCTTTTCGCCCCGGCGGCCGATGCTGCTGATCGTGATGTAGGGTAAAACGTGCGCCTGCCGGACGCGGGATTTTAAGCATGAGTTTATGCGCGATATTTTCTGCAGCACCCACTCCATAGGCAGTAACCGGCCATCGAGCACTTTGCGGGAGAACTCTTCTGTCTTTCCGCCCTTCGGGTCCAGGGCGTGCAGCCGGTCCAGCACTCCCTGGCCCATGGCGTCTGAAAAATATGGGCTGTGTGCAGCCTCGAAATAGTGGTCGTAATTCTGCTCATTTCTGCTTGTTTTCGCAGCTTCTCTGCTGCGGTCGGCGAAGTACCAGTATAGAGCAAATTGCTGCGGCTGCAGGGTAATGCGTTCACTGCCGACAGTCAGGCAGCGCTCGTCGGCGTCCAGACGAAGCTCCGGCAGGACGAGTGCCCCGTTCAACTCGGTCTGTACCCATGAGAGTAACGTACGGGAACTGGATGCGAGGGCCGTATCGGGTAAGGACAGGCGGTTGCGTAAGCGAATAAATGGAATATCTGTCAGATCAACGGTGACCTGCCCGCTTTCATACGCCCGGCCGCTGTTGGTGATGATCTTTTTGTTCTCCGGCGGGGGGAAATAAAAGTCAGACCCGGTTTCCACTTCCCATGGGTCAACGACGAGGTGGTACAGCCGGTCCTGGCTGCGGGCCAGTATCTGCATGGCCATGGCAAGGTAAACACTCATCGTCCGTCGCCCACCGCCTACGACTGCATGCAGGCAGACGTCATCTTCCGCTACAGCGGCGGCTACGGTCTGCAGGATGAGATCGAAAAATGCGTAGCTTCTCTCTGTACTGTTGATGTCCCAGATATGGTGATCGTGCTCGCTTGCGGTCAGGATATCATCCCGGGAAAATTTCACGTTTTTAAAACTGTCCGGATAGGCGTGCTTTAAAGCCCAGAACTGTCCCGTTTGTGGTGCAAGTAACTCAGTGATTGCTTTTTGCCGGGCGCTCTCAGTGGCAATAACACTGATTTTGTCGAGGGAAACAGCGCGGCTGACAGAGAGGACATAAAGGGTTTCCGTAAAGACCTTGGGATGGAGCCCCAGCAAAATGAGCAGGTGGTGGCGCATAGATCGGATCCCGCAGCGAACGATGTGGCTGGACTACCGCCCCTTAAGCATGAGGTATGATCTGAAATACTGCAGTTATCATTTCAGGGAAGAGAAGTACGTACCGGTGAGTGCCCCCGCCGATCGGGTGCCGGCGAATCCTGCAGTCTTGTTTGCTCAAGAAAGGCGATGATTTTGGCATTATGGATACGCTTCATATATACGCGTTTTGCAGGCAATGTCAAGAAAAACATTACTGAAATATTTGCGCCTGGCTTTTTTTGCTGTCTTCAGGCGACGCGCCTGTTTGCAGGAAAATCCGGTAACCGTTTTTCCTGCGGTACTATCGAAACGAGATACCACCAGATCCGAAAGCCCGCACCTATACCAAAGGCTCCCGGCATCCCGGTAAGATTGGCGACTTTGTGGGCACGATAAATTGTGCACTACGAACGTCTCTCTCATCCCTCCAGCGTAACCGCGACCTGATCCGGTCTGCCGGCATGATCATGCAGGCAAAAATGTTCTGTCCCGGGCGGGGCTCGGGTGGAGAGTAGCGCGAACTCCCGTTCCTGCGAAGGAACCGCTTGTTTCAGTGTTTTTTTTTCTGTATTCTTATCCTGCCGTCCGGGTGTACAACGTCTCGGGCATTTTTTTATGCTCGCGCTGGAAGCGGTTTCAACTGCCCGGCGTGACCTGCACTTTAGCCAGCAAACCGAATCAAAAATACCGGAGACCGGATGATGAAAAAAATGCAGCAGGCCGGGATGGCCCTGATCCTTTTCGCCCTGACCGTCACAGCCGCCGCGCAGACCGATTCTGTGGACGTTACCTTTTACTACACCCCTCAGGGTACGCCCTCGGTGGTCTTCGTTCCCGGAGAGTTCAATAACTGGGGACCGAACAGTGCCGGAAGCATTGCAGCCAATGCGCCTTCGCGTATGGACTATGACGCTGCGGCCCGGCGCTGGTATAAAACCATCCGCCTGCGCGTGGGGGGGAAGCCCGGGGGAGGGGTGGCTGGTGCGTATCAGTACAAATTTAATGAAAACGGCACCCCAAACGGCTGGCTGCCCGATCCGCTCAACCCGAGAAACAATCCGGCTGATAATAACAACTCCATCCTGTACGTCACCAATCCGACGATCTATCATCTGATTCCCAATACGGCAACTCCCCCGGCGGAGCAGGAAAAACCGGTCATTTCCGCTTATATTTTTCCCGCAACCGGAACGCAGGTGGATACCGCTGCCCTGCGCCTGGTCGTCGATAGTACTGAGTACAGCGGGCTGGGGACGTATTTTGATCCGCAGCAGAACCTGCTTTCCTTCCCTGTGCCGGATGCGTTGGAAAACGGCACCCATAAAGTGGTGCTGCATGCTGCCACTCTGACCGGCTCCCGATCGGCAGACAGCACGACCTTCCGGCTGCTGGTGGCGCCGCAACCGCAGATTCGCGACCTGCCTGCCGGAGTGCGCGATGGCATCAACTACAATTCCGATGGCAGTGTTACCCTGGTGCTGTTTGCACCGGGCAAAGACTATGTGCATGTCATCGGTGAGTTCAACAACTGGGAAGTCGGCCGCGATTGGCTGATGCATCTGACACCGGACAGCAGCCGGTTCTGGCTCACCCTGTCCGGCCTCGATCCGGATTATGAGTATGCTTTTCAATATCTCGTCGAGGGCGAGCTGGCTATTGCCGATCCGTACACAGAGAAAGTTCTCGATCCCTGGAATGACCGGTACATCAGCAGCAGTACCTATCCCGGGCTGAAAAAATACCCTTCCGGAAATGTTTCCGGTATCGTATCCACGCTGTACATCAACCGGCCGGACTATGAGTGGCAGACGCAGGATTTCAAGCGCAGGCCTGTGGAAGAGCTGGTGGTGTACAAGCTGCTGGTGCGCGATTTTATCAAAGCACACAGTTTCCGTGTGCTCGCCGACACCCTCGACTATCTGCAAAATCTCGGTATCAATGTCATCGAACTGTTGCCGGTCAACGAATTCGAAGGCAACAGCAGCTGGGGGTATAATCCCTCCTTTTATTTTGCCGTGGATAAATATTACGGCCCGGCTCAGGATTTCAAGTACTTCATCGATCAGGCCCATGCGCGCGGAATTGCGGTCACGATGGATATCGTGCTCAACCACAGCTTTGGCCAGTCGCCGCTGGTGCAGCTTTATTTTGGCAGTGACGGCAAGCCCACGGCAGATAATCCATGGTACAACCGCGAGCATAATTTTGCCAATACCGACGCGCACTGGGGCTATGACTTCAACCACGAAAGCCCGGCCACGCAGGCTTTTGTCGATAGTGTAACGCACTACTGGATTTCCGAGTATCGCATCGACGGTTTCCGGTTTGATTTTACCAAGGGGTTTACCAACGCGTACAAATCCATGTCCGACCCGTGGGGCAGTCGCTATGACCAGAGCCGAATCGATATTCTGAAGCGCATGGCTGCGAAAATACGCAGCTATGCACCGGATGCGTACCTTGTTCTCGAGCATCTGGCTGATAACGATGAGGAAAAGGTACTGGCCGATGCCGGACTGCTGCTCTGGGGCAATATGAATGTGCCCTACAGCCAATCGGCGATGGGCTGGCTGCAGGATCAGGCGCGTTCTTCGGACCTCAGTTGGGGCTTTTATCAGAAACGCGGCTGGAGCAAGCCCGGCCTGGTGACCTATATGGAAAGCCACGATGAACCCTGGCTGATGTATAAAAATTTGCAGTATGGCAGGAGCTCCGGGGATTATTCCATCAAGGAGCTGGAGACAGCGCTGGATCGCATCAAACTGGTGGCGGCATTTTTTCTCACCCTGCCCGGGCCGAAAATGATGTGGCAGTTTGGCGAGCTCGGTTATGATCAGGAACTGCCGGAGAGCGGAGGCGCTCGCACAGCTCCCAAGCCTATCTTGTGGAATTACTACCAGCAGCCCGCCCGCCTGCGCCTGTACAAGGTGTACCAGGCGCTGTTGAAACTACGGCGCGAGAACGAGATCTTCCGCAGCACAGAAACACAGGTGAGCATGCGTGTCGGGCAGGGGCAGTATGACCGCCGCATCATTCTCAGGCATCCGGACATGGATGTGACCATCATCGGCAACTTCCACGTGCAGCCCCTGAACGTGATTCCGAACTTTCCACGCACCGGAACCTGGTATAACTACTTTGCCGGTGATTCCATCGAAGTGACGAATCCCAACGAAGCGATCCTGCTGCTTCCGGGTGAGTTTCACATTTTTACCACCAAGAAACTGCCCACGCCCGAGACCGGGCTGGTGGTCAGCGATGTGGCTGTGGCAGGCTCCGGCCCGCACACGTTCCGGCTTTACGACGCCTGGCCTAATCCCTTCAACCCGGAGACGCGCATCTCTTTTGATCTGGACCTCAGCAGCGAGGTGTCTCTGAAAATTCTCGACCTCCTCGGCCGGGAAGTGCGGACACTGCTGCAGGGCAGGCAACAACCCGGCAGCTTCAACCTGCGCTGGGACGGCCGCGACGCACGTGGCCGTGACCTGCCCAGCGGTATTTATCTGATTTCCCTGCAGGCCGGCAGCCGGCATCTGGTGAAAAAAGTGACCCTGTTGCGCTAGTGGAAAAACGTGCTGGAAATATGGAGTGAGTGGACTTCTTGTCCCCACAAGCTGGCTCACTTCCTGATTGCGCCATCCCGGCCGGAGCGCAGTGAGGTACCGGCGGCATCTCTCCGCATCAGATGCATGCTTTCGGGAAATTCCGGCACCCGCTTCGTTCTGGTCGGAATGACGGGTGCCGGTATCTGGATCAGGCCCGGTTAGCTGAGTTAACCGGTATTCTGAAGGCTATGGTGTTCAACGCAGCAGAAGCAGCCGCCGTGTAGTGGAAAAATTTCCCGCACGCAGGCGATAAAAGTACAGCCCTGAAGGCAGATCACCCGCATCGAAGACCACCTCATACTCTCCCGGCTTTTGCTCAGCCTGTACCAGCACGGCGACTTCCCGCCCGCGCATGTCGAAAATTTTCAGCTCTACGGCCATGGTACTCTGAGTCCTGCCGTTTTGCCGGAAATCCGGGATCGCGTAAGCGATTTTTGTGCTGGGATTAAAGGGGTTGGGGTAGTTCTGCCGCAGGCGCACAGCCGGAACGACCGTTTCCCTCACAGGCGGGGCCGGGACACCGCTGGCAATATCTGACTCGAACGCACCAAGGTCTGCGGCAGAACCGATGACCGGCCGCTCTCCAGAGGAAGCATGAAGCACATATTGCCGGTCTGCAGGATAGTCTTGCCTGAGCGCTTCCGGCAGGGCCGCTGCCGCGTTGATACAGGAAGAGTTTGCCGCAAGCCGATAATCATGACTGGATGCAGAAACAAAACCAGGGTCCGTGCCAACCTGTGGTTGCACTTCATACACCACTGCTGCATCTGACTGGTAGGCAAGTTCTGTGTATCCCTGCTGAATCCAGTTGTTGCCGTAAAACGTCAACGTACCTTTGTCGCGCATCAGCTCGAGATAAGTCGTTCCTTCCTTATGAATAATATTGTTGTACAGAGCAACTTTGCCATCATCTGTAGTGACATCGAAAAGGCGGTTGTACCAGTAGATGTCGGTATTACCCTTGATGTGCACGGTGTTGTGATAAAAGTACAGTGTTCCGCGTTTGGCCTCGACCGGCGAATTGTCATGACCGAAATGGATCAGATTCACGCCAAAAGGTTGCTGGGTCATGTCGTTGACCAAGACGTTGCCGTAAACGTAAACGTCATGGTAGTTGGGTTCCTGCATGATGATTTCCCAGGCATCCTCGGTCTCGACCAGATCGATCATGCGGGCAGCGCCTTCGATCCAGTTATAGCGGATGACAGTGCCTGAAGAGCGGTCTTTGATGTTGGCACCAACCGAACCCGGCCGCAGGCGGCCCATGTAGTTATACTGGATGATAGTCCCTGCGGACTGGATATACACATTGTGTTCTTTGCCGTTCTCATCAGCATTGCCGTTTCCCCATATTTCGTTATACTCGATCAGCGTGTTGCGCGAAATATACCCTTCGGTATTGCCGTTGCTGTTGGTGAAAATTCCCTGCGCGTTGTCGTAAATTTTGCAATGACGCACGGTGAGATTATCGACGACGAGCGCATGAATTGCTGATGAGAAGTTATTGTAATTGCGGGAATTACCAAACTGGTCGGTGAAGGTGTTTCCCGGTTTGGCGCCGGTAAGGGCGAGGGACTCGATGACGATATGGGAGGGTTTGTATTCTTCGCTGTCAGCCGGGGGGACGCGGCGGTTGCGGTCGATAAGAATCAGGCCCAGGTCTTCTGTCCACTGGCTGCTGAAATATCCGGCAAATTGCGGTGCTGTGGTTGCGTTTTCACCACTTATGACCGGCAGTTGGCCATCAGGGTTGGGCACGCCTTTGATCACAACCGGCTGGCTGGCTGTTCCGGATGCCCGCAGGAATATTTTTGACGCATAGGGCTGCTGGCGCCAATGGATCAGCACGGTATCGCCCGCGGACAGGGTGAGCCAGGGAACATTCCCCAGCTCTGCGTACTCACGCCCGGGACCGACTTCGTATGTCGCCGCACGGATGGAGGCTGTCATAGCAAAGAGCAGTAACAGTCCTGTCATGCCTTTCATGATGAACTCCTTTCAGTTGGTCACATGTTTATCTTTTTGAATATGCATCGAGTCTTGTGTTGTTACTTTATCCCACCTGCTTTGCCAGAAGTACGACTTAGTAACCGGGGCAATTCATGAATGCTGCAATATGCGGTACCCGCCGGAATCCAACATCTTTCGCGGGTACCGGTGACAGGCGTGTGTTCATCGTTTGAAGTGTTGGGGACCATCGCTCATTCGAAAAAAATCTTCTGATTTTATTTGGCTGGTCAGCCAGTGTGGGACGGGGTACAAACAGCGGGCCAAAACAGTAGAATTTGCACAAAATCACTGTGATTTGTGATGTTTTTATCCAGAACATTTCTGACCCTTCCGCTCACCAGATTTGCCTGAAATTATGCCGTGAGCCAGTAAAAGCGGGGTTGTCGCGACTCTTTCAGCCTGATAATGGTGCGAAAATACAGCAGAAAGGGATGAAAGTTTTTTCAGCCTTGCCGGGAACGACTTTGTGTGCCACAGCGTAAATAGTGCATTCCATGTCCGGATTACTGCCTGTGCGTG
>WFTM01000020.1 GCA_015485525.1 Candidatus Zhuqueibacterota bacterium | reverse complement strand
GTTCATTCATTTGAATGGATTGTTCCATTCAATTTTCAGCATGCGCGACGGTACTCTGTGCCGCAAACACCACGCAATGCCCGCACGGCAAACCCGATTTTCGCAAAAAACGATCTGCCATAAATATGGCTGCAACCGAATTCGCAACAACCCAAAATTTAACCTGCCAGGAGCACTTCTGATGCGTATGAGAAAAAATCAAAAAACAAACCGGTTCATCCTGTTGCTATTCTGCCTGCTTCTGCCCGGGCCTGTCTTCGCCGGATGGACGGTGCGCAGCCAGCCGGTGAAAATCGCCGGAGGCGGGGCAGACTATTTCATGCACCCGCGCTGGTCGCCGGATGGAAAATACATCGCCTTTACCGGACAGAACTACTCGGGTCTGTGGCTCGTCTCTCCCGACGGCACCGGGCTGACCCCCCTCACCGACGAGGCGGCTGCTGGCTTTGGCTTTTCCTGGTCGCAGGATGGCACAGCCCTGCTGACGCGCATCTCCCGCTACGAGGGCTTCCGCCGTCTGCATGCCGTCACCCTGTTTGACGCCGCCACCGCCACGGCGCGGCAGCTCACGGATTTGCGCGGGCGCATGCCCGACCTGCCACGCTGGACGCCAACGCAGGAGCGGGTGTACTTTTTTAACGGCAGCACGCTGGAATTTGCCGATACCGGTCTGAAGCCCGTGCAGCGCTCCAAAGCGGCAACAACGGTTCTGCCCTACATCCGCTACAGCCACATCGAAATTCAGGACAGCCGAAAAGGGACAACACACCGCATCAGCGGGTTGGAAAACGAGCGCAGCATCAATCTGGAGATTTCACCGGATTTCAGCAAAATCGCTTTCGAAGTCGTCGGCGGCAACCTGTTCGTGGCTGATATTGATGGCAGCAATCCCATCGACCTCGGGCCCGGTTTCCGGCCACAGTGGTCGCCGGATGGCCGTTTTCTCGCATTCATGCTCAGCGAAGACGATGGCCATACCTTCACGGCCTCGGATATCTACATCATCAGGGCTGATGGCAGCGAGCGCACCCGCCTGCAATTCACCGAAGACCGGATGGAGATGGACCCGAGCTGGTCTGCGGACGGCACCAAACTGGTCTTCCACGACCATCGCAACGGAGAAATTTATATCGTCGAACTCGAATACACGAACTGAGGCCTGAGAGCGCATACCGGAGTCTTTTCATGAAAAAAATCTTCTTTACTATACTGCTGTGCAGCGTGCTCGCCCCTGAGCTGCCGGCACAGGTTACCGGCCTCAGCGGCTGGAATATCTTCCTCGACCCCGGCCACAGCCGGCGTGAGAACATGGGCGTTTACAACTATTCTGAGGCGGAAAAATCTCTGCGCGTCGCGCTGCACCTGCGCGATCTGCTCCTGACCTATACCGATATCGACACGGTGTATTTATCGCGCAGCAACGATCAGGTTTCTGTTTCCCTTTCACAGCGTACCGACATGGCCAACAGCCTGGGCGCGGCATGGTACCACTCACTGCACAGCAATGCCGGTGGCTCCTCGGCCAACAACACTCTGCTGCTCTGGGGGCAGTACTATGGCGGCAGCGAAAAAGTGCCAAACGGCGGTAAAGCCATGAGCGACATCATGATCGATCGCCTGAGCCGCAGCATGCGTATCCCCAGCATCGGCTCGCGCGGGGACTGCAGCTTTTACAGCTATACCGGCGCCTGCTCACCGAGCTGGCGCGGCCCTTATCTGCACGTCAACAGAAAAACGACCATGCCCTCAGAGTTGAGCGAAGCGGGCTATCACACCAGCCCGGTGCAGAACCCGCGCAATATGAACGATGACTGGAAACGGCTGGAGGCCTGGGCTTTTTTCTGGTCGATTCTCGATTTGCACGGCATCGAAAGGCCGGCTATCGGGCTGGTCGCCGGTTATGTCACGGATATCGAGACCGGCACGCCGATCAACGGCGCTGTCGTCCAGCTCGGTGACAGCAGCTACACCACCGACACCTTCGAATCCCTGTTTTCCCGCTATGTGTCCGATCCTGATCTGCTCAGCAACGGCTTTTTTTATTTCGAAGATGCGCCCCTGGACTC
>WFTM01000019.1 GCA_015485525.1 Candidatus Zhuqueibacterota bacterium | reverse complement strand
GCGCCGGCAAGGGGGAGGGTGACCCGGCCACGCTGGAGAAGGTTGAGATCGCCCCATTTTACTTCGAGCTGCCCGTGCTTTTCGAGCAGCATGGCCGCTGTTTCGCGCAGGGCGTTTTGCAATGTTGCAGGTTGGAGCGTGTCTGGATTGGCGGAAAAGAATTGGCTGAAACTGAGCACCGCAAGTGCGGCCTGGCGGTTGCCAGTCGTGGTGTGCAGGTCCCAGTTCGCCAGATGATCGATGGCAGCCCGGGTCAGAGAATCGGCGCCATCGCGCGCGAGCTGCACCTGTTTGACCATCTTTGCCATCATCGATGCGGGTGAATAGGCAGTATCGAATTTATATGCTTCAAACTCTGCCGCTGTGATGCTGGTATCGGCTCCGTAGAGCTCGTGCGCCCGTAGCGCCCGGTTGGTCATGTGCGTTTCGATACCGAAATCCGGGGCGAAATCATCCACACTGGGATTGCCGCTGCCGGTGGTCGTTTGGAAAGGTGAGCTGTTGCAGTTTTGCACAAAACCCGAAGGGGGTTTTTTCACCTGAGGAAGGCGGTCAAAATGGAGATAGCTGTCCCACAAGGTGCGGGATGTATTGCCGGGGAGGTAATCGCGCCAGCGGTATCCGGCGGTACGCTCCGGCAGCAGGGCATTGTACACATAGTAAATCGTTCCTGCAGCATCAGCGTAAACCGTGTTGAACATGGGCAGAGAGTGCATGCGCATGGCGGCCTGCCATTCCTCAAAATCCTTTGCCTTGTTCATGCGATACCATTGCTCGATCTGCCGGCCGTCTCCATATCCTGCGATGCGTATGGCATAGGTGCCGTGCGGCTGCCGCACCACAGGCCCGTGAACCGACCACAGGACCTCGCGCTCGACCGTCCAATAGAACGGCCCGATCAGTTTGATACGGATGGGCAGCTTCCGGACTTCCAGGTCACGCCATGTGCCATCCAGGCGATACTGGTTTTCATTTTCCGGGTTGGTCTCCAAAACATACACATCGATCAGATCAGGCTTGTTGACGGTGTGCGCCCAGCCCAGGTGTCTGTTATGGCCATGCAGGATGACCGGGCTGCCGGGGAACAGGCCGCCGGTGATATCCAGCCCCTGCTCGCTTTTGATGTGCGCTTCGTACCAGGCCACCGGCCCGGTCCACGGCTGGTGGGAATTGATCGCCAGGCGGGTTGCGCCATCTGCAGAGCGCTGCGGAGCAACAGCAAAAGCGTTTGAACCGACAGGCGTAGAAGAATCCGCAGTCTCGCCCGCTGTAAAACGCAGCACCCGGGGAAAGACCGGCTCTGTGGCCTGCTCTGCTGCGACAATGCCATCGTCCTGAGATGAATCCGGTTCTGCTGTGAGCGGGCGCTGCCGTTCCGGTGCGAAGAGCTCGCGCAGTACGCGATCGAGGCCGAGGAAAAGCGGCATTTTGTGCAGAAATCCGGCTACGATGTCCTGCCCGTGCAGGGGGTAGAGGTTGTCAACTGCGAGTCCGGGGTGTTCGGCAGCATAAAAATTGATGCCATCAGCATAGGCCTGGCACAGGGCGCGCGTTTCCGGAGAGAGCGCATCGCGGTATTGCTGCTCTGCCACTTCCTGAATGCGCAGCAGGCCGACCATGTAGTCGTTGGCTGCCATCTCCTTGCCATGCACGGCTGCCAGCCTGCCCCGCGATGCGAGCAGGACGTTCTGTATGGTCTGGAAATCGTCTTCCGCATGCGCGTACGCCAGGCCGAAGGCCGCGTCTGCGTCGGTTTTGCCAAAAACATGCGGCACGCCATAGGTGTCGCGTAAAATGCGCACCTCGTATCGATCGGCGAGGCGCAGGAGTGAATCAACTGGAAGTGGCGCGGGCTGCAGGTAGAAAAATGCCAGGGCTGGTGAGAGAATGATCACGATCGCCAGCCAGAATATGCGCCGGCGCACGATGTCTGAAAAGTTCATAAATCTCGCAGTAATTTTGATTGATCCCGATTTTTGGATAACGCAGCACACAGAGGAACCGGGTATCAGGTAGTTAATGATTTTTCTTTTTCCGTGTCGTTTTCTTTGCTTTCACTGTTGTGGTCTTTTTGCCACCTTTTGTCCTTTTGGTTTTTTTCACACCTTTTACCGTTGTTTTTTTGCCGGTCCTGCGATTTGTGACGGTCTTTTTTCCGGCCTTCACTGTGGTGCTTTTTCCTGTTTTGGGATTGACCGTACGCCTGCCGGCTTTGGTGGCCGTGGTTTTTTTACCACCTGCTGTCGTCGTCCTGCGTTTGACGCCTCCCGTTTGCTTGATTTTGCCACTTCTCGTCCGGGTGACTGTTGTGCGTTTTTTAACCCGCGTCGAAGAGGCCGGCTTGTACGAGATTTTGTGTACATTTTTTACGCGGCTGGTTTTTGTTACTGTAAATGTCGCAGATGTTCGGAGCCGAACCGTGCGCTG
>WFTM01000018.1 GCA_015485525.1 Candidatus Zhuqueibacterota bacterium | reverse complement strand
CCGCGCCGGATTCGATGACTTTTTGATGAAGCCTTTTGCGATGGAAGATTTCTTTTATAAAATAGAAGCCTACACCAACGGTGGCTCAAAGAAGCGCTGAGCGGGCTTTTTGCAGAACACATGAATTTTTCAGATTAAGGATCGATAGCGATCGGAGGGAAATGTTCGGGAAAAAAGAAAAAGAGTTCGATACGGAGCAGGTGCGAAAGCTGTTGCATGACCTGCGAGCCAGCCAGCATGCGGCTAAACTCAACGCAGAAGCAATTGCTCTCCTGGCTAAAAAATTGAAAAGTGAATCAGGTGAGCGTATCCAGAAGCACGCTGCGTTGTTAACTCGGGATATGGAAAAATTCCGTTCAGAACTCGAAAAGCTGTCAGCTCTGGTCAAAGGTAAATGACCTGCTGCGGCTGCTTACATGTAGCTATGTATGTGTGCCTTTTCGGGAAGCATCACATAACCAGACTGCTTGCGATGAAATAGAATGTTCAGTTGTCCTGCTCTTCTTGCGTGCGGCGCATGCGTGATCACTTCAGAGCAGGATGAACAGGGATCGGGAAAAATTTCACCTTATGGAGACAGGTATGACACGTGCAGCCACCGGGCGTCCCAGTTTGTTGATCGTCGATGATGATGAGTCTGTGTTGATCGCCCTGGAAACGATCTTGGCAGAACACGGGGATTTTTACATCAAGTCTGTTGAAAAAGGAGAGACAGCCCTGGCACTGCTCGCACAGAACCGCTGGGATGTCGCCCTCGTGGACCTGAAGCTGCAGGATATTGATGGCCTGGAGGTGCTCAAACGCGCCCGGGCCCGTGAGATCAATACTGAGATTATCATGATCACCGGGCACGGCAGCATCGATACCGCCAAAAATGCCATCCGTCTCGGGGCCTATGATTATTTGCAGAAGCCGGTGGATAGCGAGGAAATCTTGCAGGTTGTGCATCGTGCGCTTGAAAAACACCGCCTGCTTCTGGAAAACCGCTCTCTGCAGGAGCAGATTAATACGCTGACCCGCTATCAGGACCTCATCGGAAAATCTCCGGTCATGCAGGAGTTGTACCGCACGATCGAGGCGGTTTCCGGCAGCGCTGCCTCGGTTTTGATTCTCGGAGAAAGCGGGACAGGCAAGGAGCTCGTTGCCCATGCTATTCACAAGCACAGCCCGCGCTCGGAAGGGGCCTTCATCGCGGTCAACTGCGCAGCTCTGCCGGTAAACATTCTCGAAAGCGAACTGTTCGGGCATGAGAAGGGTGCTTTTACCGGTGCCATCCGCGAAAAGCAGGGCTTTTTTGAGCAGGCCGACGGCGGAACGATTTTTCTCGATGAGGTCACTGAGATGCCGTTTGAACTGCAGGCCAAGCTGTTGCGTGTGCTCGAAACCCGCCGGTTTCGCCGTGTCGGCGGCCAGCGGGAGCTGCAGGTCGATGTGCGCATTCTCGCAGCGACCAATCGCACACCGCAGCAGGCGCTTATCGAAAAAAAGCTGCGCGAAGATTTGTACTACCGCCTGGCTGTTGTCGAAGTCGATCTGCCTGCCCTGCGCGACCGGGCCGAGGATATCCCGCTGCTGGCGATGGAGTTTCTCAAACGTTTTGCCGCTGCTACAGGAAAGATGATCGAAGGTTTTGCTCCGGAAACTATGGAAATACTGCTCAACCATGACTGGCCCGGGAATGTTCGCGAACTGCGCAATGCCATCGAACGAGCGGTCATCCTCAACAAAAACGCCCTGATACAGGTCAGCGATCTGCCGCCGCGTATGCGCCAGGGACATGTCGCGGTCGCTGAGCAGCAATCCCAGGGAAATGACAATCGCGGATACCTCACCATACGTGTCGGTACAACAGTGGCTGAGGCCGAGCGCATGTTGATCCTGCGTACGCTCGAGATGTGCAATAACAACAAAACCCACGCTGCACGGGTTCTCGGTATCAGCCTGAAAACCCTGCACAACAAACTTGCCCGATACAGCGACTCCGGCAAGTAACGGCTGTATGTCGCGCCTCGCGATCTTTTGTGTTCCACCCGGATCAGAACCAGACTATTCTCTTCACTCAAGGCCATCTCTTCACAATACTTATCGGTGATTTCTCCCGCAGACCATGCCCGGATTCTCGAGTTGCTTCTTTGGAATTTTTTTAGTATAGTTTGCAATTCTTTTTCAGGGGGGGAGGCGTGGCAGAACGTGCAGTGTGAAATCCCTCAAGATTGAAGGTAAAAGATGAAAATAGATGGCTCATCTCTGACGCTGCAGCAGGCAGTGCAGGTCATTTATCAGCGCGAACATGTTGAAATCGACGAGGCTGTATTGCCGCAAATTCGTGCATCACGGAAGGTGATCTCTGACTGTCTTGCCGAAGGAAAACCGGTTTATGGTATCAATACCGGATTCGGCAAGCTGGCAGATGTCCGCATCAGCGATGATCATCTCGATGATCTGCAACGCAATCTGGTGCTCAGCCATGCCTGTGGCGTCGGGCAGCCCCTTTTCCCTGAAGCGGTTCGCGCTGTGTTGCTCTGCAAGGCGAACACGCTGGCGAAAGGCCATTCCGGTGTGCGGGAGCAGGTTATCCGCAATCTTCTGTCCCTGCTGAATCATAATATCCTGCCGATCATTCCGGAACAGGGCTCAGTCGGTGCCTCCGGGGATCTGGCGCCGCTGGCGCATATGAGCCTGCTGCTGATTGGTGAGGGCGAGGCGCTTACGGCTGAGGGCGTTGTTCCAGCCGTAAAGGCCCTGAATATGGCCGGGATAGAACCGCTGAAACTGCAGGCAAAAGAAGGCCTGGCTCTGCTGAACGGCACGCATTTTATGACCGGGCTCGGTGTCATCAACTGGCATCTCGGCAGTCTGCTGGCAGAGACAGCGGATATCATCGGCGCGATGGCGGCCGAGGCGCTCTTATGCACACCGGTGGCTTTTGACGACCGCATTCATAAAGCGCGCGGATATCGCGGCCAGCGACTCTCTGCCGGGCGTCTGCGCAAGATGATGGCTGGCAGTCCGATCCGCGAGTCGCACCTCGGTTGCAGTCGGGTGCAGGATCCGTATTCCGTACGCTGCATGCCGCAGGTTCACGGCGCAGTATGCGATACGCTCGAACACATCGCCGGCATTCTGAGTGTTGAAATCAATGCAGCAACCGATAATCCGCTGATTTTCATCGAGGAGAAAGAGATTTTATCAGGTGGCAATTTTCACGGCCATCCGGTCTCGACAGTGATGGATATGCTCGGCATCGTGGTCAGCCATCTCAGCGCCATGAGCGAGCGGCGTGTCGCCTTCATGATGGATTCTGCCATGAGCGAGTTGCCGCCTTTTCTGGTGCGTGACAGCGGCATCAACTCGGGTTTTATGATAGCTCAGGTGAGCGCAGCGGCTCTGGCCAGCGAAAACAAGGTTCTGGCACATCCTGCCAGTGTCGATTCGATTCCGACGTCAGCGAACAAGGAAGATTTTGTCACCATGGGCGCCTCGGCTGCGGTCAAAGGAAATCGTATTGTCATGAATACGGCACATGTACTCGCTGTTGAGCTGATCTGTGCCTGCCAGGCGCTTGAGTTTCGTGCGCCGCTAAAGCCAGGGCCAGCCTCCCGGCGAGTGCTTGACCTCGTGCGTAGTGTTATCCCGACACTGAAAAAAGACCGGCGCATCGATGGAGACATAAAAACAGCTGCTGAGCTGATCATTTCAGGCCAGGTACTTGAAGCAGTCGAAGACCTGATCGCCTGATTTTTTTCAGTCCGTCTTTACGCATGCAGCCGCCGGCTGTTCAGCGCGGAGGGTTGCACACACAACGGTCCGGGTTGATGGGCCGGTAAACTATTATTCTCAGTTTGTGATTGTGTACGCTTGAAAAAAAGGATAAATCATGTCAGAAAAAATTATCGGCGAAGGCCTTACATTCGATGATGTGCTGCTCGTCCCGCAGGAATCTTCGGTGCTGCCCCGGGATACAGACATCTCGACACAACTGACGCCGAAATGCCGTTTGAATATCCCCATCGTCAGCGCGGCGATGGATACGGTGACCGAGTCTGCACAGGCAATCGCCATGGCGCGGGAGGGAGGCATCGGCATCATCCACAAAAACCTCGCCATCGAAGCTCAGGCCCATGAGGTGGACCGCGTCAAACGCTCGGAGAGCGGAATGATCTATTCGCCTATTACCTTGAGTTCGGACAAGAAAATCTCCGACGCATTGGCACTGATGCGCAAGTACAGCATTTCCGGCATTCCGATCGTCGATGACAAGGTGCTCGTCGGCATACTCACCAACCGCGATCTCCGCTTCGAGATCGACACCACGCGGACGATCCGTGAAGTGATGACCCGGGCGCCGCTGGTGACTGTTCCGGAAGGCACGACTCTTGAAGAAGCGGAGCATATTCTGCAGCAACACAAAATCGAAAAATTGCCCGTCGTCGATTCCCAGGGCCGCCTGAAAGGTCTGATTACGGTGAAAGATATCCAGAAAAAGCGCCAGTATCCTGCTGCAGCCAAGGATAGCCACGGCCGGCTCTTGGTAGGTGCCGCCGTCGGTGTCACCGCAGACGTTATGGAGCGTGCTTCTGCTCTGGTCGAGTCCCTCGTCGATGTACTGGTTGTGGATACAGCACATGGTCACTCCAGAGGAGTGCTGCAGACAATTGAGAAAATCAAAGCAGCCTTTGGTGACCGGGTGGAAATTATCGCCGGTAATATTGCCACACGCGAAGGCGCAAAAGCTCTGATCGATGCCGGAGCAGATACGGTGAAAGTTGGCATCGGACCTGGCTCTATCTGTACAACGCGCGTAGTTGCCGGCGTTGGTGTGCCGCAGATCACGGCGATCATGGACTGTTACGAAGTGTGCAGTACCCACGGTGTACCGATGATTGCCGATGGCGGGGTCAAGCAGACAGGCGATATCGCCAAAGCCCTGGCTGCCGGAGCCGATACGGTGATGCTCGGCAATATGCTTGCCGGCACTGAGGAAAGCCCCGGCGAGTTGACATACCTCGACGGCCGGGCATATAAAGTCTATCGTGCCATGGGGTCTCTGGCTGCAATGAAGGAAGGCAGTGGCGATCGCTATTTTCAGGAAGGGGAGACCAATACGAAAAAGCTGGTACCCGAAGGTATCGAAGGCAAAATCCCATATCGCGGCAAACTGGCGGATGTCATTTTTCAGCTTACCGGTGGGCTGCGTGCATCTCTTGGGTATAGCGGCGCTGCTACTATTGAAGAGCTGAAGAAAAAAGCTAAATTCATGCGCATGAGTTCAGCTGGCCTGCGCGAAAGCCACCCTCATGATATTATCATCACCCATGAAGCGCCGAACTATCGCGTGAGTGGAGCTTCTTAATCGTTTAGCACCGCCTGGCGGTGCTTTTTTTTTGACATTTTGGGGGCATGCTTTCCCGATATTCCGGTTTCCGCCCACATGGAGTTCCGGAATATCATCCTGGCTCTTCCCCAATCGTGTGGATTGATTTTCAGTATGGCAACCGACGGGTTGCCCCGTTGTACCGCGACATTCATGTCGCGTGGTATGGTCGCCTATACAGTAAACCGGGGACAAAACCCGACCCGTAGGGGCGGGCGACCGGCGGGTCTTCCCTACAAACAAACCCGGCCCAGAACCCCAATTCATCGGTTCCTTCATGGCCGGATTTAAATCCGCGATCACCAAACGGGTTGTGGGGTTATCAATATTATCGTTGGTGGCAAAATTGTAGGGGTTCAAAATTTTGAACCCCTACGGACGACGACAAAATAAATATCAAAAAAATTATCCCCACATCCATAGGCGCCATTACACGTGGATTTAAAATCGGCGTTACCGAATGGTTTCGTCAAAACATAGATATTTACACCGTTTGGCAATGTAATTATTGTTGATGATCACAGGTACGAAACCCGTTGGGGCGACCGGCGGGGGTCGCGTCCGGAATTTTATCGTCAATAATCCCCAAAATGAGCTTCGCTCCGGTCGGAATGACGAAGCAGGACGTACTTATTCCTGTTTCAGAGTAGCGTAAACTCCTCAGATGAGTCTTGTTGAGATTTTGTGCAGGGATATGCAGGGCAGGAGAGAATAAACAGCGCGGGAAAAATAAAAGAGTAAGCCTAAAAATACGAAACCGGATGCCAGCTCTTCGGGGTTAGGGGGAGTTACCGATAGAACCAACGCACCCGGTTTCTTTTTTCAACTTCAGAGAGTAATTACGCGAGACTGTTGACGTAGCGCGTAATCTTAGACTTTTTGTTTGCAGCGTTATTCTTGTGGATGATGCCTTTAGCTGCCAGCTTGTCGAGATAGCCGCTGACCATGGGCAGTAATGCTTGCGCTTCTTCTTTATTCGTCGTCTGTCTGATCTTCTTCAGATACGTCCGCATCGTCGATTTGTAGTGACGATTGCGCATATTTTGCATGCGGCTTTTCTTGATCCGCTTTATCGCCGATTTATGGTGAGCCATAGTCCTGTTTCTGTGAAAGTGCTGTAAGAAAATCGTTCCGTTTGATGGCGCTAAAGATAAAAAACCAAACACCAATTGTCAAGAAAAAATATTGCTTTTTTTATCGTACGGCAACTTTTTTTGACAAAATTACTGTTTGCATTGACAGCCAGTTTTGAATAGCTTAATAGGAACGAGTCTCCAGTCAACTCAGCAAACCGGGCCCGGCTCAGCTACCGGCATGTGTCATTCCGGCCAGGTGCAGCGCTGTGCCGGAATCTCATCTTTTCTGGCATGTGCCTGAGTCCGGGAGATTCCGGTCTTCCGCTGCGTGGAAACTGGAATGACAGCTCTGGTGAAGGCACGTGCTGGTGTCAGGTGGTCTGATTGAAAAGATGCAACCGTACTGAGTTAATTGGATAACCAGAGAAAATAAGGCTTAACTCCAATTTTTTCTCATTGTTAAAAAGACATACCACCCTGGAAGAGTTTTTAAATGCGCAAAGCGCTGCTCCGTAAGCAGGGTAGTACAGATATGGAAAAGTATTAGACAGGAGAGCAGCATGGCACTAAAACTACCAGAAGCAGCATCCCTTGGACAGACGCCAACCCCTGTTGAGCCGCTCAGCCGGCTGAGTAAGCGCCTGGAAGGCCCGGATATCTATATCAAGCGAGATGATCTCACCGGCATCGGATTGACGGGAAATAAAGTACGAAAACTGGCTTTTCTCATTCACGATGCGGTGCAGAAAAACGCTGAAGTGCTCATCACCTGCGGGGGAGTACAGTCTAATCATGCCCGGGCCACAGCCGTTGCAGCTGCTCGTTTTGGTCTGCGATCACATCTGTTTTTGCGCAAGAATGGCGAGTCCACTATCGACGGCAATTTTTTTCTCGATAAGATGGTCGGGGCTGAAATAACTTTTGTCAATCAGCAGGAGTATGATCGGATCGATGAGGCGATGCACGACCTCGCGGCAGAGCTCGCTGAAAAAGGTCAGAACGCCTACGTCATCCCCGAAGGTGGCTCCAATGCCCTCGGTGCTCTCGGATATATTCGGGCCGCGGAAGAAATCTCTGCCTGGTCTCGCCGGGAAAAGCTGCGCTTCGATGCCATTGTTTGTGCCGTAGGCTCCGGCGGTACCTATGCCGGGCTTCTCGCCGGCAAGTATCTTTGTGATCTCCCGGCACGCATCATCGGCATAAATGTTTGTCAAGACGCTGATTATTTCCGGCAAAAAATCAGCTCCCTGCTCGACGAAATACGCACTGCGTACCTGCCTGAGCTCAAAACCGACGATAGAGAAATCAGGATCATCGATGGTTTCGTCGGCAAGGGCTATGGCCTCAGCCGGCAGGAAGAGATTGACGTCATCAAACTTACCGCAGAGCAGGAGGGGATCCTGCTCGATCCCGTCTATACCGGCAAAGCCATGCTCGGACTTCAGGATTTGATTCGCCGGGGCGAGTTCGCTAAAGATGAAAAGGTGTTGTTTCTGCACTCAGGCGGGATTTTTGGCCTGTTCCCGAAGCGTAGTCTCTTTTACTGAGCTCATCGATGGCGGCACGAAGTTGATAAACGTGTTGAGCAGATCGAGCTCCTCTTCTTTGATGACAAGGTGGCACTGCAGCAAATCCCGGATAGAGATGACGCCGATCAGTTGGCCTTCCGCAACAACGGGCAGATGACGAATGCCATGCAGCTGCATTTTTTTCAGGCATTCATCGCACGTGTCTGCATAGTTCGCTATGACCAGATCCTTTGTCATCACCTCTCCGACCGTCATCCCTGTTATTTTTTCGATCGTCTGTTCATCGGCGTCTTTGCACTGCGAGACCACCTTTGTCAGCAAATCCCGCTCAGAAAAAATACCGACTAACTCACCATTTCTGACAACAGGCACCGCACCGATCCTGCGTTTTTTCATTAATTCGACAACTTCCAGGATTTTCATGCCGGGTTCGGCACTGACGACTTGCTGGTCTTTGACCAGATCACCGATACTTTTCATGGCCATCCTCCATCATAATTTTTGTGAGGGAACGGTTTTGATGGTTTATCCTGCTTTGCGCCGGAAAGGCTGGATATCTGATTTTTTTAGTTTACTGGCCAAAGCGAAGCCACATGCCGGTCTCACTCCGACTTTCAGGCACGATAAATCGTGCACTACGAACGTATCGTCACACCGTATGTGCATGCCCACAAAACTGCAACTACCGCGGCCACTGCCACTAAAAATCCCCTTAGCAGGATGGTCGTTGGTGGTGCTGATGTCGGAATATGCGCGTGTATGTGTCCGTTGTCGGCGGCGAGCAGCAGATGAGATGTCGTTCGAATGAACGGATACAGGGCTACCACTGTATCCCGTGGCAACGTGGGTGATTCCCTGTTATTTCAATAGGCGTTATGAAGTGTTTTTGCAGGACACGGTCCTGCATGATAGTCGAGCTGGTTGGAATGGCGTGTTCGTGAGTTTCCCTGCTTTAGCCGGAAAAAGTTTTGAAGCCAGAAAAACTGGTACAGCCTGGATGTTTTGCACTCAGACCATACCAGTAACATATCGGTTGAAGTATGAAAAGAATCGTAAATCTGATCAGGTCAGCCCACCGGTTTCGAGAGAACGGCCAAGAGTGTACTCAACCTCGATGGTCTGTTGCTTGAGCGAATTCACCGGGTCGCTGCGGTCGTCGATGTGGATGTCGATGATGATCCGGGGACATTCCCTGAGCAGGGCGTCACGGCATTTTTTGGCAAGCTGCATCACTTCATCCCATTCCGCATCGATCAGTAT
>WFTM01000017.1 GCA_015485525.1 Candidatus Zhuqueibacterota bacterium | reverse complement strand
TGGTCAATGCTGAGCCGCCTTTTGCGCCTCAGGCGCAGGGTGTGGATCGCAGTCTGGTGGTGCAGTTTTCCAGCGCCACGGATACGGTGCGCGGTGAGGATCAGATCATCGCGTGGCTCGACATGCGCGTTGCCGGCGAGGCGGATTCCGGCACGGTTGCCCTGCTTTTTGATAGCGCGCCGGAGCGGACTTTTCTGACCACGGTGAATTACAGCGACATCACTGCGCAGCAGATACAGCTCATCGACGGCAGCGTGGATATCACCGTGGGCGTGCAGGGTCCTGCCGGGCGGCCGCAAGCGTTCACATTGCTGCAGAACTACCCCAATCCTTTCAATCCGGAGACGGAGATCCGCTACGCTCTGCCGCGGCCTTCTGCGGTGCGCCTTTCGCTGTTTAATCTGACCGGGCAGCAGGTGCGCGTACTCGTCGATGCCGCGCAGCCGGCGGGCTGGCACCGCGTGCGCTGGGACGGCCGCGACAGCGCCGGTAAACGCCTGCCCTCGGGATTTTATTTTTACCATCTCCAGGCAGACGGCTTTTCCGCAACACGGCGTCTGCTGTTGCTGAGATAAACCCGCGGAAATGCCTGAGTCCCCCGTCTCGCTGCGAGGCGGGGGCTTTTTTTGCTTTTTTATGACAATTCCATGACACTTTTGTGCCTGAGCGCGTTTATTTTTGGGTGCAGGAAAAAGGGGCCAGATGCTCATACGTAACGAAGGAGGTGTGCCATGCAAACCCTGAAACGTTCTTGCACACTGTTGCTGCTTGCCTTCACAACCGCGTTTGCCGCGGAAAATACCGACTTCCGCCTGCCGGATTCATCGATGGCCGGGCACTGGCAGGGCACGGGCCGGGAGATCGTGACGTGGTGCAGCAAGGATACGATCGCTTTCGATCTTGTCATCGCAGCGGATGGCACCGTCACCGGCACGATCGGTGATGCGCGTATCCTTTCCGGCACTCTGCGCCGGAATAATCAGGTACTGCGCAAGTTGGGTAACAGACCGTATCTCATCAAAGCCCGCCTGGAAGGCGCTATTGTTGCGGATGAGGGGATCGTACGCGATCGGATTACCCTCTTTCTGGATTTTAAAGATGGGAAGTTCAACGGTGGCTTCCGAACCTCGGGCTGGAAATTCGGCGGTAAAAAGCGGATGGCGATGACAGGGGTCGATGTGAGGCTGAAAAGGGTGAAACCGAAGCCGGAAAGATGAACATCAGCAGCCCCTTGTTCGGGTTTGTACCAGAGCAGGGGGCTGCTTTTTTGTCTCCGATATTTCTTCCCGAGGAAACGCAGTGTGCACGGGTAAGCGCTTGAAAGATTTTTGACTGAGGTATCTTCGGCTTCAGCGCGGCAGCCGGACTATTTTTCGGATTTGTTTTTGTCCGGCCGCTTCGATCAACAGGAAATAGATTCCAGCGGCTGCCTGCCGGGGACGCCAACGCAGCAGATGCGCGCCGGCTTCGCGGTTTTCATCAGCCAGCGTGGTGATTTCTCGTCCGAGTACATCCAGAACCCGTGCATGCAGGTGGTTCGCAGATGGCAAAAAGATTCTGATCTCCGTGTCGCCGCTCAGGGGGACAGGATTGGGCCAGGGCGAAGAAACGTTGAAATCCTGTGGCAGTGTGTTCGAAATCTGTATCGCTGATGTGTAGTAGAACGCGCCATCGCTATCGGTCTGTCGTAATCTGTACCAGAGAACGCCCTCCGGCATGGTGCGATCGAGAAACGTGTAGTTATGAACCCGACTCGTCGTGCCGTTTCCTGCCACAAAGCCGATCTCCTCGAATTCCTTTCCTTCCTGACGACGTTCGATGTAAAATCCATAATTACTGCTTTCGGTGGCTGTCTGCCAGGAGAGCAGAATGCCGTCCCCGGTCTTCTCCGCTGTGAAGGCGCTCAGCTCCACCGGCACAGGCAGCAGGCGCAGCACGGTCAGCCGATCCACGCGCAGGTTGCGGTCATCGCCGGTGCTGCTGTCGTAACCGTCATTTAAAAAGGCCACCGCCACTTTGTGCACGCCGGCCGCTACCTCGGCTTCGATACTGTAATCGCGAAAATAAGGCGTGTCCACAACATGTTCTGCGATGGTGACGCCGTTGATTTGCAACGCCATGCGCGGCCACTCGCCGAAAGCAGGGCTGCCGGCGGCCGTGATGATAAAGCGGTAGTCTGCGCTCTCGGGGAAGGAAATATTCTCGGCCACGTGGCCGTTGCTGTCCAGCAACCAGGCGTTACCTACCTGTTCGCCGGTGGTTTTGATGCTCATCGCCTCGGCTTCGAGGTCGCTGACGAGTACGGAATTTCGTGGTGCGGTCACAGTAATTATGGCAAAGCTGGTATCGCGTTCGCCACCGGTGTCTTCGACGATCAGAGCGGCGCGGTACTGTCCCTCGCTTGAGTAGGTTGCTGTCGTGTTCACGCCTGTCGTATCCGTACTCCAGCCGGCGTCAACGTCAAAGTCCCAAAAATAATTCAACGGTTTGTTGCCACTGGCAGCAACAGCGTCAAACTCGACCTGCAGTGGTGCCTCCCCTGAAGCAGGCCGGCTGTCGAACAGCGCCCGGGCAGTGACATCCGGGTCTGCGCCGCGGTCGTAAATCCAGTAGCGCCGTTTTTCGCGGAAGTGCAGGCTGTCGTTTTTGTATGCCATGAGCCAGATCGTGACGCCGTCATCGAATTGCACCCGCGGCAGTTGAAAATCCAGATCGATCTCGCTGTACTCCCCCAGTGGAATGGTCAGGGTTTTCGAGCCGCGATCGATGAATTTTTCCGCGTACTCCATCTGCCAGCGCAGCTCGACGACCTCATCTTCATAGTCGTTATTGTAAACGATGAGGGTGCGTGTCATCGTACTGCCCTCGTCAAATGCCGGAATACGCCGCTGCGAGGGGATGCCGAGCCGGTCATATTCTTTATCGAAAACGGCAACCGGGCTGTAGGAATTGCGCATGAACGTTTTGATCTCCTCGTCGGGCTGCCAGCCGCCGAGATACTGGAAAATGGTCGGTTTGTCGGTCCACATCCATTCGAGGTGGTAGGGGTGTATCGAGAAAAACTGCGCGTGCCGGTAACCCCGGATGAGCAGGGCATTGCGCCAGGCACGGCTCTCCTCATCCACGTTGTCGGAACGCCCCTGTGCGCCGAACTCTCCGGTCATCGTTATTTTTGCTGGATGCAGCTTGCTGTCGAGCCGGTAGATGTTGTTATCATCCGGCCAGGACTCGGGCCAGCCGAAAATATAGTGGTAGTTGACCGTATTGGCCAGCCCGTTGAGGTCTTTGTCGCCGTCGTAAACGATCGGTCGCGTCGTGTCCCAGCGTTCGATAGCGTCGCCGAGGGATTTGAGCTGTGAATAGGTGAACTTGGCCGGCGGCCGCAGGCGCATTTCGTTTTCCGCACTCCAGATCACGATGGAAGGGTGATTGCGGTCGCGCTTGATCCACGGCTCCATCAGGGCGATGCTGTTGTCGATGTACTCCTGCAGGCGGTTGTGGATGTAATCCGAGGCATAGGTCGCTGCCTCAGCGATGAGCATCATGCCTTCTTCGTCGGCTATTTCCGCGAACCAGCGCGGGTGCTGCTCCTGATGCATGCGCACGATTGTGATGTTCGCCTCTTTCATCTTGCGCACGTCGATGCGCCACTGCTCCGGCGTGAATTGATAGTATTGCCACATCGGGTTTTGTGCCCACCAGACGATGGTCTCGCCGAACAGGGTGAACCGCACGCCGTTGAGAAAAAACTTATTGCCTTCCGCCCACACTTCCCGAAAACCGAACCGGGTGAATTTTTCATCGAGGCTGCGGTTGTCCTCCGTGATCAGCGTGCGCAGAAAATACAAATGAGGCGTTTTTGGCCACCAGTACCGGGGGGTGTTCCAGGTTTTCTCCACACTAATCGTCGCTTCACCGCCGGCAGGAACCGAGAGACTGCGGTCAGGCAGGGTGAGAAGGGGTGTGCCGTCGCGCTCCTGAACAGTGTTTTCGATGCGGATGCTCCGCGCGCTGGTACCGGCGTTGCGCACGGTGATTTGCACGGTGATGGTTTTGTTGCGAACCGAGGTGATGATCCAGGCATCTTCGACGAAAACATCCGGAAGAGCGAGCAGGTTTACATCTTGTGTGATGCCGAGATCGTACTGGTGCCCGTTGAGCCCGATGGGCCACTTCGGCAGTTTGGCATCGCTGAGGAAGTCGCTGTTATCGTGACGCAGCACCACGCGCAGGCTGTTGCCGGTGGATGGGACAGAGACGTAATCGCTGATGTCCAGTTTGAAGGGGACGTATCCACCTTTGTGCGTGCTGACAAATCGGCTGTTGACGTAGATATCGGCGATGTAGTTCACCGACTCGAAAGCCAGCCAGATACGTTGCCCCTGCATGGTTGCCGGAATATCGAAAGTACGAACATATTCGCCATCGGTGACACCGGGGAAAAGCTTGTAATCACCGGTCTCGCCGGTGCCGTAATCATCCCACTCGTTGGCCCAGAAGCCGGGCACGGGCATCGTGGTTTTGGCCTGTCCTTTGGGAGTGAACTCCCACGTGCCGTTCAGGCTGAGGCTGCTGCGCGTGGCAGAAACCGGATCCTGGCGAGCGAAAAGAGTCGTACCAGTCAGAAAGCAGATCAAAAAGAACCATTTTTTCATCGGATAATCAGATACTGAGGGGGTTATCTGGATCGGTAAAGTGACACGAGTTGTAATACTGGTTATCCATTTAACTCAGCACGGTTGAATTTTTTTAAACCAGACTGCGTGACAACAGCACGTGCCTGCCCCAGAACCGTCATTCCGGTTTCCCCGCAGGGGAAGACCGGAATCTCCCGGACTCTGGCACCTGCCAAAAAAGATGAGATTCCGGCACTGCGCTGCGCCTGGCCGGAATGACAGAAGCCGGTATCTGAGCCGGGGCCGGTTTGCTGAGTTAACTGGATACCCGGTGTCGTGATCGGTATGTTTTTTTAGTTGTACCATCATCGGGCAGCGACTGCGTGCGCTTCGGGTAGGGGGGAAAGATGTCCGCAGTTGCCGATGGCATCGAGTACATTCCAGAGATAAATCATAAAATAGCGCCGGCTGTATCTCCGGCGTGCGCAACCCGACCTGATTCTCAGGAAAACAAAGGCAGGAAGACACACACGATGTCAGTCCGGAAAAGCTTCTCGATTTTATTTATTTTCGTACTCATCCAATCCGTATCTGGCCAGCAACGCACGACCTGGCAGGTGATCCAACAGGAAATATTCGACAAGGAGTGCATTTCGTGTCATGTCGCAGGCAGTCCCTTTGCGCGGCAGTCGGGTTTGGTGCTCACTGCGGATAGTGCTTACAGCCAGCTCGCTGATGTGCCGCCGAAAAATGACGCCGCGCGTGCAGACGGCTTGCTGCGCGTCGGCACGGAAGGCCTGCCGTCTTTGTACAAGAGTTTTCTCTGGGAGAAAGTCAATGCGCAGGATCAGGAGCATTATTATGATGACCACCCCTATTATGGCAGCCTGATGCCCCTCGGCGGTAAATTTCTCACCAACGGTCAGCTTGAGCTCATTCGCAGATGGATTATCGCCGGAGCGCCGGAAACGGGCGTGGTTGCCGACGAGTCGGTACTGGCAGATACCAGCCGTTACACACCGCCCGAGTTTGCGCCGCTGGAGATCCCGAAGAATGGTATCCAGTTGCATCTCAATGAGTTCGATGTCTGGGCCACCGGGGAGAACCGCGAGGTGTTTTATTACGATCCGCTGAACAACAGCGAGGATGTATTTATCAAACGCATTGAAAGCACCATGCGTCCCGGGAGCCATCATTTTATCCTGTACATGTTCCGCGATGACACGCCTGCCGATCGTCTGCCACAGCCCTTCACACTGCGAGACGTGCGCGATTCCACCGGCACGCCAGTTCGCGAAACTCTGCGTACGATGGAGTATCACACTTTCTTTGCCGGCACGCAATGGCCCTATCTGAACTATCATTTTCCTCCTGGCATCGCCTTGCGCCTGCCCGCAGGAAAAGGGCTGGATATGAACGCGCATTATGTCAACAGCACCGGTGCAACGATCCCGGGCGAGGTGTACACAAATCTCTATTTTGCTGAACCGGATGAGTACGAAGAAGTCGCTGACATACTCTTCCTCGACAACCGCGATATCGTTCTGCCGCCACAACAGGAAACCGTCGTCGAAAAGACGTTTACGTTTCACCGGAACACGAATATTTTCATGCTCGTATCGCACGCGCACGAAACGATGAAAGAGTTTTCTGTTTACGTCGCCGGTGGTGAACGTGATGGCGAGCTGGTCTATATTTCCTACGATTGGGAGCACCCGCCGATTCTCAATCTCGACCCGCCACTCAAGCTCAAGCCGGGCGAGGGCCTGCGCCTGCAGACGACATATTTCAACTTCCACGACGAGACGGTGCGGTATGGCCTCTCCGACACTGACGAAATGATGATTCTCTTCGGCTATTACACCCAGAACGAGGTCACCGTCGATCCGCCGAAGCAACGCGATTCGTGGGCAGTCATCCAAACGGATATTTTTAACAACAAATGTATCAGTTGCCATAGCGACGGCAGTAGTTATGCACGCCAGTCCGGGCTGGTGTTGAGTGGTGATTCGGCGTACGCTAATCTGATGGGGCGTCCGGCAAAAAACAAACAAGCCGCGGCCGATGGTCTGCTCCGTCTCGCTGCCGATGGCGTGCCTGAGAACAGTTTTCTGTGGAAAAAGATCAACACAACAGAGCCGTTGCAGCCGGAATTCGGGCAGATGATGCCTCTGGGCGGGAACAGTCTCACCAACGGTGAGCTTGCGTTTATCCGCGAATGGCTGCAGGCCGGAGCGCCGGAGACAGGCGCGGTTGCGGACAGCGTCGCACTGCAGGATACCAGTCTGCCGGCAGCCACGGCGTACACTCCGTTGCCAGCTCCGCAGTCAGGCGTGCAGATCGTTGTGGAAAATGTTGCTGTGCAATCGGGGCAGGATCGGGACGTGTTCGTGCGTAAAGTCCTCTCCGAAACAGATACCTTGTATCTCACGGGCATTGAGAGCAAACTGAGCAGCAATGGCCGGCACGCCCGCGTGTTTGCTTTTCGGGATGGGACACCGGCGGACAGTCTGCCGGCCCTCGATCAGTTACGGGATGGCCTGCTGCCGGGCGGACAGCCGGACGCACAGGGGTTTGCAGCAGAACCCTGGTATGCGCTGCTGCATCCGGCGTTGGCGCCACAGCAGCGATGGGAGCTTCCAGACAGCGTGGCAATCAAACTGCCGCCGGGCGCGAGCGTGGATGTCGATCTCTTTTTTGCCAATCGAAAATCGAACGCAAGCCAGGGCCGCGCCTCGATCAATTTTTACAGCGAAAGAAAAGACAGGATTGCTCACATCGCGGACTTCTTATCCCTCGAAAATCGTGAGATTTCCCTGCCGCCCGATGCTGTGACCGTGCTGGAAAAATATTTTGTGCTCAGCGAGGCAATGGCTGTTTTTCGCCTCTGGCCACAGGCACATTCTGCGATGCGACGTTTTACCGCCACGGTGCGCGGCGGTGCGAAAGACGGCTTCGTTCTGCTCGATGAAGACGATTGGGAGTACCCCGAAGTTGTCGATTTCGACCAGCCGCTTGAGCTCGCCGCCGGCGACACGATCGCGCTGCGTGTGGAATATGAAAATACGGGTTCGGAGACGATCGGCTACGGAGTGCGCGGGGAAGGCGAGATGATGCGCCTGCTCGGTTTATTTTATCCGCTGGCTGCCCCGTCTGGTCCGCCCGCTGGTGGGGATACAACCGAGGTTTCCACATTCGAGCTGATCCAGAAAAACATCTTCGATACAAACTGTACCGTGTGTCACGTCGCTGGCAATACCTTTGCTGAGCAGTCCGGTTTGATATTGACAGCCGACCGGGCATACGCCGAGTTGCTCGATGTCCCGCCGAAAAATGCTGCCGCCGCCGCTGATAGTCTGGTACGCCTCGGGTCTCGCGGTGCGGCCAGTGTTGCACAAAGTTTTCTGTGGCTGAAAGTCAATGCACACAGAGAGCCCGAGCTCTTTGCTGCGAATCCCGATTACGGCGCAGGCATGCCGTTGGGCCTGCCCCCGCTGACCAACGGCCAGCTCGAATTTCTACGTCAGTGGATCATCGCCGGTGCCCCGGACAGCGGGGCGGTCGTGGATACGCTGCTGCTTGCAGACACCACGCGCTATGTTGCGGATGCGCCATTTGTGCCACCGGCCGTGCCTGAAAATGGGGTGCAGCTCGCGCTCACCGGCTTGCAGGTACAACCGGAGAAAAACCGCGAAATTCTCACCTACCTGCAGCCCGCAAGCGACGGTGAGGTATTGTTAAATAAAATAGAAATTGCTGCAACGGCAAAAGCCCGCCGGGTCGAGCTCTTTTCACTGCAGAGCATGCCTGAAACCAGCCGTCCGCCGGCCGGCTTCATCCGCGATGTCCGCGATGCGCGGGGAAAGTACATCACGGCGAACCTGCAGCCGAGGCTGTTTCAGGCCTATCTCGCCGGCGGTGAGTACGATCATTCCGTCATGATTGTGCCCGAAGGCTACGGCCTGCGCTTGCCGGAGAATGCCGGCGTGGAGCTGTATGCGTTTTTTGAAAATGCCGGCACAGAAGCGGCGAGTGAGGCTGTGTATATCAATCTGAATTTCGCCCAAGAAACACAAAATCTGCTGCCGGTAGATGCGATGGTGTTCGAAAATACGGCGTTCGTGTTGCCGCCGAACAGCACGGAAACCGTGACCTCGCGGTTTGTTTTCCAGTACGATACGCATCTGTTGCTCCTGCGCGCGGAAACGTATGACCTCGGCAGGGAATTCGTCGTGCGCCGGGTGCAGGGTGGAAACCCGGGCGAGACTATCTACCGTACGGAGACACCGGCGTCAGCTCCTGTGCAGCGATATGCACCCGTGCTTCGCTTCGGCGCCGGCTCCGGGCTGGAGCTAGAAGTCACATACCATAATTCCGGTGCAGATACGGTGGCGTACGGCGTCCCGGGGCAGGGAGAAGTCATGCGGCTGCACGCCTGGGTGTGGTCTGATCAGCCCACGGCGGTACGGACAGAGACCCCGTTGCCCGCGCAGGCAGCTTTGTTGCCGAATTATCCCAACCCGTTCAACCCGGAGACGCGCATCGTTTTTACGCTGCCGGCGGCGGATCATGTGCTGCTGACCGTTCACGATATCTCCGGGCGGCTCGTCGCTCGCCTCGTGGATGGCGCGCGTGATGCCGGACGTCACGTACTGCAGTGGAATGCGATCGATCAACCTTCCGGCGTGTATTTCGTCCGGCTGCAAACCGGTCGTGGCTTTTCTCAGAGCCGCAAGCTGATTTTGTTGAAGTGACAGGCGTGCGCAGGATTTTTGCGCCGGGTAGTTTCCCACCCAGGGCGTGGAGATGGGCAATTTAAAACCTGCATAATTCAGGGTATCCGGTTCACTGAGCGAACAGGGTCTGTCTGCGATACCGAATTTCAGGCACGAAGAATCGTGCATTTTATCCTGGGTTTGGAGTGCACTTCGGCGTTTCAGGCCGGGTCAGGGAGATTGCCCATAACTGCCACTGAGGGCGCAGTAGCTCTCTTTTTTCTCTCACGCAGAGCTTCCTTCAACCCGTGTGGGTTGATTTTCAGTATGGGCAAGCGGGGGAGCGCCCAGGATGTACCGCGACATTCGTATCGCGCGGCACGATACTTTTTGCTCTTCAGGATGTTTCAGGATGAATGGCTGTGACGCGACATAAATGTCGCGGTACGAGGAGTGCTCGCCTGTACTTCAGCCCCGGGCCAGGTTCCCCAACCCACATAATCTGAGGAAGAGCCAAACGTTTTATCCTGTCTGGGAAATCGTCATCCGGTACCTGCATTACCCTCCTATAATCACTGCACCCTCCCTCCTTTACACTCGCGATGTGATGAAGCAGCGTTTAGGGAAAATCAGTTGCTCCGGGTTATGAACTCAAAAGGCGTATGGTATTGAATTGGATTTTATCGGAAAAACAGCTATCTCATGTGTTTCTATGCTGCAAAAAAGAAGGCAATATTATTTTTTTTTCCGCAATGTTATGATACTGTTAATAATACTGCTGCGAGGGTCATCACATAACTGTACGCTATCTTCGAAAATTATCACGAAAAGCTATGATCAGAAGAGCATGGGGATGCTGCAGTACTCTGATTAGTAGTATTCGTTAGGGTTTTCGTGAGAAATTCACTCCTATTTTTATTTCTCATTCGAAATACCATAGCAACGGGACTTGGGTGTGAGAAGGTACTCACTCTGAGTGGTCGCAGAAGTACATTGTATTCTTTGAGATATCTGCGCCGGCGTTCTCACATCAGGAAGCAGGTTCAGAGTGGTTTCCATTCTGAGCTGAGGAACTCACGGGGTCTGGGTTTTGAAAAACTTTTTTACTCTGAAGGTTTGATAAATCCATACCATCAGGATATCTCAGTGTGTTCATGTCCAGGTGTGCCGGTATTGCTATGCTTGCCTGTAGTTTACTCCTGCTGAACTCATAGGGTTATTATGGGATTTTCTTACCCCTGATTGATTCATGAAAAAATGAATACTTCGCTGGCATTGGGCTGCATGATAGAAAAATAAGCCAGAGCCAGTAATCGAATAGTCATATGCTCTTTGTCAGGGTATCCGGTTAACCCAGCTAACCGGTTCTAATCCAGATATCGACATCTGTCATTCCGGCCAGGCGCAGGCACGTGCTGTGCTCAGGCGCTCTGGTTGCTAACTGCAACCGTGTTGAGTTAAGTGGATAACCAGACATGCTCAGGAGATTCCGGCTCGCCGCTTTGCTTTAGTCGCAATGACGGAGCGCGAAACCCTGCACCTTTTGCGTACAGCGCTGATTTGTGCAGAAATCGGATCGGATGAATTTGAATTTTTACCAAAAAAATTGGGATAAATCATCATTCATTAACAACAAAAATTAAGGAGGCAAACCTATGTCTCAATCAACAGCACAACGTATGCAGGCAACGTTGCGTACTTTTCAATCAAACACTCCTGATGTAGAGGGCGTGGCAGTAGCGAGTACGGATGGACTGATCATGGCAGGCTTGCTGCCTGCTGAAATTGAGGAAGACCGTGTCGGCGCCATGTGTGCGGCTCTTGTTGCTCTCGGTGAAAGAAGTTCGGACGAGCTGTCCCGGGGTGATGTCAGGCAGGTTTATGTCAAGGGTGTGAACGGATACGTCGTGTTGATGAATATCGGCAATGATGCTGTGCTTATCACGATAACCTCCGAAAGTGTTAAGCTCGGCCTGCTCTTTCTGGAATTGAAAAGAACCGTTCAGGACCTGCAGAAATATCTGTGATCCGAACAGTAGACTTGTGATGTAGTGCCTCCCATGGACTATGGGGAGGCACTACGTATCTTTTTGCTGATTACGTCGCCTGCGGCGGGGCTGGGTTTAAATGATCTGCCCAGGCAGCCTGAAAATTCACAGATGAACGACTTGTTTTTTTAAACAGGCCGATGGGTGGAGCGTGAGCAGAAACTCGCAGTTCTCCGCACTATCTGTTGATGAGACGTTCATTCAGGCATAAACCAGGGTAAAAGTATCTCACATGTAACCTGAAAATTCATCAGCTTTGAAACTTTGTTGGAACTGCTTCCTTAAAATGAAAGACACGAGGAACGCAGCGGACAAAATAGTTCGGTCGTGCCGGTTTCCTGGCGCGAAGCGGCGTTTTAATGAATAACTCGGGTTGAAAATATTTGAAAGGAGTACATCGATGCAGCAAGGTTCATTGAAAATCGAGTGGGATGAATCATTAGAGACGGGGAACCGGATCATCGATCTTCAGCACAAATATTTGATCGACATCATCAACGAGCTTGCTGAGGCAATCGAAGCGGGTACGGCCGGTGGCGTCATCAACAAAATCATCAATTTGCTGAAATATTACACGCTGTGGCATTTTGAAAGAGAAGAGCAGTGCATGGAGCGTTACAAGTGTCCGATGGCCGAGCAGAACAAGTCTGCTCATGGCAAATTCATCGAGACCTTTGAGAGTTTCCAGGAAGAGTATCGCCAGAGCGGAGGTACCGAAGATATCGCGATGCGCATGTACACCGAGCTGACGGACTGGCTGGTGAAACATATCAAGAAAATCGACATGGGCATCGAGCCGTGTATCCACAGCTATGAGAGTTCAAAAAACGGAAATGATTAAGGGTGTACCGATCGCCATAACGTTATATATCCGGGAGGATGTGGTGTGAAGATAAAAAATATCAGAGAATTCCGAACATATTTCAAGGTAGAAGTCAACGAGCTCCGGGAAGAGAACCGGGTGGAGCATTTTGTGGGGCAGAAAAAAACTCTATCCTCCGGAGAGAACGTTTTCGGCTTTTTTCATATTTATCATGGTGATAAAGCTGATATACGTAAAGGCAATTTTCTGAACAGCTTCCTGGATATGGCCAAGGATAGCCAGGTGCTCTATGAGTTTTTGCAGAATGCCGTCGATGCTGACAGCAGCCATTTTCATATGTATTATGATGATGACTATCTCCTGGTGGTCAACAATGGTAAACCGTTTGATTTTGAAGGGGTCCGTTCGATTTTAAACGTGGGCTCTTCCTCCAAAGAGTCGCGCAGTGAGATCGGCCGGTTCGGGTTGGGGTTCAAACTGGTGCACCGGCTCATAGGTGATAAGGCCGGGGTAGAAGAGATGGCCCGTGACAACCTCGGCCCGGTTATCTTCAGTTGGTCGAGGGGCGAGCAGCTGCAGGAGTTGATGAATCTTCAGCATGCTGATGAACTTGAAGCCGTGGCGCAGTCCTACCAGCGCATCCCCGGTGGTGACCGGCACACCTGTGTCGATGACGACCCCTGGCTGTTCAAGATTCTGATGACCAATTTCCCATGTCAGCCAGGAGAGGAGGTCTATGACCTCGACTACCAGTTGCGCGCTGACGTCTTTCCCGGTGATGAGCTGATGCAGCTGGTGCATTGGCTGAACAAGTACAGAGACCAGCTTGATGCAGATGTTTTCGGCCAGGGGTCGTTGTTCTTCGTCAAGTTGGGGAAGGGCAAGCGCAGTTATCTCGAAGGAGAAAATCTGGACCATGGCGTGAAGTTCTCTCTGGCGGTTTTAAACAAAGTTGCCGAGAGCTCCGGTAAGCGTGGCCTGTGCAGGGTGTGCATCAATTCCAGTGAGCCGATCATCCCTGCGAAGCTCGAGTTTGAACGCATCACTATACCGCATGAGAGTCCGGAATACGCCTATATCAACCCATGGCCGGAGGATGGGCGTGAGAACGTCGATATCGAATTTCTGTTCGGCTACTGTAAGGATTTTCGGCAGTCGAACCAGCTCATCCGCGGATTCCCCAATTTTTACCAGTTTTTCCCTCTTGAAAGCGAAGTTCACCATCTCAATTTTATTCTGCATTCCAATGCATTTTATAACGGCAGCCACCGCGGCAGTCTGCTCGTCGGCGGTGAAGATAACGCCAGGGCTGAGTATGGCATCAACGAACGGCTGCTGGAGGTCTTTGCTGCCAGGCTGATCGATAAGCTCGAAGCCTACAAAACGACTGATCGCGAGCGTTTTGCCTCGATTTACGCGACCTTGTTGCTGTGCAATCGGTCCACGGATCGTCAGAAGCGCTGGATCAACGCCCCGCTGCTCGATGAGGTGCAGGCCTATCTGCGTGAGAATGTGCCCAGTCGATCCACTGCCGACAACTGGTGTCTGCCGGCTGCGCAGGTACGTCTCAGGAAAACCGCCCTGGAAGTACAGCCCTCCGAGTTTGGGATTTCCCGGGTTGAGTGGTTCTACTGGTCAGACGAGTTGTTGGAAGAAGAAGCAGGCCTGTTCTCAAAAAGCGGTATCGAGCGCACCAATCCGAAACTCGGACTGGTGGCCTGGACGATGCGCGATATCATCGAGGCGCTGGAGAATGAGGAGCAATGGAATCGTTTCAATGCCTGGCTGGCGGAAACAGAGAGTGATGACCACGATATGTATTTTCGTGTTCTCGAAGAGATCAGCGCCAATATAGGCTATAACCCGCCGGGGAAATTTACCCGCTCATTTCAGCAGCTCAAACTTTTCCGCTTTGCTGATCGGTTCTACTCCCTCAACGACCTCGTCCAGCCGGAAAACAGGGATAAGCTTTTTCGCCTTGACCAGCTGCGGAATACAGCCCCCGAGCTGGAAAAGATCGGCTTTGTGCTCTCGGATATTCTGATCACCGATGACCGCCTGCGCAGGATGAAATTTAACCTGGAAAAGAAACTGCCTTACCTGCACAAGGATACCCGGCTGTTCGGGCTTCTGCAGCAGGCGCTGTTGCAGCAAGAAGCGCAGCTTTCTCCTCAGGAAAAAAATAAATTTCTCCACGCGTTCATCAACGAATTCGACCGGCAAACCCGTGACCGAATCGGTGAGCTGCAACTGTACCGGAACACCGGGGGCACCGTCCAGCCTCTCGGCAGATTGCTGCCGTGGAACCCGGAGCGCTATCCCGCCTGGCTGCATCCCTATCAGATCGCGGAGCACGAATACTCGCCGGAGCTGCAGAACGATTATCTTCTCGATGATGCGCAGTTGCTGGAACATATCATCTATCCGAAATGGGAAGCCCTGACCAGCGATGAGCATATTCAGAAAAATCCGGACGGGTTTTATGACGATGTTTTTGAGCTGCTGGCCGCACTGCCGGAGATTTTTATCCGCAGGGATACAGTGTATGACGGGAATTCATTTTTCCATAAAGTCTTCACGCTGGTTCGGAAGTGCCTGCAGTATCGCAACGATGAAGCTTTTCTCGAGCAGTTCCGGAAAAAGATCTATTTCGAATCAGGGGAAGAAGACCTCATACCAGTGGAGAAAGTTCTCGGCAACCTGGTCGTACGTTTTGACACCGACCGCCTCGGCCAGCTTCCGCCTCTTGATCTTTCTAAAATCCTGCCCGGGCGTTCGGCTGACCGCGGACTGGTTGATACGGTTGCCGACCAATTCATCGATTTTGCCAGCAAATCATTCCTGAGAAACACACTGCTCAGGCCGCGCGAGATACAGCAGTATCATGAAATTTATGCAGAGCTGCGCAAAGACTACCGCATGCTTGAAAATGCACACCAGCTTGCTTTCCTCGTTGCCTATGTCATGTTACTCGAGCCTGAAGAGCAACGTGCAGCGCTCGCGTCTTTTGAGGTGATGACCAAAGCCGGCCCGCGCAGGCTGGGTTCGCGGTATTTCCTCACTCGCGATTGCATCTTCTGTGCGCCCGAGAATATTCTGGAAGGGTATGCCGAGATTAACAATCTGCTCAACTTCAACAGCGACGTGCCGGTTCTGCACATTGCCGGCAACCCGGTGCTGGGGTATGAGCCATTTTTCCAGGAAGGCAGCTACTACAGCCCGCCCCTTGCTGATGAAATCGAGCATGATGACGCCCGGCAAAGAGCCATTTTTTATGATATTTTCTCTAAATGGCGGGATGAGCAGCCACCGGAACTCAGCGTTACCATTCTCGGGGTATCGCAGAGTGAAGACGGCCGGCTGCTCCATGGCGAAGAAAAGTTAAACCGCCTGCTCGGCTTTGATCCACACGCCGCGTCATTCGGGGCAGAGGTTGCTGGCCTGCCGGATTGGGTTCTGGAATGGCTGCACGACGATGAGGAGGCAGGGTTGCGGTTTCTCGCTGCTCTCGGCGTGCGGGTGGCTCGTGCAAATGGGCCGGAAGATAAGGAACATGCTCGCGAAGCACCAGACGACAGCCACCCGGATGAAGACGCGTCAGCAGAGCCGGATGATGAAACACCCCCACCCGGCGATGAGCAGGAAGAGCAGGAAATTGAAGATGGGAAAGTGGAACCAGCGAGCCCGAGGAGTGCGCTGAAGCCGAATGATATCCTCTTCGGCGATAACAAAACAGAGCCGGATGAAGAAGAACTCAGAGCAATCCAGGAACGCAACAGCCGCTATTTTTTTGCATATGAAAACCAGGATTTTGCAACAAAGCTCACCCGCATGCTGGGCCGGCAGAATTCGGTCTGGAAGGGATATGTTTATCATTTCACCCACCTGGAAAATGCTGCCCGCATTCTGCGCGACCGAACGATTCTCAGCCGAAATGCCCTTATGGATTCGTTGTCCGATTTTAAGGATTCATCAAGTCCTGTGTGGGTACAAAACTCTTATGATACGGTGAAAGACTGCGCCAGATTTTATTTCAGACCGCTGACCCCTGTGCAGTGGCACGTCGAGGGCCTGGGACGCGACCAGCTCCAGGACAGGGCCATTTGTCCGGTGCCGATATTCTTTCGCTTCAAGCTTGAGGATGTGCTGGCAAAGTTTGGTGACCGCTGTTTTGTCAGCAACGGCAGTCTGTCTGAAAGCTGGGTGGAAGCTGAAAATGGCTATACCTTTCTGAAAAAGTTTGATTTCGACAATGTGTATAAAACATATCATGAGGTCGATTTCTCAACCTACCGGCGCGCTTCGCAGCAGGAGTTCGTCGTTGAAGGAGGCATGGATTTCGATGATTTGCCGGTGGAGATCATTTGTTCAAGCGAGCAGGATAAAACCGCGTTGATCAACCTGGCCGGAAAAATACCGGAAAACGTCACCCGGATCGCAGTTGATCCGGAGTTCTATTTTGGCTGCAATCCCCGCGTTGTGGTAGAGGTTGGCGAAGAGAACATTACAGCTCGGATCGATGGGGAATACGAGGGGGAGCTGGCAGGCTATCTGCAACTGCTGGCCTGGGGCCCGAGCAGTATGGAGCCGATCAGCGTTGAAGCACGCACTTTGATCGATGAGCAGATTACTTCTGATGTAAAATATACAGTTTATTATGTGGAGAACGGCGTCAAATGGCTGGTTTTTTCAAACCTATCTCTCTTTTCATCGCTTTTTGCCAAGAGCCGCCTGGCAGCAGTGCTGCAGGAGAGGAAAAAGAGGGGAGCCATCAATCCCTTTGCAGCAAACGGTCATGCAGATAGTGAAAAAGATACGAAAAGAACCGAGGGAACATTTACAGAGAAAGTATCGCGTTTCTGGGGTGTATTGACTGGGAGGTGAGAATGAGCCGGTTGGCCGGTAAACCGGCTCTGCAATGGCTCTTTTCACCTCAAGCAGAGAGGTGGACGAGATTGTATGCTCCGCATTACCCGGCTTGCCTCTCTCTCAGTTTTTTGGGCAAAAGTCGGGTTGTCCATGTAATTCAGCCACCCGGGCCTGGTGCAGATATCATTTTTCAAGAACAGGAACTCAACTTGGATGCAGGCAGCTATGTCATCAAAAAAACATTCTGAAAACGGACACGTCGTCAAAATCGTCGTCAGCGGGCCTTTTGGCTCCGGAAAGACACAGTTTATCACGACCCTGAGTGAAATCGACCCGGTCAGCACGGAAATAAAATTAAAATCTCCTGACGACCGGGATACCAAGGTATCAACCACAGTCGGGCTGGATTACGGCCGCATGAGCATGGACAACGGCAGGATCATCCATCTTTTCGGTACACCGGGCCAAAAGCGTTTTGATTTCATGCGCGAAGTGCTGGCTGTTGGAGCACATGGTCTCATCATTCTGATCGACTCCACCCTCGATGATACGTACCATCAAGCTGCACAGGAGATAGTTGATTTTTTCAGAGAGAGGAACTCAATCCCCATGCTGGTTTGTTTCACCAAGCAGGATCTGCCTCAGGCCAGGCCGGTCGCAGAGCTGGAGAAAGTTATGGATTTCCCCGGTTCCACGCCCACGCTGCCCATCGATGCCACTCAGCGGCAGAGCGCACGCCAGGCAGTGGAGAAAATGCTGGCCATTCTCGATGGTACGGCCTGATCAGTTCTGGTCCGGAGACCGGAAAATACCACGTTGCACACCATCTTTCCCTGCCCGGATTCTATGGAGATGACATAGAGCCCGGCCGAGAACATTCCCCGAATTCTTTCCCACCCTTACCGCGCTCGAAGTAAAAATCTATACGGATCGATTTCGTTGAAATGGCAGGCGTGCGGGGTTTTACGCCTGTCAGATTTCCGCACAAGACGAGGAAAGGGGATATTTTAAACCTGCATAATTCAGGATATCCGGTTCACTCAGCGAACCAGGCCTGGCTCAGATACCGGCATCTGGCATCCCTGTCTTGCGAAGCGTGGTGCCGGGATATCTCTTTACGGATACGTGCCTGAGTCTTGGAGATTCCGGTCTTCCCCTGCGGGGAAACCGGAATGACGGTTCTTCTTTAGGCAGATGTTGCGGGCAGGCGTTTTGGCTGAAAAGATGCAACCGTGCTGAGTAAAATGGATAACCAGACTCCTCAGCGAACAAAATTTTCAGATCATCTGACATCCCGGACGCGAAGTGGTCATTCGTGCAACTTCGGGATAACCAAAGTGGGAGTCATTGCAGGACAACGTGGGAGAGACTGCTGTGGTTGGATTTAAACTTGAAATGCAGTTGCGCAGGGTTTTCGGACGTTATCGCTGGTTCCGCCGTTCTACCCAAAAGTATTTCGGCTGGTACTGGCGCAAAGCACCGCGGGACTACATGTTTGAGGAAAACGAGCTGGCGGTTTCCTCCCCTGCTTCTGAAAAGCTTGTAAAAAAGTAAAATGACCTGTTGATACGTACGACCGCACCCATCATCCCTTCCTGATAAAATTTCGCACAAAAACGGCGAGATCCTTCCAACGACTGAAAATTCCAGAAAACGTGAATCCGGTTTTGCGCTTGACGTACACAGTGATCAGAATCGAAGACAGCGCCAAAGTCGCGAGGTAAGCGTACACCGCTCCGATGAGACCGAGCATGTTGACGAGGATGATGTGCAAAGTCAGGCTGACGACAGCAGCGATGATGCGCACGTAAAAGGGGAATTTCGGTACGCCGATGCCAAAGACCAGCGAATCACCGAGGGCCTGCCAGATAGTCAACAGACCTGCCAGAGAGAAAATGCGCAGCAGAAAAGCACCCTCCGGATATTTGCCCTTGAGAATAAAATCGAAGAGGAAGTCTGCGCTCAGCCAGTAGAACAGGATAGCCGGCAACAGCAATATATATGAAAAGAAAACGCCTTTTTCATACAGGCTGCGCAGGTCGATAAAACGGCCTTCACCATGCAGGCGCGAGAAAGCCGGGAAGCCGATCAGGGCAATGGATTGTTTATAGAGCTCATACACGCGCAGGAAATTTTTCACCGCATCGAGTGTGGCAACAGCCTGGAGTCCGAGCAGCGAGGAGACGATGTAGATATTCATGCGTTCGATGATCTGGCCGACGGCACCGTGGCCGAACGAAAAACGGCCGTATTCGAGCAAGCGGGAAAATGTATCTTTTCGCCAGGTTAGCTGGAGACTGATATCGCTGCGCACCATCCACAGGCCGAGGCCTGATGAAAGTAAATACGAGATGACCATCGGAATGAGCACGTGAGGTGCGGTATGAAACGTGCCGGAAAAAATCAGCCAGGAGATCAGCAGTAAATTGCTGGAAAAATAGAGCGCTTCGGTGTAGAAAATGAGTTTGATTTTGTGCGTCGCCCGGCACAGCTCGTTGGCGTACAGTTTGCCGAAAGATGCCAGCATGAGCAGGGGGATGAAAACGAACTGGGTGCTGAAATCCGGGTTGTTGAGCAGCTCGCCTATTCGGTGGCGGAACAGTCCCAGCAGGATGATCACGAGCAGGGAGAAACCGGCTGTGAGCAGCAGGGCATGGCTTTGCAAGGCTGCCCGGTCTTCGTTGTCGTAGAAATATTTCACCATCGGCGCCATGCCGAGGGTGACGCTGAGAGTGAAAATAATCAGATAGCTGTCGCGGATCAGTGCGAATTTGCCGTACTCCTCGCCCGGAAGCAGGCGCAGCACGATGAAGATAAAAAAAATGCCATAGAGGGCATTGGTGCCGCGCGTTGCCAGAGTCCAGAAGCCCTTGTCCAGATGCCGGCTGATATTCATCCTTCGGCTCCTTTGCTTTGGCTCAGCGATGGTGCGAATTCGAGCACAGCCCTGGCAAAGGCATCCCAACTATAGGCATGCTTTTTTTGGGCGATGGCTGCGCTATAGCGCTGCAGGCTGTCATCCCGGAAGCATGTTTGGATCAGGCGTGCGAGCGCTTCGGGCTTGCGCTCGTGCAGCACACGCCCGGTCACATCATCCTCGATCATCTCAGCCAGCCCACCGACATCGGTGACGATGCAGGGCAGGTCAAAGTTGAAGGCCAGTTGTACGATGCCGCTCTGCGTTGCCGAGCTGTAGGGCAGGATGCAGAGATCAGCGGCAGAGAAGAAGTCCGCTACTTCCCGGCTGTCGATGTAGCGGATGTGGCGGTGGACGCGGTCTGCCACACCTGTGCCATGGATGAGTTTTTCGTAGTCGTCAAAATTTCCGTAACACTCGCCTGCGATGACCAGCTCAAACTCCCCCGGAAGCAGGGCCATGCTGCGGATGAGCAGGTCGAGGCCTTTGTAGGTGCGGATGAAGCCGAAAAAGAGCAGGATGTTTTTATCAGGTGCGAGACCGAGGCGTTGTCGTGCGGCAGTGCGGTCAGTCTTTGCGCCGAAATGAGAATAAACAGGATGGGGGCGCATGAGCACGCGGGCCTCCGGGCGCAGGCGCTGCAAATCAGCGGTGACGGCGTTGCTCATGGTGATGAAGCCGTCGTTGTGTTTGAGGAAATAGCGCATGAGCGCCAGATCACCGGGGCGTTTTTCATGCGGGATGACGTTGTTAAGCAGCGAGATTACCGGGATTCCGGCTGTCCGGACGCGTGCGGCGACCGTGCCCATGGAGGGTGCAAAAAAAGGCATCCAGAATGCGGTCAGCAGAAAATCCGGCTTGCTGCGACGAATCGCAGCCGCGGTTTTGAACCAGCTCAGGGGGGAAACAGAGTTGAGCAGCCGCCGAGTGGGAATCGGGTCTGCGTTGTCCGCCCCGGTGACGAATTGCGTCTGGCCGGGAAAGAGGAAATCCGGATACTGCACGCTGAAATTGTAGGCCCGGATATCGGCGCTTTTTTCCAGTGCGCGAAAAAGGTTGGCGTTGAATTGGGCGATGCCGCCACGAAAAGGATAAAAGGTCGAGAGAAAGGCGATGTTCATGAGCATGTCACCCGTATAGGCTCTTGCGCTGGGCTGTCACTCTGCATCATCGTCAAAACCGAGGCTTGCCCTGATTTTGTATTGCCGGTTTTCGGCACGGGACTCGGCAAACATCTCGCCGATCAGGCCGATGGATATGAACTGTGTTCCGACGATGATCAGCAAAACGCCGAGAAAGAGCAGTGGGCGGTTGGTGAGATAGCGCTGAAAAAAAATGCGCTCGATGGTCAGATCGAGACTGATGAGAAAGCCGATGAACAGGAGCATCATGCCAACGCCGCCAAAAAAGTGCAGCGGTCGTTTGACATAGCGAGAAAGAAAAATCAGTGTGATCAGATCGAGAAAGCCGTTGAGAAAGCGCGACGGCCCGAATTTGCTCACGCCGTATTTACGCGCGTGATGCGTCACCACCAGCTCGCCGACGCGGAAGCCGTTTTGTACGGCCAGCACAGGTATGAAACGGTGGCGCTGCCCGTATATCTGCACGTTTTTCACCACTTCATTGCGATAAATTTTAAGACCGCAGTTCATGTCATGCAGGTTGACGCCGGTGAGGGTGCGGGTGACGAAGTTGAACAGTTTTGAAGTCACGCGTTTGATGAACGGATCGTAGCGCTTTTTTTTCCATCCGGAGATGAGGTCGAAGCCCTGCTCGAGTTTGGCGATCAGGTGCGGAATTTCCTCCGGGTCATCCTGCAGGTCTGCATCCATAGTGACGACATAAGCGCCGCGTGCACGCGCAAAACCCTCTGCCAGAGCTGCGGACTTGCCGTAGTTACGCCGAAACTGGCAGACGCGGACACGTGGGTCCTGCTCGCGCAGGGCACAGAGCACCTCGAAAGAATCATCCGTCGAACCGTCGTCGATGAAGATGATCTCTGTATCAAGGCCCTCGCGCTCCACCACGGCGCTGATTTGTGCGTACAGTTCCGCCACAGATTCCTCTTCATTATAAAGTGGAATCACCACCGAGAGGTCGGGCGTATGGTTTTTCTCTTTGCTCGTGCTCATTTCAGGGCTTATTTCAGGCGGTATTTTTCTGCATTTTCCGGCACTTTAAAAGTGAATTCGTTCGCCGGCAGCTTTTTGTTGACGGTCAGTTTTTCATAAAATACCGTCAGGCGTTCATGGGTTTCCTTGCGAAAAATCTGAATATATTTCGGCAGCCAGGCACCATTGATCTTGCGAAACGTGCGAAACTTCTGTACAGCGATCTCTTTGCCGCTGCTGTCCAGCAGCACAACTTTTTTGACGACAAACTTCGCCGGATCGATCATCACTTCCAGCATGTCATTGCCGGATTTTTTGCGCAAAACATAGTCGCCATCACGGATGTCTGCTTCTGTATCCGGAGTCCAATCAAAACGATAAGTGCCTGTAACCGCATCGATCAGCTCCCGGTGTGTCACCTGCATGCGGAAGAGCATCAGCCTGTTCAGCTTGTCCGATGGGCCGGTGTAAAAGACATTTTCAAAGGGAGAGTAGTGTGCAAAACGGGATCCGTCCGCGAAGAAAAATCCGACATCCATGCCCAGGGCTACCTGCGCCACGATGAGCACCGAGTCTGGTTTGCGAACACGAATTTCGACCTGGCCTTTGAAATTCTGCTCCGGTGTTTCCACGGTCAGGTGCCCCTTGCCATAGAGGGTTGAGATTTTCATCTGGTTTTTCAGAACACGTGCAAGGACCTTTTGCGGTGGATTGGAGTTCAGATCAGCGACGACCGCGCGAGAGGACAGGGCACAGCCTGTGGCTGAAAAACCGGCGAACACCAGCATGGGGAGCAGAAGGGAAAGCAGATTTCGGTGCATTTTCTTCCTGTGACGATGTGTTGTGAAGTCTTTCCTCGGGCGGCAAGCAGTTGTGGTATTTGGGACGCATGAAATCAGCTTCCGGCCTCTGGTTCACATTTTTTATCTGACCGTGATGTATTTTCCGGTGCAGAATATGCCGTTCATCTCGCCGTATCGTGCGGGCAGGGATGAACAGCGCGGCGTTTCAAACTGAGCTCGTCCTGTGGAGCGCTTGTATGGCAGTGCTGAGCTGCGGGTGTCTCGCAGGGTGATGCGAGCCTGTCATTGCCACGGTATCCCCTGCTTCGGGAAAGCTCTACTCGACCTTTTTCCCGAGCTTGATCTGCACAGACTCGCGTTCGGCATCCAGCTCCAGTGCTTTTTGCCATGCCTCACGCGCCTTATTGGCTTTGCCCATGGCCTGATAGATATCACCGAGATGTTCCCATACCTCAGCGCTCGTGTCGCGTATGCGCAGAGCATGCAGGATCAGTTGTTCTGCTTCCTGCTGGCGGCCGAGTTTATACAGAATCCAGCCCTTGGTATCGAGAAAAGCGCCATTTTCAGGGTCTTTCTCCAGTGCAGCGTTGACCAGCTCGAGGGCGCGTTCGAGCTGAACGCCGCGGACAGCGAGGCTGTAGCTGTAATTGTTCTGGATGACCGGGTTGTCGGGCTTCAGTTGCAGGGCGCGTTCATAAAGAGAATCGGAGAGCTCATAGTTGCCCATGTCGCTGTAAATCGAGGCCAGCAGGCTCATGGCATTGACGTCGGTGGAGTCGATGCTCAGGGTTTTCTCAAAATAGGGCGCAGCATCGCGGCTGTTGCCCATGCTGCTGAGCACCAGACCGAGCAGGTAGTTGGCGTTGCGGTCGTCCGGAACCATGCGGTGCGCCTTTTTCAGGGTTTCTGCAGCCTGTTCCAGGCTGTCGAGACGAAAATAATTCTCACCGAGAAGCAACCACAAAAGCGGGATATTACTGTTCAGGTCTGCGGCCTTGCGCAGATACGTGATGCTGCCGGGCAGATCGCCCTTTCTGTAAAAAAACTGTCCCAGGTTGTAGTACGAGCGCCAGTCATCCGGGTGCGACTGCTGCAGTTTTTGATACAGTTCCATCGCCCGGGTCGAGTCACCCTTTTCGAAATAAAGGTTTGCTAACTGGGTCATGTTTTCAAAGTCGCTCGAATCCGCGCTGACGGCCTGCTCGTACAGACGTTCTGCCGCATCTGGACGATTTAATTGCTGGTAGAGAAGCGCGAGATCGCGGCGGATGGTGCTGAATTCGGGGTGCAGTTGCAGCGCTTTTTCATAGACCGAGAGCAGGGATGTGGTGTCCTTGACAGCTTTCAGCACCTGGCCGAGTTCGACATAAGCTGTCTCATCGTCCGGGAAATGCGTCACCCAGTCGCGATAGACGACGACGGCGCTGTCCGGCTTTTTTTGCTGCAGATAGATGCGGCCGAGGGTGCGCCAGACGTCCGGCGTTGCGCTGCCGGATTTGATGATTGCATTAAACTGGGCGATGGCGGAGTCCACCTGCCCTGCCTGCAGAAAAATGGTGGCCAGCCGTGCGCGGAGCTCAGGATCGTGGGGCGATATACGCACCAGGCGATTGTAGATGGCCAGTGCCTGAGCAGGATCACGGTTGACCTCGTAGAGCAGAGCGAGGTTTTCCAGGATTTCCCGATCCTCCGGAGCGTGCTGCAGAGCCTGCTTCAACACACGGATGGCGCTTTCGAACTTGTGCATGCGTTGATAAATTCCCGCGATCGCTTTTGCCAGACCAACCGAAGAGGGATCAAACAAGCGGGCTTCCTGAAAGGCGAGCAGAGCTGTTGCGTAATTTCCCTGCAGCTCTTCGATGGTTCCCCGGATGGTGAGATCGACGGCGCGCGGGTCCGGTGTTGTGCTGGCGGGCTTTTCCTGTAAGAGCATTTCAGAGCCGGACCTGTTTCCGGAACAGGCCGTTAAACTCAATATGCTGGCGAAGATGAGCAGCAGCCCCGGCCTGGAACAGCAGCTTCGGATCATGTTTTTCTCGTATTCTGGATGAAGCGCCAGGGTGCAGGTTTGGCAGGATTGGATGATTCCAGCCCGGATCACCTGCTGTTGCCGGTGCAATCCGCAGTGATTGGGGCAGGGTTGTCGTCCTGTTCAGGCGCTGTATATTCCAAATAATTAAAATGTTAAGACATAAAAAAGATAGATAATATACCATACCCTGCTACGAATTACAAGCAAAAATTAGTAAAAAAAGAATTGAAGTTGCAGGGAGGAATAGTTACTCTTGCTGTGCCTCGGCGGCAACAGGTGGAAGGCTGTCGCCGGGCTGTTTTTTCTACATTGTTCGAATACAAGGAGCATGAACATGAACTACCTGCGCACCAGTACGGTGAATGTGGTCGCTGTTATCCTGGGGGTGATGTGCGCTGAAATGCTGCTCGGAGCAAATCCACCCCAGTCAATTTACAAGTCCCGCCGCCAGCAGGTCATCGCAGCGCTTGAGCCCGGGTCTGTGGCGATTTTCCGGGCAGCGCCTGTGGCGCATCGCAATGGGGATGTCGATTACGAATATCGTCAGGACAGTAACTTTTACTATCTCACCGGGTTCGATGAGCCAGAGTCGGCTTTGCTGCTGATCAAGGAGAAGCGGAGTGTACCGGGTGTGCCGGCCGGGGTACAGGAGGTAATTTTTCTGCGTGAGAAAAATCCGGCGATGGAAATCTGGACCGGCTACCGTCTCGGGGTGGAAGCAGCACCGGAGTCGCTGCTCGTTGACGCCGCCCTGCCGATCACCGGGTTCGATGCTGCCATTGACAGCCTGGCAGCGGAGGTGAAGATTTTCTACGCCCGCCAGTCCGTAGCGCGTGGCCTGAGGGCGCTCTACCGCGATGGGCGCAAAGTACGCGGTTTGCGGATAAAAAGCCCGGCGACGATTCTCAACCCCATGCGTCTGCACAAGGATACGCACGAGCTGGCTTTGCTGCAAAAGGCTATCGATATCACTGCGCAGGCGCATGTGCAGGTCATGCGCGCAGCACGTCCCGGAATGTATGAATATGAACTGGAAGCGCTGCTGGAGTATATCTTCAAACGCATGGGCAGTGAGCGCCCGGGGTTTCCGTCGATCGTCGGCTCAGGCCCGAACTCCTGCATTTTACACTACCAGAGCAACCGGCGTAAAATCCGCCCGGGCGAGATGGTGGTCGTCGATATAGGGGCCGAGTATGGCATGTACACGGCAGATATTACACGAACCATCCCTATCGACGGCCGGTTTTCTCCTGAACAGCGCACCATCTATGAGCTCGTCCTTGCTGCTCAGGATTCGGGCATCGCGGCTGCTCAGCCGGGGAACAGTTTTCGCGCCCCGCACAAGGCTGCGCTTCGGGTCATCGTGCGCGGCATGATCGGCCTTGGGTTTCTCAAAGGCAGTGTTGAAGAGAACATCGAAAATGGAACGTACCGCGATTTTTTCATGCACGGCAGCAGCCACTATCTCGGTATGGATGTGCACGATGTAGGCGGGACGCCGGAGCTGCAGCCCGGACAGGTCATCACCGTGGAGCCCGGAATCTATCTCTCCGCCGCGACATGTGAAAAACTCGGCATTCCAAAAGCGTACAGCAATATCGGCGTGCGCATCGAAGATGATGTGCTGATCACGCCCACAGGGCCGAAACTGCTCTCAGGCAAAGCACCACGGCGTGTTGAAGATATCGAGCGCTTGATGATGGAAAAAGCAGTTTTGAAGAGCAAGCTGTGAGCCGATGTTTTACGTGATCAGCTGAGGTGGCAGGTATTTTGGGGGAACAAGTAGCCTGCGAAATTCCGGCCACAGCACGAGGTGGCAGGCAAAATTTTTCAGATATCCGGCTTACCTCTTGTGATGTGATAGAGTAGAACCTTGCGAAGGTTCAAAACCTTCGCAAGGTTGTTTTTCCGCTTTCTCCGCAACCGGGTAGAGTGGCGGTGACACCGGAGCGTCGGGATGACGAGAAAATGTTTGCCGGGTACGCTGGATACCCTGTAAGCTTGCCAATGCCTGTGTCTCCGGCTTTTCGCTTGTTTTTTACCAGCAGAATCATAGTTTGACAAATACTGAAGCATACGCATCAAGGTGATGCGCTGCTGGCGAAAGGTCTGTCTGGCCGGGCACGGATGCCGCCAGAAAGAGTCCGGCAGCGAATTTTGGTGAAGGGTTTTGAGTCCATCATGGATGAAACAAACAACACGCACAACGGCATGATGCAGCCGGCGCCGGCGCAGATCATCGCTGTCGGTGGCGGCAAGGGTGGCATCGGCAAATCCGTTCTCAGCATCGCTATGGCATTGACGCTGGCAGACCTGGGTAAAAAGGTCGTGCTCGTCGATGCTGATCTCGGCGGTGCTAACCTGCACACCATGCTTGGGGTCTATATGCCCCGCTACACCCTCTATGATTTTTACAGTCGCCGGATCGATGACCTGAACAAACTCATCCTGCCAACCCCGGTCAAACATCTCGATCTGATTTGTGGTGCTGCCGGCAGTATCGGCATGGCCGATATCCGCTATTGGGAAAAACTGAAAACCATCCGCCACCTGCAGAAGTTGCCGGCCGAGTTCGTCATCGTCGATCTCGGTGCAGGTGCTTCCTTCAACGAGATTGACCTTTTTAATGCTGCACACACCGGCATCGTGGTCGCACAGCCGGAGCCGACCTCGATTCAGGAATGCTATCATTTTATCAAAGTCGCTTTGTTCCGCGCGCTGCGTCGGGCTTTCCTCGACAGCCCGGGAGTCATCGCCATGCTCGATGAGTGCGCGGACCCCACTCATGGCCACGACAAACGAACGATCACAGAGCTGGCTGAGCGTGTACGCGAGCAGGATGTTCGTCTTGGGGTGCGCTTTTATAAGCTGATCAACAGCTACTCGCCGAAGTTGCTGCTCAACAAGGTTCATGACCATCGCGAATATGCCGATGGTCTCTCCCTGCAACTGGCGATGCAGGATATGCTGCGCATCAAACTCGAATATTGGGGGTATCTGAAGTTTGCGCCGCGTCTGCACGAAGCGCTGCGTTCCCTGCGCCCGATGGAGATCATCGCGCCGAACAGCGATATGCGGCATAAAATGTTGCGCATCGTCAAGAAGTTTATTCTGCGCGAGAAAATCGATTATCAGGCCCCGGGTGCCCGCCTGATCTCTCCGATCACTGAAATCCGCCGCCAGAAGGAGCGCGACAAGCTGCACAAGGTCGATCAGCGCATCTGCTCTGTGCTTTGCCCGCTCTGGGAAACGTGCACTCTGCGCGATGGCGGCCGTCCATGCCGCATGCCGGATAATGAGTTCAAACTGCGCACAGAGGGGCGTGCCGGTGACCAGCCGAAAGTTGAGTTGCCAGGAAAATCATCCTGACAGTCCAGCCGCAAATCTCCAGCCTGAAACCTCCCCGACGCGAAACACCGGCGCGGCCGGTTCAGCCGCCCAGCCGCTTTCTTTTCTGAAGATAATGCACCAGTGCCAGATCAAAAGGCATGTTCGTCTGCAACAACTGATAATCGATGTCATTTTCCAGACAGCTTTTTTTCATATTTTCAAGGAAGGCGTGCAACAGTTTGCGGTACTCCTGCTGGATGTGCACAGGTTGGGTGGTCATCTTCTCCGCTGTTTCCATATCCTGAAAAATCGCGTCATCTCCAAAGGCAAAACTGACCTCGAGGGGATCGAGAACCTGGAAGACGATGACTTCATGGTTGCGATGGCGGAAGTGCTTCAGTCCCTGAATAATGCCGTCCCGGTTTTCATCGAACAGGTCAGAGAACAGGATGATCAGAGCGCGGCGTTTGATGCGGTCGGCGATTTCGTGCAGCGTTGCGGCGATGTTGGTCGTGCTGGCAGGCTGCGAGCGCTCCAGTTCTGTCAGCAGCTCGGGCAGGTAGGTCAGTACAGACCGCGCGGGCATGATTTTGCGTATTTTATCATCAAATGTGACCAGACCAACGGCATCGCGCTGGCGCATCAGCAGCCAGGATAGCGCAGCGGCCAGATAGGTGCTGTACTGAAGTTTGGAGATTTCTCCGGAGCCGGCATATCCCATGGAAGCGGAGCGGTCGATGAGCAGGTAGGTTTTCAGATTGGTCTCTTCCTCGAACTGCTTGACATAATAGCGATCGGTCTTGCCGTACACTTTCCAGTCGATGTGTTTGATGTCATCGCCGGGCATGTACTGGCGGTGTTCGGCAAATTCGACGCTGAAGCCATGGTAGGGGCTTTTGTGCAGGCCGGACATGAATCCTTCGACAACCAGCCGGGCGCGCAGGTCCATGCGGCTGATGCGGGAGATCACACGCGGATCGAGGTATTTGCGATAGTTTTTACCGGAGTCTCGCATCGGTTATCGACTTTCGAGCAGGCGGGAAATGATATCCACAGCGCTGATGCCATCGGCCTCAGCGTTGAAGTTGGTCACAACACGGTGGCGCAGCACCGGCACAGCCACGGCGCGCACGTCGTCGATCGATGGACTGGTGCGGCCGTCGAGCAGGGCGGCGGCTTTGGCGCCGAGAATGAGATAGCGCGAAGCGCGCGGCCCGGCACCCCAGCTCACCAGCGAGGTGATGAACTCCGGCACCGAGGCCTCGGATGGACGGGTGTTGCGTACCAGCTTGACGGCAAAATCGACGACGTTATCCGCGACCGGCACAGCGCGCACCAGTTTTTGAAAAGCGATGATTTTTTCAGCGTTGAGAATGGTGCGCAGGCTGGTGTCTTCCGCGCCGGTGGTCGATTTCACGATGGTCTTTTCCTCCTCATACGAGGGGTAATCCACCCAGAGGTTGAACATGAAACGGTCGAGTTGCGCTTCCGGCAGGGGATAGGTGCCTTCCTGCTCGATGGGGTTTTGCGTGGCGAGTACGAAAAACGGTTCGTCGAGGGTGTGCGTAGTGCCTGCTGCTGTCACCTCGTGCTCCTGCATGGCCTGCAGCAGCGCGGCCTGAGTCTTTGGCGGCGTGCGGTTGATCTCGTCGGCAAGCACGATGTTGGCGAAAATCGGGCCGTGGATGAACTTGAAATTTTTCGAGCCGCTGCTGCGGTCTTCTTCGATGATCTCTGTGCCGGTGATGTCCGAAGGCATCAGATCAGGAGTGAACTGGATGCGGCTGAAGCGCAGCTCGAGCACCTCGGCCAGGGTGCTGATCAGCATGGTTTTCGCCAGCCCGGGCACGCCGACGAGCAGACAGTGCCCACGCGCCAGCAGAGAGATGAACAGCTCATTGATGACTTTATCCTGCCCGATGATGACTTTGCCGATTTCTGCTGTGACATCCCGGTACGCCTGCTGCAGTTCCTCCACCTGGGAAAGAACTTCTGTTTTCTGACTCATGCAACCTCCTGATCGCTCTGGTGTCTGTTGGCCGTGTCAAAATCAAAGAAGCGAAAAGTAGCATAATTTGTGGTTAAAGTCAATCCGGGTTTTGTGTTGAGGGGTTTTGCAGCTGAGGTGAGGACATCTCCCTGGCCCGGCTTATGTGCCGGGCCTGTCACCCTTCGAAGGGGGATTTTGGGGACACGGAGCAATTCCCCCTTCGAAGGGGGATACAGGGGGATGTCCAGCGGTTTCGTTGCGCACTGCTGCGGAGTTGAGTTTTTGCATGGATTGTTGTTTTGATGGGTTTTGCAGCTGAGGTGAAGACATCCCCCTGGCCCGTCTTGTGTGCCGGGCCTGTCCCCCTTCGAAGGGGGATTTT
>WFTM01000016.1 GCA_015485525.1 Candidatus Zhuqueibacterota bacterium | reverse complement strand
CCAGGGCCTGAGCTACACATCATCACAAACGTTTCAGCCGGTAAACGAGAGCACGTGAGAGATTCCAAATCAAACCGAATCGGCCTGTTGGCCGTTTCTCGCCACGAATATTTTACGCTCATCATCTGCACGATCATTTCCCTGAGCTTTCTCTTCGCCAACGATAATCCGCGCGTTTATGGCCTGCGTGCCGCTATCGTCGATGTCTGGGCAGGTGTCTTGCAGCAGATTTCCGGGTTTCGCTCCGGAGAGGAGCTTCAGCAGGAGCTGGCCCGAACCCGCATGCGTGCCAGCGAGCTGTTGCTGGAGAACAGCCGCTTGCAGCAGGCCCGGGTTGAAAATGAGTTCCTGCGCACCATGCTCGAGTTCAAACGTGAAACCGGTTACTCCCTGCTCACCGCCTCGGTCATCGGCAGGGATGAAGACCAGCTGGTGCGCTCGATCACCATCGATGTGGGTGCACGCGACGGAGTGCGCAAAGATTTACCGGTGATCGTACCTGAAGGCATAGTCGGCCGCGTGGCCCGCGTCGGCCAGCACAGCGCTGTCGTACAGCTTCTGATCGATCACAATTTCCATGTCGCCTGTAAAATCCGCGAGAGCCGAGTCGATGGCATCCTCGCCTATGAAGGCGGCCAGTACAATTTGCTGACACAGGTGATCAAAAACGCGCCGGTGCAGGTCGGCGAAACTGTCGTTACCTCGAAAATCAGCAGTATTTTTCCGCCTGAGTTACCTGTCGGCCGGGTGGTGGAGATTCATTCCGACCCCTCGACACTGTTTCAGACCATCAAGGTCCGCCCCTTTGTTGCAGTCGAGCGCCTTGAACTGGTTTTTGTCATGCTGGATGGCAACAGCTCCGGCGCTGTGCAATAGCTTTCTGTTTTTTTGTTTTATGGGTTCGTGCCCCGCTTCTGAGACATGAATGAGAGAGCGCAGCAGGTTTGCTTTCCTCCCGGCCCATTGAAGGGAAGCTCTGCTCATCATCCGATGCAAAGACCGGCTGGCTGAGGCGTTGCACATATCTCGTCGAATGGAGTTTTTCAGGTATCCAGATCGTCTTTTTCAAAACGCCCATCTGCGAACAGACCGGGTTAAAGTTGATTTTTTTTGCACGATTCGTGAATTGTTCCGGTTATGAAAATACTCAATTATCTGGTGATTTTTTTCGCTCTGCTGATTTTGCAGATTCGCATCATTCCTTTCCTGTCCATCGGCAATCTGCTGCCGGATGTGCTGCTGATCGGTATCGTCGTACTCGGTGTTCGTGAGGGCGGTGTTGCAGCCATGATCACCGCGCTTTTCGTCGGCCTGATGAAAGATGCTTTTACGACCTCATGGATCGGGGCGAGTATGCTTGGGCTGGTCGCTGCCGGCTTCCTCGCCGGGCTGTACCGGCATGCACGCTATCGCATGGGCATGCAGGGCAAGCTCCTTTTTCTGTTCATGATCATGTTCGTCTATAATCTGATTTACTATTTTCTCTATCTCATCGATACGCGTTTGAGCGTTGTCGATCTGGTTGTTCAGTTCGCTATCCCGGCGGCAATTTATACCTTCATTCTCGCCGGCATAGCACATTTTCTTGCACCCCGCGGTTTATTGGGCGATGAATCATGAGATCAGTGCAGGGTTTTGGTAGGCATAAACTTCTGATTTTCCGCATTTTGTTGCTCCTGTCCTTTGCCGGCCTCATCAGCCGTTTCGCCTATGTACAGCTGATCGAGTCAGAGCGCTACACGCGGGAAAGCGAGAAAAATCGCATCCGGCCCATCACCCTCGAACCACCGCGCGGCATCATCCGCGACCGTTACCGCGAAATACTCGTCGATAACCTGCCGGCTTATTCGGTTTTTGCCATCCCCCGTGAACTGACCCGCCGCGATACGGTGTTTGCTGCGCTGGCCAGCATCATCAACAGGCAGCCGGCCTCTCTTGAAAAAATCTTTCGCCGTGATCGCCGGGGGCCATTCCAGCGTGTGAAAATTGCGCGCCACATCGGCTTTCAGGCGCTGGCGCACATCGAGGAGAACAAACTGGAGTTGCCCGGCATCGTGTATGGCGTTGATCCAAGGCGATACTATCCCGCCGGAGTGCGTGCGCCACACCTGTTTGGCTATCTCGGTGAGATCGACGAAAAGAAACTGGCACAAATGCGCGAACACGGCTATGAACGCGGAGACGTCATCGGCAAGACCGGCATCGAGTATATCTATGAATCCGTGCTGCGCGGCAAGAAGGGCTTTCGCTTCGTGGAAGTCGATGCCCTTGGCCGTGAAATTAAGGTGCTGAGCGGTTTGGGTGAGAAACCTGCGGTTCCGGGAAAGGAGCTGCATCTGGCGATCGACGCAGAGCTGCAGCGCCACCTCGAACGCATCATGGAAGACAAGCGCGGCGGTGCTGTTTTGATCAATACAGATAATGGCGAGATCATCGCACTGGCCTCGAAGCCGGACTATGATCCGGAAATCTTCACCAAACCGATTTCCTCCAAGGTGTGGAATGCCCTGCGGGATAACCCGGACAAGCCTTTGTATGATCGCATGGTTCGCAGCCATGTCGAACCGGGTTCAACCTATAAACTCGTGCTGGCCATAGCTGCCCTGGAAGAAGGAATTATCGACGGCACGGAGACGGTGTACTGCCCCGGCGCTTACCGTCTGGGCAGAAGAGTCTTCAAGTGCTGGAAAAAAGGCGGCCATGGCACGGTCAATCTGCTGCAGGCGATCGAAGGCTCCTGCAACGTCTATTTTTACCGCCTCATTCAGAAAGTCGGCCTGGAAAACTGGGTCAAATATTCGCGCAAATTTAATTTTGGCAAGACCACGGGCAGTGATCTTTACTCTGAATTCCCCGGTCTCGTACCCGATGCTGCGTATTTTGACAGAAAATATGGCAAAGGCAAATGGAGCAAGGGGCTTTTGCTGAACTTGTCCGTCGGGCAGGGTGATCTGCTGGTGACCCCTCTTCAAATGGCGACTTTTGCCATGTATATCGCCAACCGCGGCCTCGGTTTCCGGCCACATGTCAGGAAGCGTATTGTCGATCCGATCACTGGTGACGAAGAATACTTCAATCCGGATACGGTACGCATCGAGGGCATCAGCGAGCGCACGTGGGATATCATCCACAAAGGCATGTTCAATGTGGTGAATGCCCCCGGAGGCACGGCCAAGGGCGCCAATCCCGGGCGTGTGCACGTTGCCGGGAAAACCGGCACAGCCCAGAATCCGCATGGCGAGGATCATGCCTGGTTTATCGGTTTCGTGCCCTATGAGCAGCCGCAGATCGCTTTTTGTGTCTTTGTGGAAAACGGCGGCAGCGGCGGCGGAGTGGCTGCGCCGATCATTCGCAGCGTCCTGCGTCTGCTGTTGCGGCAGAATAAAATTCTCATTCCGCAAACAGTAGTAGCAGAAGAGTAGCTGGCCGCGCCGGGAGGCTCCGGCCAGGAGCTGATTTTCGCAGCCCGCAGTCGCGTGCTGACGGTGTCTGCTGCGGTGCAGCTTTATCAACAGGTGTCAATTTTCAGGCTAACAATTTTCCAGGTAAAAACCACATGCTCTGGGATAAACAGGACAGACTCAAGCCGGACCTGGCCATCATCATCGCCGTCGCGGTGCTGCTGGTCTATGGGCTGATGGCGGTGTACAGCGCGACGCAGAGCGCCAATCCCATTATTCAGAATAACTTCGGCAAGCAGTTTATCTGGATGTTAGTCGGTATCATCGTCGCCTCGACGATCATGTTGATTCCGTTCAAATTTTTCTATGATCAGGCCTATCTGTTTTATGCGGTTGCCATTTTTCTGTTGATCCTTGTGTTGATCATCGGTGGCGGAGCTGGGGTGAAACGCTGGTTTTATATCGGCCCGCTGCGGCTGCAGCCATCGGAATTCGCCAAGCTGGCGACGCTTTTTGCCCTGGCAAAATATGCCTCGGGCCAGCAGCGCGATATGAATAACCTCCGCGATCTGGCGATCGCTTTCCTCATCGTGCTCGTGCCCACGCTGCTGATCATCAAAGAGCCGGACTTGGGAACTGCTCTGGTGATCATGGCGATCGTGCTGCCAGTGCTGTTCTGGGCGGGTTTGTCGCTTTTCACCGTATTCATGCTGCTCGCGCCGCTGATCGTCATGGTCTCGGCGTTTACTTTCACGAGCTTTTTCATCGCCATGGTCACTATTACGGCTGTGATGATACTCTCCGGCCGCGGCCCGCGCGTGATCATTCCGAACTTTCTGCTCAACATCTTCGTCGGCATCATGACGCCGATGTTGTGGGGCAATCTCCACGCCTACCAGCGTAGCAGGATTTTGACATTTCTGGGTATCGAAAAAGACCCGCAGGGGTTGGGCTATCAGGTTTTGCAGTCCAAAGTCGCCATCGGTTCCGGCGGGCTCTGGGGCAAGGGCTGGACTGAGGGAACGCAAACACAGCTTCGCTTCCTTCCGGAGCAGCATACGGATTTCATCTTTTCTGTGATCGGTGAGGAGTTCGGCCTGTTCGGTGTGATCGTTATTCTGCTGGCATTTCTGGTCATCCTCTGGCGGGCGCTGAACATTGCAGCAGACTCAAAAAATGCGTTTGCCGGGCTTGTCGTCGTCGGCTCGGTAGTAATTCTCGCTTTCCACGTGCTGGTCAACAGCGGAATGACCGTAGGAATTATGCCCGTTACCGGCCTGCCGATGCCTTTCCTGAGCTATGGTGGCTCGGCGATGCTGACCAATATGGTGATCATCGGGCTGATACTGAATGCTGGTATCCGCAAGTTTAACTATGTTTAGTGATGGGTCGCCTTCTCTCGTGCTCCGGAAGGCGTCTGTTGCCGGTATAACCGGATTGATCGCAGAAGCAGTTCACAAGACTTTGGCGAGAAATTACGCCTTGCATTTTTGGCCTCGGTTTTGTAAATTTAATGGAAACATTAGGTAACAAACCGCTTTTTCAGAGTGAGATGAGAAAGCGGATTTTTTATTACATGACAGCGCCATGATGAACACCGCGCAAGGGTGTGCACATGGAGCGATAGCGCTGCGCTGCCGGATGATTTTTGATCTCTGGTCAAACGTATCGCAGCAGGCAGGGCATACCGGGTGAGGCCGGCGATAAGAGGCACATCCGGAATCCGAACACGGGGCTCTGAAGCGAGGGCGAAGCAGGCAGAATTCTGCCTGGAATCTGACCCGTAGTGTTCACCGCAACCTGCCGTAGTGATCATATTTCCTGCGAAATTCTGTTTTCTCACCTGTACTTTTCCAGTCTTGTGTGCTGCATGATGTGATTTCGAAGATATTTTAGCCTGAAAATTCATAAACCTTGCGACAGCCAAATGTATCTGTGTTTTTGATTCGAAGGATGCAAGGGGTGCTTCGTCGAACAGAATAGTACAGTTATCCAGACATTCCTGATGTGCAGCGCTTATTTATGAGTAAATCGTTCTTCATCATTATT
>WFTM01000015.1 GCA_015485525.1 Candidatus Zhuqueibacterota bacterium | reverse complement strand
TCCTCAGCGAGGAGGAATACCAGGAGCAACGATGACACGGTGCGGAAATTCAGCCCGAATTTTCCCAAAGAGCAACACGCGACACGTATGGTTTTTCCATTCGCATATCAGAAACGCGGAGACTTGTTTCGCTTGTGTCCTGCCGCGAGAGTGGCTACAGAGGTGTCACTCCGCTCCAGCCGGATGACGAGAGGGTGAAGAAGGTTTGTAGTGCACGATTTATCGTGCCAGCGAGTCGCCAATGTTACCGAGTCAGCCTGTTGAGATGCAGGCTTTCGGGGCAGGTGGTGTTTCGTTTCGCCTGTGTACTGCCGCAGGAGCGGCAAAAGAGCGTCACACCGCTTGAGTCGGTGTGTCAAGAAGGATGAGAGCTCAGCCTCCTTCGCGCCCTTCGCGGCTTGTATGTTAAAAGCGTCTTTGCGGTGAAAAATTGGGGCAGGTCAGAGCCGGGAAAACGGGATTAGCAGATGAAAACCGTGGCAAGTTCCTGATTTTTCGTCCGATAACAACAGGGTGATCCTGACCTCGCGAACAAAAGGACGAACATGCAGGAAAAGCGCGGCGATATCCGGACTCGTGTCGGATTAAAAGTGAAAATATCTCACCCGGAACAGGGCGAACTGATCGCCACGACGAGCAATATTTCCGATAGCGGGGCTTTCATCCTCACCCCACCGGGTTTCAAGGTTGCGGCGGGAACAGTGCTGGAAGTGCAACTGCTCGAGGTCAGTCAGGCGACACCTGTACTGCAGATGGAAGTCGTTCGTGTGGAACCAATAGGCATCGCAGTAAAATTCGTGCGCTGAATACGTTGCTTCCTCCCTTCTTCCGGCGAAGCCTTTCGGAATGAATACTCACCGCAAGATTATCCGCAACCGTGCTGCCCAGACTTATCTCCAACCCCTCACAAATGCCCTCCGAGCAAAAAATCCGGAAAAAAACCGTTTTTGCGATAGCCCCTGCCGTGAGTGACACGAAACCGCTTTCAGGCACAGACCGGGAGTGCAGAGACCGGGCGGAATCTTCTCAGGATGACGACTCCTGTTCCGGCAAAGGGAATTTGCAGTAGCAGTTCCGGGGAAATGCAAGTGCGGGGTGGCGATCTGCCGGACCCGGTGTGGAATCTTGAAGTACACTCTACGCTCATCTGGTTACCCACCTTGCTCAGCACGGCTGCATCTTTTCTATCAGACCGCCTGACAACAGCACGTGACTGCACCAGAACCGTCATTACGGTTTCCACGCAGGGAGAGACCGGAATCTCCCAGACTCAGGCAGTCTGGCTAAAAAGTGCCGTCAAGCTGAGTAAAATGAAATACCAGCCCGGCATACGTACAATTTTTGAATTTTTCAGGCTGCGGTTTGCAATAGCTATAAAAATTTTTTATATTGCTTCTTCGCGCATAACCGCCGAAATGCTGCATAGCCTGAAAAAACACAAAATCGTTTTTTGTCACAGATCAATGGCGTCTCTGATTACTGCCTTTGTATCCGTCCGGTAAACTACAGGTTGCTTTTCTCCACGGTTTACGGGGCCAATTTAGTGGCAGGAGTTGGGCGAGGTTTTTGTGCAGGTAGTCCGCGATGCGCACGAGCACACGGTTTGCCCCACGGACAGCGGAACTCGCAAGAGTTCCGACACCTGATGCGCCCGAAGTGTTGCCAATTCGGCTACTTCTCTTTTACCGGTGCTTGAGCCAGACCCGTATTCAAGCCGGCGAAAATGTGGGGTTCACTGGACGGAGAGCTGCCTTTTGCCTCGCTGAGGCCGGGGCGCAGGCGCGAAGTGAGGGGACAGCTTTTTCAGGAGTCTTGAATTCTGCCAGCATAGAGAACACGATTACATATATTTGCAGGAGCATCCATGAGTGAAAACGACACCAAACCCACAGCACACTTCATCAGAACCATCATCGAAGAGGATGTGCAGAACAATAAAAACGACGGCCGCGTGCACACGCGCTTCCCTCCGGAACCCAATGGCTACCTGCACATCGGCCATGCCAAATCCATCTGCCTGAACTTTGGCCTGGCGCAGGATTTCAACGGCAAGTGCAACCTTCGCTTCGACGACACCAATCCGACCAAAGAAGAGCAGGAATATGTCGATTCGATCATCGAAGATGTGCACTGGCTTGGCTATGATTGGGAAGACCGGCTTTTTTATGCTTCGGACCACTTCGATACTTTGTATGAATGGGCGGTAGAGTTGATCAAGAAAGGCCTGGCCTATGTGGATGACCAGAGCGCTGAGGAAATCCGTGCGACGCGCGGAACTCTGAAAGAACCCGGCAGCAACAGCCCGTATCGCGAGCGCAGCGTCGAGGAAAATCTCGATCTGTTTGAGCGCATGCGTGCCGGTGAATTCAAGGACGGCGAAAAAGTGTTGCGTGCCAAGATCGACATGGCCTCGCCCAACCTGAACATGCGCGATCCGGTGATGTACCGCATTCTGCACGAACGGCATCATCGCACAGGAGACAAATGGTGTATTTACCCAATGTACGACTGGGCACACGGGCAGTGTGACTCTATCGAGGGCATTACCCATTCGATCTGCACGCTGGAATTCGAGGCGCACAGGCCACTGTATGACTGGTTTCTCGATCAGCTCGGGGTCCATCATCCGCAGCAGATCGAGTTTGCCCGGCTCGAGCTCACCTATACGATTTTGAGCAAACGCAAGCTGCTGCAGTTGGTCAACGAAGGGCATGTCAGCGGCTGGGACGATCCGCGCATGCCGACCCTTTCCGGTATGCGGCGGCGCGGCTACACTCCGGCGGCAATACGCAATTTCTGCGATCGTATCGGCGTGGCCAAGAGCAACAGCGTCGTCGATGTCGCCATGCTCGAGCATGCGGTGCGCGAAGACCTCAACAAAACCGCACAACGCGTCATGGCTGTGTTGGATCCTCTGCGTGTGGTCATTGAGAATTATCCTGAAGGGCAAACCGAGGAGGTCGAGGCCACCAACAACCCGGAAGATGAGAGCATGGGCAAACGCAAGCTGCCCTTTTCCCGCGTGGTCTATGTTGAGCGCAGCGACTTCCGCGAGGAGGCGCCGAAAAAATGGTTCCGGCTGGCACCTGGTAAAGAAGTGCGTCTGAAATACGCCTATTACATCACCTGCCGCGAGGTTGTTCGCGATGCTTCCGGCGAGGTGGTCGAGCTGCGCTGCACCTATGATCCGGAGTCACGTGGCGGCTGGACGACAGACGGCCGTAAAGTACGCGGCACTCTGCACTGGGTATCTGCCGAGCACGCGATCGAAGCAGAAGTTCGTCTCTACGATCGTCTCTTCACCGTGCCCGAGCCGGATGCCGATAAGGATAAACCGTTCACAGATTACCTCAATCCCCACTCCCTCGATATCCTGAACAGTTGCAAAC
>WFTM01000014.1 GCA_015485525.1 Candidatus Zhuqueibacterota bacterium | reverse complement strand
TGAAAAAGCACCACGGCCTGCTGAATGAAAATGTGGTTAAAATCGGCGCACTCGAGATCAAGCTGGATGAGTATGAAGTTCTTCTGCATGATCAAATCGTAGCGCTGACGATCAAGGAGTTCGAGCTGCTGAAATTTCTCGCCACGCATCGTGGGCGGGTGTTCAGCCGGGCGATGCTGTTGGAAACCATCTGGGGGATGGACTACTATGGTGGTATGCGTACCGTGGATGTGCACATACGCCGGCTGCGCTCCAAGCTGGAGCACCTCGGCGATGTCTTCATCGAAACCGTTCGCGGTGCGGGATACCGTTTCATCAAAAGCGACGACATGTGAGCAGTGCAAAGGAGCAGCGACTATGACGGGCACACATCATGATGACACCGAGTACATCCTCAAAGCCACGCGTGAGCAGAACATCCACACCATCCGTCTGTGGTTCACGGATATCCTCGGTTTTCTGAAGAGTATCGAAATTCCCCGCACCGAGCTGGAAAACGTGCTCGAAAACGGCCAGTCCTTTGACGGCAGCTCAATCGAAGGATACGCGCGTGTGGATGAGAGCGACATGATTGCGCGCCCGGATCCGGCCTCTTTTCAGATTTTACCCGGTGGCAACAGAAGGGACAAACGGGTCGCGCGCATGTTCTGCGACATTTACACTCCTGAAGGTACGCCTTACCCAGGCGATCCGCGCCAGGCCCTGAAACGAAACCTGAAGATGGCCCGGGAAGAAGGCTACACCTTCTACATTGGCACCGAGCTCGAATACTACTATTTCAAAACAAACCGGGGCAGACCCGAACCGCTGGATTCGGACGGATATTTCGACCTGACCGCCCGGGAAGCCTCAGACGACTATCGCCAGCAGACGGTGATCGCCCTTGAGGAGGCCGGCATCGGTGTCGAATCGAGTCACCACGAGGGTGGCCCGGGGCAGCACGAGATCGACCTGCGCTACTGCGATGCCCTGACCATGGCTGAAAATGTGCTCACTTTTCGACTGCTGGTCAAGGAAATCGCCCGCAACCACGGCATCTACGCTTCGATGATGCCGCGGCCACTTTCCGGGCAAAACGGCAACGGCATGCACACGCACCAGTCGTTGTTCAAAAAGGAACGCAACATTTTCTTCGACAGCAAGCGCACGCACAACATTTCGCGCTCATGTGAACACTATATCGCGGGATTACTGCAGCACGCGCCGGAGTTTACCCTGGTGACAAACCAGTGGATCAATTCCTATAAACGGCTCGTGAAAGGCTTTGAAGCGCCGATATACACGACGTGGGCCATTCGCAATTACAGCGATCTCGTGAGAGTTCCTTCATTTAAAAAAGGCCGGGAGAACAGCATCCGCGTCGAACTCCGCTCACCGGATCCTGCCTGCAACCCCTATCTCGCTTTCAGTTGTATTCTCGCAGCCGGCCTGGCCGGTATCAAAAATAAGTATCCTCTGCCGCCAGCTTCCACCGCAAATGTTCATACATTGCCTGAAAGTGAACGGCAGAAACTCGGAATCAGAAACCTGCCCGGTGATCTCAACGAAGCCATCCGCTGCTTCAGTGAATCTGAGCTGATGCGCAAAGCGCTCGGAGACCACCTTTTCAACAGCCTGATCGAGAATAAAAGACTGGAGTGGGAAGACTATCGCAGGCAGGTAAGCCGCTGGGAAATGAAAAAATATTTCCGGGTGCTGTAGCAGTAGTCTTTGGCCTGTACTCTATTTCCCGACTTGCGTACCGCCGCGGGAAAAGCAACCGGGGCGTCACACATCTGCTGGGGCGGTGTGACGAGAGGAGGGTTAACCGGATAAACGAAAAGTCGTATATGCAGCATTGATGAACCATTCATGTTAACAGGACTCGAAAGGTATGAAAAACATTCTGGCGCTCGTCCTGGCCGGAGGCCGGGTTGATGAACTGAGCGTACTGACCATGCGGCGCCCCAAATCATCCCTGCCCTTTGGCGGGCTCTACCGTGTCATCGATTTTCCTCTCAGCAACCTGATGAACTCGGGTATCGAAAAGGTCGGCATTCTCTCACAATATCGTCCTTTCAGCCTCATGGAACACATCAGCAACGGATCATCATGGGATATGTATGGCCGCAACCGCTACATCCACATTCTGCCGCCGTTCAAGGGACACACGCCTTCGGACTGGTATAAAGGAGGGGCCGATGCTGTCTATCAAAATATCGAATTCATCAAAAAGGAAAATCCCGAACACGTACTCATTCTTTCCGGCGATCACATCTACAGTATGGACTACCGCGATCTTTATGATTTCCACCGAACGCGCAATGCGGATGTGACCCTGGCTTTCAAGAACGTGCCGGAAAAGGAGGCCTCGCGTTTTGGGCTGGCGCGCCTCAGTGACGATGGCCCGCTGGGAGGGCGCATTCTCGACTATGCAGAAAAACCAGACCGCCCCATCAGCACCCTGGCTTCGCTGACGATCTACCTGTTCCGCACACAAATACTGATCGATGCGCTGGAAAAATACGTGCACGAGCAGAACGGCTATGATTTTGCCCGCCACATCCTGCCGGAGCTGACCGCCTCAGTCAATGCTTATGGCTATGTGCACGAAGGCTACTGGGGCTACACGCGCACCCTGGCGGAATATTACACCACCAGCATGAACCTGCTCGGGGATCAACCGCAAATCGATCCGGAAGACTGGCAGATTCGCACCAACCTCGGGCATCGAAAAATCAGCGACCGCATGCCCGCATGCGTGTATGCTGGTGCGAAGATACAAAACTCTGTCTTTTATAACGGCTGCCAGATTCACGGCCAGGTTGCCAACAGTATTCTCTTCCCCGGTGTTGTCGTTGAGAAAGGGGCCACAGTACGCAACTCCATCATCTTCTTCGACAGTACGATTAGCGAAGGAGCGCAGCTGCAGCACTGCATCGTGGATACGGATGTGCACATAGGAGCAAAAGCCCGTCTCGGCTCACAACCACCGATCACGCGACGGATCGAAGATGATGACCTGGTGGTTATCGGCCAGCATTGCCGGGTCGAACCCGGAGCAAACATTCCGGCCGGGATGAAAATTTCTGACACCAGCAGCAAGAGCATGATTTGACAGGACGCACAAATATGGAAAGAACGACTGGATTGATTTTAGCAGGTGGCGTTGGCAGCCGCCTGAGCGTGCTCGCTACAGCACGCGCCAAGCCCGCTGTTCCGTTTGGAGGCATTTACCGCATCATCGATTTCAGCCTGAGCAATGCCATCAACTCCGGACTGAACCATCTGGGCGTACTCACGCAGTACAAGCCGTTGTCACTCATGGAGCATATCGGAAATGGGGAGCCCTGGGGTTTTATCGGCCGAACGCGCGGGGTCAAAATATTACCGCCCCGCACAGGCGACAAGGCTTCGGACTGGTACCGCGGCACTGCGGATGCCGTCCGCCAAAACCTCAGCTTTATCACCGACCACGACAATTGCGACACAGTTCTGATCCTTTCCGGGGATCACATCTATCACATGGATTACAGCGCCATGGTCCGCCAGCACCGCGAAACCGATGCAGACCTGACGATCGCCATGATGGAAGTGCCTCTCGAAGATGCGCGGCATTTTGGCATCGCAGAGGTCGATGATCGTATGCGCATAGTGTCCTGGGAAGAGAAACCGGCAATACCCAGGAGCAATCTCGCTTCCATGGGTATATACGTCTTTTCGTTGAAATTTCTCGAGGAGGCCTTTTATCAGTGCTCCGGAGTGGATTTTGGCAAGCACATCATCCCCTTTGCCTATGAAAACGCCAAAACGTATGCCTGGCGTTTCTCCGGTTACTGGCGCGATGTCGGCACGATCAGGGCTTACTGGCAGGCGAATCTCGATCTGCTCAGGCCTGAAAGCGGGCTTCAGCCTGAACGAT
>WFTM01000013.1 GCA_015485525.1 Candidatus Zhuqueibacterota bacterium | reverse complement strand
CTGCTGTTTTTTGCGCTCTTCATCGGAGTGCTGGAAATCTGACATGGCGCCCAATCCCTATTTTTTCCTGGCCGTACTGCTGTTTGCCGCAAACCAGATGATCGAGGCGGCAGGCATCGTGGTGCCCGCATTGCACAGCTACCTCGATGACCTGCTCTGCCTGCCCATCGTCCTTGCGATCGTGCTTGGGGTACAGAGAAAGGTCATCGTACGCGATGCAGACTATTTGCTGCCGGCAAGCCATACACTTTTCGCTGTCGCACTCTACGGGCTGCTTTTCGAAGTCCTGCTGCCGTATTTTTTTCAGCGCGGGACAGCCGATGCCCTCGACTGGTTGCTCTATGCTGCCGGCGGCGTGCTCTTCCACACGCAGATCAACCGCCAACCCGGCAGAAAAAAAAGCCACTCTGATCATGCAGAAGTGGCTTTTTAACCGCAAAAATATGGGTATGCCCGGGAGAATCAGTCTGCCGCCAGCTTCTTTTTCACATGCGGCACGATGCCGCCACTGGCCATGATTTTACGCATGATTTCAGGCAGACCCTCACCGCGGTAACTCACGCCGCCATGCCTGACTTCGCCGGCCGCGAGATCGACCTCGACGCTGTCACCATCTGCCACGGCCTGATAAAAGGTCTCGTCACGAAGAATAATAAATGGGATCGCCTCGTTGACGAGGTTGCGTTTGTGGATGTAGGCGAAGCTCTTCGCGATGATCGCTTTGACGCCCGCGCCCTTCAGGGCCCAGGCGGCGTGCTCCCGGCTCGAGCCACTCCCCCAGCCTTCACCCGCGACGAGGATATCCTCACCTGCCCGTACGCGCTCGACAAAGTCCGGCCGGACATGATAAAATGCCTTTTCACCGATCTCTTTCAGATCAGAAAGGTGGCAAAATTCACCGGGGATCATGGCGTCGGTATCGACATTATCACCAAAACGCTGCACGCGCCCCTGAACTGTGCTGCCCGAGTCTGAGCTCACTGCCGCGCTTTCATCGGCTGCTTCCTCGCCGGCTGACCGTACCGGCTCTGAAATCACCACCTCAGGCAACGGCTCGCCGGCACCGGTGATGCGGCGCCATTTGTCCTGATCGATCTCCGCGAGCAGCGGGCGCGGATCGGTGATCTGCATGTGAAACGCGCTGGCTGCTACCGCGGGGCCGCTCGCCAGCCAGGCCAGACTTCCCTTGCCCATGCGGTTGTGAAAATTGCGATTCTGCGAGGTCAGCCAGACTTCATCCGGCTCGGCGCGATCCGAAGCAATGCCCAGGCACATGCTGCACCCCGGCTCGCCGATGCGGAACCCGGCCAGCTCGTAAAAGGTCAGTAACCCGGCTTTTTCCAGATTGAGCCGCACTTCTTTACTGCCCGGAATAACCAGCCGCTTACCCGACTCTTCCGGCTGCCAGCCGCGCTTGAAACCCGCCTCGAGCACCAGCGCACCGAGAACCAGCTCTTCCTGCGTGGTCGTGCAGGCACCGATAAAACAACCATCCAGTTTCTGGCCGGCAACGTCCTCGATGGCGACGACATTATCCGGTGAGAACGGTTTGGCAATCTGCGGGCTCAGGGTGCTGAGCTCGATATCGAAGCGGTCAACATAGCGGGCATCCTCATCGGCGCGGAACCAGTACCCACCCTCGCGAAATTCGGCCTGCACCCGGCGTTGCATGGCTTCGGCTGTGCGCGCATCCGGGGCAAATATGCCGTTCAGTCCGCCGAACTCCGCCGTCATGTTGGCGATGGTAAACCGGAAATCCGTGGTAAAATCTTCGGGATGATCAGCCGTGTATTCCACAGTGCGCTCCATGGCCACGGTGTTGCGGCCGAGGGTGCCCAGGGTCTTCAAAATCACATCTTTGCCGGTCAGGCCAAAGGGCAGCCTGTTCCGATAGTGCACGCGGATGGCTTCGGGGACGAGAATCCACGACTTGCCCAGCACCATGGCGATGGCGATATCCGCCCCTCCGAGGCCGATGGCAAAAGCACCCATGCCGCCGTGGGAGCTGGTATGGCTGTCTGCGCCGAGGACGACCTCACCGGGACGCACGAGCTGTCGATAGAACTCGGTGTGCATGATGGTCTCGTTGGCGTCGAAAAAGTAGCGGAGCTGCGCCTCCTGCGCAAAAGTTCGCGACAGGTGCACCAGCCTCTGGGTGCGCGGATCGTTCGCCAGGGTGACCGGATCGACGGTGTGATCGAGGGCGAGATAAAACCGGTCGCGGTTGAAGAGGGGCGGCCGGCCGAGAGCTGTATAGGTCTGGTTCATCCCGTTCCAGGCCAGCTCACTGGCCATGGTCCAATCAACAGAGATCGACAGCAGGTCTCCGGCCTGCACATGGTCTTTCTGCCAACCGATCGCGTGCTGGAAAAGTATTTTTTCAGTTAAAGTCATGCCAGGCATCATATATCCTTATCATTCGTTTCTCTGGTTATCCACTTAACTCAGCAGGGTTGCATTTTTTCAACCAGACCGGGTGACAACAGCACATGCCTGCTCCAGAACGGTCATTCCGGCTTCCCCGCAAGGGAAGACCGGAAGCGGAAGCTCCCTGACTCAGGCTCGTGACCGAAAAGATGAGACCCCGGCACTGCGCTTCGTCTGGCCGGAATGACACATGCCCGTATCTGAGCCGGGCCCGGTTTGCTGAGTTAACTGGATACCCGAAATTCGTTTCAGTTATCCCCGGTCTTTCTTGCAACAGCGCTGCGCGTCCCTGTGGTTGAAACGGAATTATCCCGATCATCTCACGGCAAGCGCCGTTTGTGAATAAACCGGATCAGCAAATACGAAAAAAATCTTCGACAAACCTGGCGTGAATTTACTTATTCGATGGTTTTATTTAAAGCTCTTTTTCTCCAATGCGGCGAATACCGTTGCAACCTGAAAAATTCTCATCTCGTCACACCGCTCCTGCGGTGTGACGCAGCTCCCGACGCTACAACCGGACACACCACCCGCACCCCGCGTACCGTACCGCGACATTTATGTCCCGTCTCTGCCATCCCCTCTAAAGCAGCCTGAATAACGAGAAGTATCTACCGCGCGACATGAATGTCGCGTTACACCGCTCCTGCGTCGCCGCCTCCCAATCCGCCGGCCGAGGCTAACCAAGCCTAACAAAAAGAGACTCTTCCTCAGATTGTGTGGGTTGGGAAATTATCGTTTTGCAAATCCGGTCGGTGTTGATGGTTGTAAAAATGCTATTTGTCCTCGGCCCAATTTTTGGGATTGTTGACGATATAATTCCGGAAGCGACCGGTGGGTGCAGGGGTGACCAGCCGGTCGCCCCTACGGGTTTCGTGCCTGTTATCATCAACACGAATTGCGTTGCCAGAATTTTTGTCCAGATTGCCTCGATATTTATTTATCCGTTTGGTGATCGCGGATTTAAATCCGGCCATGCTGGAACCGCTGTATTGGGGGTTCTGGCCCGGGTTTGATGTACAGGCGACCGTACTTCGCGACATGAATGTCGCGTTACAGCCTGGGCACACCGCCGGTTGCCCATATTGAAAATCAACCCACACGATTTTGGGCAGGCACGTGCTGTGGCCTTCATCTCCTGCCGGTTGCGACGATAGATATAAAAAAGTCCGACACCGGAACCGGAGACCATCTGATGCGAAAACGAAATCTTATCTCCTGCCAGCTCGTGCTGCTGTTCGTGCTGCTCATCTCCACCCTGGAGGGGCAAACAATCCAGCGCCAAAGCAAAACCTCATCATGGAGCCGCGGAGAACGTGCGCTCGCCGGTTTGTATCTGGCCGGCTCGCTCATCGACGCCGGACAAACGATTTACGGGGTCAGAAATGGTGCGGTTGAACTCAATCCCCTCTTTGGCATCGCACCCTCCCGCCGGCGCATTTACGTGCTCAAAACCCTTTTCGGCACCGGAGCGATCTATCTGGCCCACCGCACTCCGGACACACGGCAACGGCGCACGCTGCTGGTGATGATGAATATCATCCAGTGGAGCGCCGTACTCTGGAACGGCATGCAGCCCGGAATCGGCGTCCGGATGAATTTCTGATTGCATACGAAAATGTCTTGCCCGGGAGCAGTGCGGCGGCGTATCTTTGGGCCGCGAGGGTCGGCCCGGCCCTATGCGGGACGCATCCCATGTCTCATCTACACTGAATTACGGGAGAGCCACATAATCCATGATCGCCGCAGCCGATTTCCCCTGGTATTTGCCGCACTGGCAGTTTTTTCAGAAAATGCTTCATGCCGATATTTTTCTCATAGCAGACGACTTTCGATTCCGGCCGAAACTGCGCATCAATCGCACCGGCATACGCACTGCCGGCGGCAGGCAGTGGCTCACCGTGCCGGTGCTGAAAAAAAACCGTAGCGAGCAGAGCATCCGGCAGGTGTCCATCAATCCCGACAGTGCCTGGCGGCAGAAACATTGGAAATCCCTTGCGATCGCCTATCAGAGCGCTGCCTACTTCGAAAAATTTGATCAGGACTTCGCCCGGCTGTACCAGCGGGAATGGCAGTCGCTTTTCGAGCTCAACCTGGAGACGATCCGCCTGGTGCGCGATCTGCTCGGCATCACCACACCGATAGTATTCTTTTCCAGGATCAGTGCAGAAAGTTCCGGCGGAAGCACGCTGGTGCGGGGATTACAGGCTGTGGGGGCGAAGGAATATCTGTGTGAGGGAAACACTG
>WFTM01000012.1 GCA_015485525.1 Candidatus Zhuqueibacterota bacterium | reverse complement strand
GAAGGCGGGGAAGAACTCGCTTTTTTCGAGCGGGTGCTCGACGAGCCATAGAGTCGCAGCCGGAACACGTTGCGTTCATTCTTGATTTGCTGCTCGCGCAGACACCCGGGCTGCGTGGTGCCGCGTTTTTTTATCCCCAACACCCTCTCTTTTTATTCCCACGGCGGGAAGTGCCCTTCCTGTGCCAGAGCATCCATCCCGTCCTGCAATGCCTGCATGAACGCTCTTTTATCCCCGCCACCATACAGCGCATCACCGATGAAAACATCACAGAAAAAGGGCACCAGCAGGGCTTCACCCCTGGGCAGAGACTTGCCCAGGCCGTGCAGCAGGATCGGCACCACGGGGGTATGTGGAAAGCGGCCGGCCAGACGTGCAATGCCACTCTTGAACTCGCTCAGTTTCTCCGGCTCGCCCCGGCTGCCCTCGGGGAAAAAAATCAAAATGCGGCCGTTTCCCAACGCTTCGTAGCACACCTGCAGAGGATCATCTCCCCGGCCTGAGCGATGGCGCTGAATCGGCAGGATGCCGACGATTTTGATGGCAAACCAGGCCAGCACGCGGTTGCGCAGGAAATAGTCCATCGCTGCCACAGGCTGAACCTGAGGCAACAGGCGCAGGGGCAGCAGGGTCATCAGCACCATGGTATCGAGGTGGCTGTTGTGGTTGGCGACGAGAATAGCCGGGCCGCGGCCGGGAAGCTTTTCGCGATGGCGCACGTTCAGGCCCAGCACCACCAGCACGGTCAGGCGCACGAAAACAGCGTAGAACACAAAACGCAGCAGGCGGGTCATGACTCCCCTCTCAGTAGTGCAGATAATAGATAAAGTGAAAAAAAAGCGGCGCGGTGTAGGTCAGGCTATCGACACGGTCGAGAACGCCGCCGTGGCCGGGAAGCAGAGTGCCGCTGTCCTTGACACCGAGGTCGCGTTTGAGCGCGGATATGGTGACATCACCGATAAAGCCGGCAACGCTGATCAGCAGGCCTGCCGCCACACTCAGGGGCAGCGACAGCGGCGTGAGCAAAGGCGCGAGCAGCACAGCCAGTGCCGTGGTCGTCAGCACTCCGCCGATCAGTCCGGCCCGGGTTTTGTTCGGGCTCACTTTCGGGATGATGCGTGTCTTGCCCAGCAACTTGCCCCAGATGTACTGCGCCACATCGTTGAACTGGGTCAGAAAAACCAGAAACAGCACCAGTCCCGGCCCACCGGCGGCAAACCCATCTTTAGCCGGGAGCACCAGCAGATAGGCCACGTGGCTGATACTGAACACCAGCATCATCAATCCCCAGTGCAGGGTACCGGCAGCCTGCAGAAAATTTCTGGTCTCGCCGATCAGCACCATGCGCATGGGCAGATAGAGAAACATATACACCGGCACGAAAATGATGAACATGCCATACCACTCCTGCGCCACCCAGTAGTACTGCAGCGGGATGGACAGATAGGCCCAGAACAGCACGCGGCGGTCTGCCCGGCGGGTGGGGATGATCGAAAAGTACTCCTTCAGCGCCAGAAAACTGATCAGCGCGAAAAACCCGAGAGAAACATTGCGGCTCAGCGCCATGGCCAGGGTAAAGATGGTCACCAGCACCCACCATGACTTGACCCGCTTGCTCAGCTCGGAAAAATCCTGATCTGGCTTGATTTTTTTCAGAATGAGGATGACAACACTGGCTACCACCAGGATGAGATACAACCCTGCCAGCGAGAGCAGCAACGTGTTGTCGAAACTGAGAGAGGTCATGGAGTAGTATCCTTTCCGGTTTGGTGCTGAAGCCGGCTCTATAAGCCCCGGCTTCAGCCCAGCTCCCGCAATGCCCCGCGGGCGCGGTTGAAAATAGTCAGCAGGGAAAGCAACAGCGCGGCGATGAACACATAATCCAGCCACGGCAGGGGCACGCCCAGCCCGGCGAGCAGCGCGATCGCCCCGAACAGCACGGCACGATCACTCTTGCCCATGGGGCCGTCATAGCGCCGCGATGCGCCGATCTGCACCGCCACCACGCCGGTCATCTCGCTGATGACCGCCAGCAGGACCAGCAGCACAACCCAGTGCGCGCTCACTCCGGCGAGCGCGGCAAAGGGCAGATACAGTGCCGCATCCGAAAACACGTCGCCGAGTTCGTTGAGTATGGCGCCGAGAGCAGTCTGCATATCGTGCTCGCGCGCCAGCATGCCGTCGATGGCGTTCAGGGCCATGCGCGCGAACAGCACCGCCGGAATCAGCAGCAACGGCCAGCCGGCACCGGGCTGCAACCAGAGCGCAGCACCGGCAGCGCAGGACAACAGCACCGCCAGCAGCGTCACCTGATTGGCCGTAACGCCCATGCGCGCCAGTGCAGCCACCAGCGGCCGCAACAGATTTTGAAACGCGGGCTTGAGATCATAAACCGAAGGCATGCCTGTCCTTTCTGTTTTTTGGGGGATAGCGGCCCGGATATCCCTGCTCCCCTACTGCGCCGGCTCATACGCCAGAACCGGGGCCAGCCATTTTTCCACCTCGGCAACCGGCAGGCCTTTGCGGGCGCTGTACTCCTCCACCTGATCGCGGCCGATTTTACCGAGAGAAAAATAGCGCGCCTGCGGATGCGCGAAATAGATGCCGCATACCGAGGCAGCGGGTCGCATGGCCAGGGACTCCGTCAATGTAACACCGGTGTGCTGTTCTGCGGAGAGAAGACGAAACAACGTCTTTTTTTCGGTGTGATCGGGCTGGGCAGGATAACCCGGCGCGGGACGGATGCCCTGATATTTTTCGCGGATCAGTGCCGCGTTGTCTAAATTTTCCTGTTCAGCATATCCCCACAACTCGCGGCGCACACGCTCATGCAGATACTCGGCAAAGGCCTCGGCCAGCCGGTCTGCCAGCGCTTTGGCCATGATAGCGTTGTAATCGTCGTGCTGCGCTTCGAACTCTGCCACCAGCTCGCTGAGACCGAGTCCGGCAGTGACCACGAACGCACCGATGTGGTCGGGCACGCCGCTGTCAGCCGGAGCGATGTAGTCGGCCAGCGCACGGTTGGGATGACCGCCGGTCTTGGCCGTCTGCTGGCGCAACGTGTGCAGCGTGGCCAGCGGCCGTTCGCGCTGCGCATCTTCGAACAGCAGGATATCATCCCCCTGCGCTGCAGCGGGAAACAGTCCGGCTACACCGCGCGCCTGCAGCACCTTCTCCTCGATGAGACGATCGAGCAGGGCGTTGGCATCATCGAACAGCGTGCGCGCTTCAGCGCTGACATCAGGCCTGGTGAAAATTTCGGGATATTTGCCCTTCAGCTCCCATGTGCTGAAGAACGGCGTCCAGTCGATGTATTCGCGCAGCACCTGCAGCGGCACTTCGACGGGCGTGATGCCGGGCGTGCGCGGCGGCGGCGCCACCTGCTGCAGGTCCAACTGCAGCCTGTTTTCACGCGCGGCACTCAGGGAGATGAGATTTTTCTGCTTTTGCCGCTCGCCGTAACTGCTGCGCAGCGCATCATATTCCCGGCGTACTTCCTGCGCATAGCGCTCGCGCACCGCGGGCATGAGCAAGTTGTTGACCACTGTAACGCTGCGCGAGGCATCGAGCACGTGGATCGTGGTGCCGGAGTAGTTGGGCGCAATCTTCACCGCAGTATGGATGCGCGAGGTAGTCGCACCGCCGATGAGCAGCGGTTTATCGAACTGCAGCCGCTCCATCTCGCGCGCAACGTGCACCATTTCGTCGAGGGAGGGTGTGATCAGCCCGCTCAGGCCGATGATATCAGCCTCGTGCTCGCGCGCCTGCTGCAAAATCGTCTCGCTGGTGACCATCACACCGAGGTCGATGATCTCAAAATTATTGCAGCCCAGCACCACACCGACGATGTTCTTGCCGATATCGTGCACATCGCCTTTCACTGTGGCGAGCAGCACTTTGCCGCGCGGCCCCGAGGACTCGGACTGCTTTTTCTCCTCCTCGATGTACGGGATCAGCCAGGCCACGGCTTTTTTCATCACCCGCGCGCTTTTCACCACCTGCGGCAGAAACATCTTGCCGCTGCCGAACAGATCGCCGACGATATTCATGCCATCCATCAGCGGGCCTTCGATGATCTCGAGGGAGGTGGCAAATTTCTGCCGCGCTTCCTCCGTATCCTGCTCGATAAACTCGACGATGCCCTTGACCAGCGCATGCTTCAGACGCTCCTCCACCGGTGCGTTACGCCACGCCAGTTGCTTTTTTTCAACCGTGGAATCGGACTTGATCTTTTCCGCGTACTCCACCAGCCGTTCCGTGGCATCCGGCCGGCGGTTGAGCAGCACGTCCTCCACCAGTTCGAGCAGGTCTTTGGGAATTTCCTCGTACACCTCCAGTTGCCCGGCGTTGACGATGCCCATGTCCAGTCCGGCCTGAATGGCGTGATACAAAAAGGCGGAGTGCATGGCCTCACGCACGCGATCGTTGCCGCGGAAGGAAAAGGAAATATTGCTGATGCCGCCGCTGACACGCGCACCGGGCAGATTATGCTTGATCCACTGCGTCGCGCGGATGAAATCCACGGCGTAGTTGTTGTGCTCCTCGATGCCCGTGGCCACGGTGAGCACATTGGGGTCAAAAATGATGTCTTCTTTCGGGAATCCCACCTCCTCGGTGAGAATGCGATAGGCGCGGCTGCACACCTCGATCTTGCGCTCAAAGGAGTCTGCCTGCCCCTGCTCGTCAAAGGCCATGACGATCACCGCGGCGCCGTACTGCTGAATTTTGCGCGCGCGTTCGCGAAAGGCCTGCTCGCCCTCTTTCAGGCTGATGCTGTTGACCACGCTTTTTCCCTGTGTGCACCTCAGCCCGGCCTCGATCACCGACCACTTCGAGGAATCGATCATCACCGGCACGCGGGCGATATCCGGCTCTGTGGCCACCAAATTGAGAAAACGCGTCATCGCCTGCTCAGAGTCGAGCATGCCCTCATCCATGTTGACGTCGATCATCTGCGCGCCGTTCTCCACCTGCTGCAACGCCACAGACAGGGCCTCTTCGTACTTGTCTTCGATGATCAAACGCGCGAAGCGGCGCGAGCCTGCGACGTTGGTGCGCTCGCCGATGTTGACAAAATTGGTCTCCGGCCGGATGATGAGCGGTTCGAGGCCGCTGAGCATCATCCACGGCTTTTTTTCCGCCGGCGTGCGCGGCGGGTGCTGTGCCGCCACCTCGGCGATGGCGCGGATGTGCTCCGGCGTTGTGCCGCAACAGCCGCCGACGATGTTGACAAAACCGCTGCGGGCATACTCATCCAGTTGCGCGGCCATGTCCGCTGCAGCCTCGTCATAACCGCCAAACTCGTTGGGCAACCCGGCGTTGGGGTACAGACTCACAGGCACGGTGGCGATATCCGACAACGCCTCGATGAAGGGGCGCATCTGCGCCGAACCCAGGGCGCAGTTCAGACCAACGCTGAGCAGATTGCGCGTGTGCGAAACGGAAATCCAGAACGCCTCGGTGGTCTGGCCCGAGAGCGTACGGCCGCTCAGGTCGGTGATGGTGCCGGAGATCATCACCGGCACGGCATCGCCGCGCTCGTGGCACAGCTCGCTGATGGCAAACAGGGCGGCCTTGGCATTCAGGGTGTCGAAGATGGTTTCGACCAGCAGGATATCCACGCCGCCGTCGAGCAGACCGCGGGCCTGTTCGCGGTACGCCGCGGCCATCTCCTCGAAGGTTACGGCGCGGAAGCCGGGGTCGTTGACATCCGGGGAGACGGACAGGGTTTTGCTGGTGGGCCCGAGGGCGCCGGCGACAAAACGCGGCTTGTCCGGCGTTCGCGCGCTGACGGCGTCTGCTGCGGCGCGGGCCAGACGCGCGGCCTCGAGGTTGATCTCATACACGAGGTCTTCGAGATGATAATCCGCCTGCGATATCGAGGTGGCGTTGAAGGTGTTGGTCTCGATGATATCCGCGCCGGCCTCTAAAAATTTGTGGTGAATTTCGCTGACGATCTGCGGCTGCGTCAGGCAGAGCAGGTCGTTATCGCCCTTGAGGTCGTGCCCGAAATCGCGAAAACGCTCACCGCGATAGTCAGCCTCGCCGAGGCGGTAGCTCTGGATCATGGTGCCGGTGGCGCCGTCCATGATCAGAATGCGCTCGCGCAGCAGAGCCTGCAGTTGTTTTCCTGTTCGGTTCATCGTTATTTATCGCAACCTATTGAATAAAAAAATTATGTCGGATTTTTCAGGATGTTCCTGGTGTAACACCAAAGTGCCGAAGAATGCTGAAGTAGCTGATGAAATTATTCTTCAGTTTGCATCGGTCAGATGGATGCGGCAAAACTTTCACAGCATAACGCTTCACCGCGCAAATCGTGAATATAGGTACATCAGGGATGAAAATAAATGCTTTTGCCGTTTCTGTCGGAAATTTTATTTCCCCGAGGTCTTATTTTGCAGGAGGGCCGTAGAGACGCCCCACCGTAGTAGAGACGCCCGATCGGGCGTCTCTACAGAACCCCTGGAACCGGGCCTGCGGCGGTGTTGTGCCCCTGCACATACGCACATGCCGGTTTGCTGCCGTACCGTGGTGGCAGGGGCACGATAATTCGTACACGACAAACCCGTAGCGACGCATCCGTCGTCTCTCAATTGACATCCTGCCTGCAGGCGCTTATTTTCCCCTGATCGATAAACCTGAGCCCAGAACGTGCCCAAAAAATGAGATCCCGGCACCTCGCTTCGCTTGCCCGGAATGGCAGTTGTCGGTATCCGGGCCAGG
>WFTM01000011.1 GCA_015485525.1 Candidatus Zhuqueibacterota bacterium | reverse complement strand
CCTGAGTTATCTCAGAAAACCAGATATCATTTTTCAGATTACAAGATCAAACAGTACAGTAACTGCGCCCATTGATGCACCAGCATCGATGCTATGAACAGCCTGAAGAACGAACTCCGGAAGATGCAGTTACTCCATTTAACCCGAGTTCTCTGCTACCCAGCAGGAGGATTTACAGGAACATGAAAGCAGAAATCGCAGAAGCTTTTGCCCAGATCGTCAAGGAAAAGAGTATTGACAAAGAACTGCTCACCGAAATCATCGAGAGCATCGTCATGTCGATGATCAAGAAAAAGTATGGGCAGTCGGACAATTTCGATGTTTTCGTCAAACTCGATAAAGGCGAAATCGAAATCAGCCAATACAAAACCATCGTCGAGACGGTGGAAGACCCTGTAACTGAGATCGATCTGGAAACAGCCAGGAAGGTTGAACCAACTCTTGAAATCGGCGACCCTTATGTCGAGGTGCTGGATTTGCAGCAATTCGGCAGGCGTCTGATTATCGCCGCCAAGCAGAACCTCAACCAGCGCATCAAAGATGCTGAAAAGGAAAACGTTTTCGAAGAGTACAAAAATCGCGTTGGCGAGATCATTCTCGGCGATATCCGCCAGATCAACCGCAACGAGATTTTTCTCAATATCGACAAAACAGAGGTCATTTTACCGCGCAGTGAGCAAATAGACAGCGAGCGCTATCGCCGTGGCGATAACATTCGGGCGATCATCAAAGAAGTGCGTATGTCTGCGCGTGGGCCTGAAATCATCATCTCGCGGGCGGACCCGCAGTTTCTGATTCGGCTGTTTGAGCTGGAAGTGCCAGAGATTTACGACAATATCATCGAAATCAAAAACGTTGCGCGCCAGCCTGGCGAGCGTGCTAAAATCGCCGTATATTCACATGACAAGCGTATTGACGCAGTTGGTGCCTGTGTAGGCATGAAGGGTATCCGCATACAGGCGGTGAGCAAGGAACTGAATAACGAAAAAATCGATATTATCCCCTACAGCTCTGAACCTGAAATTTTCATCACCCGGGCACTGAGCCCTGCCAAGCCGACCCGCATCCTGCTCGACGAGGAGAATAAAAGTGCGGTCGCTGTCGTCAGTGATGATCAGGTTTCTATAGCAATCGGTCGCGGCGGCCTCAATCGCCGTCTCACCAGCAGATTGACCGGGTATAACGTAGAAATCCTCAAGGAATCTGAATATCAGGATATGGTTCAGCAGGCCAAGGCCGATGAGAAGACGCTTGAGGAGATCGAAGGTATCCGCCCATCGGTTCTGAAAAAGCTGGAATCCGAGGGCATTTACACAGCCCGGGACATCCTCGAACGCGGCAAAGAAGGTCTGCTGGCGATCGCCGGCATTGGTGAAAAAACTGCTGAACAGCTATTGGAATTAGTAGAAGAGTAAAAAGAAGGGTAAACCCACTTGGGCACACGTAGAGTTTTTCAAGTAGCAAAAGAATTCAATATCTCGAACGAGGCACTGATTTCGTTTCTTGCCGACAGGAAATTTCCCGTCAAGAATCAGATGAGCCCGATCACAGAAGAAATGTATGATCAGGTTCAGGAGAAGTATGGGAAAGTAACGGCCGGTGAAAGTGCTGTCTCAGAAGAAGACTCTTTCCGCAGACGTCTGAAGGAAAAGAAGCGCGAAGAAGAGAAGCGAAAAGCAAAAGAGCGTGAGGAGCTGCAGGCGAAAATCCAGGAGGCTTATAATGTAAAAGTCATCCCGAAAAAAGTACGCCGCAAAGAGCCGTCCAAGGAGGAAGTCCTCAAGATCGCCGAAATCGAGGCAAAAGCTCAAGCCAAGAAAGAGATACGCAAAGAAACAGAGACCCGCGGACGCAAAGAAGCTCTCCGTGAAGCTATGGGGTTTGAGCCAGCTGCCCCTGCTGATGCCCTTGAAGATGTGGAGACACCCCAGCCCTCTCCTGAGGAGAAAAAGCAGAAGAAAACACCTACAGACAAGAAAAAAACCAGAGCCGGAAAAGAGCCTGAGCCCATAGCGGAACCAGAGGCAGTACCAGAACAGGAAACAGCAGAAGCTGAACCTGCTGCAGAGAAGAAAGGCCGTGGGAAAAAGAAGGCTGGCGAAAAAACTGCAGAAGCAAAAGAAACGACCACGGAGAAAGCAACTGCACTACCGGCTGCAGAAGAAGGCAAGAAAAAGAAACGCAAGAAAAAACGCAAAAAAACGCGTATCAGCGAGGAGGAAATCGAAGCATCGATCAAACAAACCCTTGCTGCCATGTCCGATACCGGAAAATCCAAACGTCGGAAACGCAAAACCAAAGATGACGAAGAGCTGGTCGATGCAGAAGACAGCAACACAATAACCGTCACTGAATTCATCTCCGCCGCTGACCTCGCCAAACTGATGGATGTCGAACCATCGGATGTGATCAGAAAATGTCTCGAACTCGGGATGATGATTTCCATCAACCAGCGGCTCGACATGGATACGATCATCGCTGTCGCCGACGAATTCGGCTTCGATGTTGAGCAGGAAGAAGAGTTTTCAGCCATGATAGAAGATGATGAGGAGGAAGATCGCGAAGAAGATCTGGTTCCGCGTCCTCCTGTTGTAACCATCATGGGCCATGTTGACCACGGTAAAACCTCCTTACTGGACTACATCCGCCGGAGTAATATCATCGCAGGTGAAGCAGGCGGAATCACGCAGCACATCGGAGCGTATGCGGTCAAGTTTAAAGACAGTACGATCACCTTCCTCGATACCCCGGGACACGAGGCGTTCACAGCCATGCGTGCCCGTGGTGCTCAGGCTACAGATATCGTCATCCTCGTAGTAGCAGCTGATGATGGCGTACAACAGCAGACGCTGGAGGCGATCAGTCACGCCCGTGCTGCCGGTGTTCCCATTATCATAGCCATCAACAAGATTGACCGTCCTGGCGCCAACCCGGATAACATCCGCAAGCAACTGGCAGAAAACGATATCCTGGTCGAAAGCTGGGGAGGAAAATTCCAGGATGCTGAAATCTCTGCAAAAATGGGGCAGGGGATCGACCATCTTCTGGAGCTGGTACTTCTCGAAGCCGAGATTCTGGAGCTGAAAGCCAACCCCAACCGCCTTGCGCGTGGTCTGGTCATAGAATCTGAGCTCGACAAGGGCAAGGGCCCGGTAGCAACGGTCCTGATTCAAAACGGCACGGCCCGCGTCGGCGATCCCTTCGTTGCAGGAATTACCTACGGCCGGATTCGGGCGCTGATGGATGAGCGCGGGAAACGCATCAAACAAGCACCGCCTTCCACTCCTGTGCGCATTATCGGCTTCTCCGCAGTGCCGCATGCCGGCGACCGCTTTGTGGTGATGGAATCGGAAAAAGAAGCCCGGGACATCAGCATGAAACGGCAGCAGTTGCACCGCGAGCAGGAGATGCGCAAGGTTCGCCTGAAAACCCTCGATCAGATTTCCCGCCAGATTCGCGAGGGTGAAGTTCGCGAATTGAATATCATCGTCAAAGCTGATGTGGCTGGTTCGGTCGAGGCTATTGCCGACAGTCTGATGAAGCTGGCGACCAACGAGGTTGCTGTCAATGTCATCCACAAGGGCGTCGGCGGCATCTCCGAGACCGACGTCAACCTGGCTGTGGCATCCAGTGCAGTCATACTCGGCTTTAACGTACGGGTTTCGATTCAGGCCCGGGACCTGGCTGCACGGGAAGATATCGATATCCGCACCTATAAAGTCATCTACGACGCCATCAATGACGTCAAGACTGCCCTCGAAGGTATGCTCACTCCGGAAATCACCGAGACCGTCAGCGCAACCGTCGAGGTACGTGAGGTGTTCAAAATCTCACGTATCGGCACAATCGCTGGCTGCTATGTGCTTTCCGGCAAGGTCAAGCGTGGCGACAGAATACGTTTGTATCGGGAAGATAAACTGATTTACGAGGGCAAGCTCTCTTCGCTGAAACGCTTCAAGGATGATGTCAAGGAAGTGGCCAGCGGATTTGAATGCGGTATTGGTATCGATGGATACGACGATTTGCATGTGAATGACATCATCGAGTGCATCGAAATTTCGGAAACGAAACGTACGCTTGCTTAATGAAGCGGTGAACAACTCGGGTTAATACGGCTGAAAAATCATGTTAGTCGCAGCGTGTCAGGTGGAATTATTTTTACCCGAATGCCACTCTCTGAAAGAAAAGCGGTACGTGTTGGAGAGTTTAAAGACCCGAATTCGGCAGAAGTTCAACGTCTCAGTAGCTGAAGTGCAGGCACAGGACAAATGGCAGAGCAGCGTGCTGGGCGTGAGCATGGTAGCGAACGAGGCAAAAATTCTCAGCGCTACATTTAACAAGATATTGAATCTGATTGAAAAGGACGGCCGCACGGAAATCGTTGATCAGATTTTCGAACTGGTTTGATATCCGGAACAGGCAGTAGTGCCATGTCAAAAAAAAGAGCGGACAGAGTTTCCCGTATGATTCGCGAAGTTGTCAGCGAGGCCCTTGCTTTCAAACTGCGCAATCCCGAATTCAAGAAAGTGACCGTTCATCGGGTCACGGTTACAGATAATCTGAAATACGCACGAATTTTCGTCAGCATTTCCGGGAGTGAAGATGAACAAAAGTCGGCCTTTGCTGCATTGACAAAAGCAAAAGGGGCTTTTAAAAGAGAGATCGGTGCTGTTGCGCAAATGAAATTCATGCCTGAGATCGAGTTCAAGCATGACAAGTCGCTCGATTATGTCGATCACATCTCAGAATTATTACGTAATTTGAACCGTGAGTGAGCTCAGCACCCCACAACACATTACCCTGGCTGCACTGCAGCAGGGGCTGGTCGTTCCATTTGCAAAACCCGAAGGCTGGACATCTTTCTCCGTTGTGAACAAGGTACGCGCAGCCAGCCGGGTTAAAAAAGTCGGGCATGCCGGGACCCTCGATCCCTTTGCCACGGGCCTGTTGCTGGTCTGCTTCGGCAAAGCAACGAAGCAGGTCGAAAGCCTGATGGGCCTGAAAAAGGAATATCGTACGGTCATCAAGCTCGGCATCGAAACCGACACACATGATCTGACCGGAAAAACTGTGCATGAGGCTCCGGTTCCACAGATCAGCAAAGAACAGCTCGAAGCTCTGTTGCAAAAATTCACGGGAGAGATCGAGCAGGTGCCTCCGATGTTTTCGGCACTCAAGCATAAAGGCAAACGCCTCTATGAGCTCGCCCGGCAAGGTAAAACCGTTGAGCGGGCACCCCGCAAGGTAACGATTTACGACCTGGAGCTGATTTCACAAAAGGATGATCTGCTCGAACTTCGCTTTGTCTGCTCACGCGGTACATATATTCGCGCGCTGGCACGAGATATCGGCAGGGAATTGGGATGTGGAGCTCATATCGTAATGCTGGAGCGGACCCGAATCGGAGAATACACCATCGAGTCAGCCTGGAAAGTCTCTGATTTTCTGGATCATATAAACCATAATCGTACTGCAGATGAATCTCTATAGACACCTGACGGATATTCCCCGTAATATGAACCATGTGCTCACAACAGGGATATTCGATGGTGTGCACAGAGGCCATCGTTATATCATCCGGCAGCTTCTCGATGTTTCCCGACAATGCGGCGGCATCCCATCTGTAGTCACTTTTGATCCACACCCGCAACATGTTTTGATTCGCAACGGAACGCCGCCATTAAAACTGCTGACGACGGTCGAAGAAAAAGCGGATATTCTCAGCAGCCTGGGGGTGGAAAATTTATTCGTGCTCCCCTTTGATGAACAATTCTCCCGGTTAAGCGGCGATGACTATGTCCGCGATATACTCATCGGGAAGATCGGTTTCAAATGTATTCTGATAGGCTATGACCACACCTTTGGCCGTGACCGGCAGGGGGGAGTGCATACTCTCGAAAAATTTTCTGAGCAGGAAAACTATAAAGTGCTGCAGCTTGAGCCACAAAAAGATGAAGACACGATCATCAGCTCCTCACTTATCCGCAGCCAGCTCGAATCCGGACACATAGAGGACGCAAATCAGCTGCTCGAAAGAGCATACAGCATACGCGGGACAGTGGTGCCGGGTGACAAACGCGGCCGTCTGTTAGGGTTCCCAACCGCGAATATCGAGCCGGAGTCACGACTGAAAGCACTCCCCGGGCGTGGTGTCTATGCCGCGTCGGTCGCCATCGACGACCAGTGTTACCAGGGCATGGCCAATATCGGCATACGGCCTACTTTTGGGGGCAAAATTGAAACCCTCGAGATTCATATTTTCTCCTTTTCTGAGGAGATTTACGACAAGAACGTGGAGATTCGTTTCCACACAAAACTCCGCGATGAAAAACGTTTCGATGGTATGGAAGCGCTGATCGCGCAGTTGCACGAAGACCAGAAACAGGCTATTGACTATTTTAGTAAATATCAAAACCAAGTAAACACCGGAGATGTGAAATGCCTTTAACCAAAGAATCCAAGCAGAAAATCGTTGAACAATTCGGCAGTGCCAAAGGCGATACCGGACGCCCTGAAGTACAGATCGCACTGCTGACTGAGCGAATCAACGGCTTGCGAGACCACTTCAAAGCGAACAAAAAGGACCACCATTCCCGCCTGGGATTGCTGAAGATGGTCGGTAAACGCCGCCGCCTGCTGAACTATCTGATGAAAAAGGATATTGAACGATACCGCGCAGTGATCAAGAGCCTCGGCATCCGTCGATAAGATGCTGTTTTGTTATCAAGAATTTTCTTTGTCGATATCCAGCTCTTGAGGCAAGAACTGCGTATCATCAAGGAAGGAAAAGGTGAGAGCGAGCGCTCTCACAGTGTAAGGAGTATGTTCCCATGACTACAATCCAAAGCGCCACATTCAACGGCACGGCATTCGAGCTCGAAACAGGCCATCTCGCCCGGCAGGCGAGTGGAGCTGTCGAACTGACCTTTGGCGAGACCGTGCTTCTGGCTACCGTCGTCGGTAGCGATGAGCCATCAACCCTTGACTTTTTCCCCCTGAGTGTGGATTACCGCGAAAAAGCCTATGCAGCCGGCAAGATCCCCGGTGGCTTTTTCAAGCGTGAAGGTCGTCCGACCGAAACTGAAATTCTGACTTCGCGTCTGATCGATCGCGGCCTCAGGCCATTGTTCCCCGAAGGCTACCGCAATGAAGTGCAGGTGCTGGTCAGCGTTCTTTCTGCAGACCGCGAAAATCTGCCTGATGTCCTCGGCATCACCGCTGCATCTGCTGCTCTTGCCCTGTCTGATATCCCATGGGCAGGCCCGATCGCAGGTGTCCGCGTCGGCCGTGTAAACGGTCAGTTCATCGCGAATCCGACCTATGAACAAATCGAAGAAAGCGATATCGATCTGCTGATTTCTGCAACCGAGGAATCCATCATCATGGTGGAAGGTGAGGCCAGCGAAATTTCCGAGCAGGATATGATCGCAGCCCTTGCTTTCGGGCACGAGGAAGTACGCAAGTACATCGATCTGATCAACAAACTGGTAGCTGAAGCCGGAAAAGAAAAGAACGAAGTGGTCGTCAAAGTCCTGCCCGAAGGCCTCGAAGAGAAAGTTCGCGAGCTGGCAACAGATAAATTGAATGAATTTCTGCGCATTACCGACAAAAAGACTCGCAGAAAAGCCATCAAGACGTTTACAAAAGAACTGATCGCCGACGAGGCTCTGGCAGAAGCCTACCCTGATGCTGAGGCTGATATCAAAGACGTGCTGCACACCATTGAAAAAGAAATTACCCGCAGCATGATCGTCAAAGAAGGCATTCGCCTCGATGGCCGCGGCCTTGATGATGTCCGCGAAGTCACATGCGAAGTTGGTGTTTTGCCACGCACTCACGGTTCATGCCTGTTCACTCGTGGCCAAACCCAGGCATTGGCTGTTCTCACGCTCGGCACTAAAGTCGATGAACAGAAAATGGATGACCTTGGCGGTGAATTTTACAAAACCTACATGCTGCACTATAATTTCCCGCCCTTCAGCGTCGGCGAGGTACGGCCTATGCGCGGACCCGGTCGCCGGGAAATCGGTCATGGCAATCTCGCAGAGCGCGCTTTGAAACCCATCATCCCTTCAGATGAAATTTTCCCCTATACCATTCGCATTGTTTCGGATATTCTCGAATCCAATGGTTCGTCTTCCATGGCCACGGTCTGCGCAGGCTCGCTCGCGCTGATGGATGCCGGTGTGCCCACCAAGGAAGGCGTTGCCGGCATTGCTATGGGCCTGATCAAGGAAGGTGATGAATTTCGCGTTCTCACGGATATTCTCGGCGACGAAGACCATCTCGGCGATATGGATTTCAAAGTTGCCGGAACCAGGGAAGGCATAACAGCCTTTCAGATGGACATAAAAGTCAAAGGGATTTCCAGTGAAATCATGCAGGATGCTCTGGAAAAAGCTAAGGTCGCGCGTCTGAAAATCCTCGATATCATGAACGCAACTTTGGATAAACCCAAAACAGACCTGTCACAGTTTGCTCCGCGCATTCTCGCATTCAAAATCAATCCCGATCGCATCGGTGCTGTTATCGGACCTGGCGGGAAAACCATCCGCGAGATCGTCGATAAAACAGGCGCGACCATCGATATCGAGGATGATGGTACGGTTAAAATTGCCTCTGTGGAGCCACGGGCAGCGCAGATGGCCAAAAATATCGTCGATGGATTGACCGTCATGCCGGAGGCTGGTAAGGTTTATAAAGGCAAGGTGAAAAAAATCACCAACTTCGGCGCTTTTGTCGAAATTTTGCCCGGACGCGAAGGTCTGCTGCATATCTCTGAAATCGACACCCAGCGTATCAATAAAGTTGAAGACGTACTGAGTGTCGGCGATGAAGTGACAGTCAAATTGCTGCGTGTTGAAGACTCTGGCAAGATGAATCTGAGCCGCAAAGCGTTGTTGCAGGAGCAGGATGCAGAATAACTAAGTGAGAAGGACTGGTTACGCTTTGCATTGTTGATCACTATCCCTGGAGGGTGGAATGATTGTTGGCGTACTCAAAGAGATCAAGACCCTGGAAAACAGGGTCTCTCTTATACCCGTTGGCGCTGAGTTGCTGGTAGCCAGGGGGCATACCGTTCTTGTAGAAAAGGATGCTGGAAAGGGGAGTGGTTTCAGCAATGAGGATTACCGTGATGCTGGTGCCACGATCATTGAAACGGCGGAGGAAGTCTATCAGAAAGCAGAGATGATCCTCAAAGTCAAAGAGCCTCTGCCGCAGGAATATGGTTTGATCCGCGAGGGTCAGATCGTATTTACCTATTTTCATTTTGCTGCTTCGCGCGAGCTCACAGAAGCTATCGAAGCTTCCAGGTGCATCGCCATCGCCTATGAAACCGTCGAAATGGCTGATGGTTCGCTGCCCTTGCTTATCCCCATGAGCGAAGTGGCCGGACGCATGTCGATTCAGGAAGGTGCCCGCCACCTCGAGCACATGTACGGCGGCAAAGGCATGCTGCTCGGCGGTGTTCCCGGTGTCGAGCCTGCCAATGTGATGATCATCGGCGGCGGGATCGTCGGCACCAACGCGGCTAAAATTGCCGCAGGTCTCGGCGCCCAGGTGACGATCCTTGACATCGATCTCGATCGGCTGCGCTATCTGGATGATGTCATGCCGAAAAATGTCACCACGCTGATGTCCAACCCGGCCAACATCCGTTCCTGCCTCGAAAAGGCGGACCTGGTGGTCGGCGCGGTGCTCATTCCGGGTGCCAAGGCTCCGCATCTGGTTACGCGCAAGATGCTTGGGAATATGAAAAAAGGCACTGTCATCGTCGATGTCGCTGTCGATCAAGGTGGGTGCGTCGAAACCATCAAGCCGACCACGCATGATAACCCCACCTACGAAATCGATGGCATCGTACACTATGGCGTTGCCAACATGCCCGGTGCTGTACCGAAAACATCGACGATTGCACTGACCAATGCCACACTCAAATACGTGCTGCAGATCGCTGATAACGGTTTCCCGGATTGCCTGACAAAATTCCCCGAGCTGGCCAAAGGAGCGAATATCATCAACGGCAAGATAACCTACAAAGGCGTCGCAGACGCTTTTGGCCTGGACTATCAACCGCTCGAAACCCTTATCAATTGATGCATGCTGATCCCCGTTCTCGCGTATCACTATGTTTCCGACAATGTTACGCCCGGCATCGCCCGCGTAACGTTTAAACAGTTCGAAAAACAAATGATCTACCTGCGCGAGAACGGGTATCGTTCTCTGACGCTGTCTCACTATACTCAGATTCTCAAAAACGACTCGTCTCCAGATTTTGATTCATCCCGCACCGTCCTTATTACTTTTGATGATACCTACGATACGATCGAACGGGTCGCTGAAATAATGAGCCGCCACGGCCAGGTCGCCACAGCTTTTGTGATCAGCGATTATATTGGCAGGACGAATGACTGGGACTATCAATTTTTTGGCAATCATCTCAGACATGCCGGGCTGAATGCAATACGAGCTTTATTGCAGGCCGGATGGGAGATTGGCTCGCACACGCGCACACACCGATACCTGCCGGGCCAAACTACGGAGCGCATACGGAATGAACTGCACAGCTCGCGCTGTGCCCTGCAAGATGTAACAGGAGAAAAAATTCAATCGATCTCTTATCCTTTTGGCAGAGTCAACGATATTACTATCAGTATCGCGCGTGAGCAGGGATATGAGGCAGGAGTGACCCTGGGCATGCCTGTTCCGTCCGACTTCAGGCGCCTTTCCAGCCTCGAGATACCACGGATCGGCGTCTATCTGTTCGACTCCTTGCGGTCATTCTCAAGGATGGTCCGGAGCACAGAAAAAGACCGGATGGAGCGTTATCTCAACAGGCAGAGAAGAATCAGCATGTTATCAGCCGGTACTATCTTCTGGAAAAAAATCATCACCTGAGACAGAGCGTTGCGCATGAACGTGAGCACAATTAAAAAGCTCTACTATTCAATCGGCGAAGTCAGCAAGATCACTTCTCTGAAAAAGTACGTCTTGCGTTATTGGGAAACTGAGTTTGACGCCCTTCGTCCCGGGAAAAATCGTGCCGGCAACCGCATCTATAAAAAAGAAGATATTCAAACCATCTTCCTGATCAAAAAGCTGCTCTATGAAGAAAAATACACCCTCGAAGGCGCAAAGAAAAAACTGGCTGAACTTCGTCGTGATAAAAATTTTCAGCTCAAATTGAGTTTTGAAGAATTGAAAAAGGATGATGTCATACTCGAAGTAAAGCGGGGGCTGCGCGATCTGCTCGAGATGCTCAAAGAGCCGGAAACCAATACCACAAAGCCAGAACCTGATGCAACAACTCAAGCACCTGACTTGCCTGCAGACACTCATCCGGATGCTGAAATAAGTTGAAAGAATTGTTGAATTTATCTCTGTAGTTTCTTATAATTGGGTCTTGTTCGGGGCGTAGCGCAGCTCGGTTAGCGCACTTGACTGGGGGTCAAGGGGTCGCTGGTTCAAATCCAGTCGCCCCGACAAAGTATGAGGTGCTGTTGATGCTCGATGTCCAATCGGCCGGCAGCACCTTTTTTATTATAACCGTTTCGGCGGATGGCTGAATTGAGCTGAAGGTGATAGGTGATGTGAAAACAATCATCCTCATCCCGGCCTATAATCCGGGCAACAAACTCGCTGAGATACTGCAATCCCTGGCACGCACTCATCCGGATGTTCCGGTCATTGTGATTGATGATGGCTCTCAACCTGCTCTGGCGGAGCGCGACAACCAGAATATAATCCTGGTTCGCCATCCGCGCAACCGTGGCAAGGGAGCGGCCATCAGAACCGGTCTGGAAACAATTGAACAGCACTTCAAAGACGAACCGCCTGATGCAGTGCTGTTTATGGATGCCGATGGTCAGCACGCCCCCTCATCGGTAAAAAAATTTATTGCTGCCTATGAACAGGGCAGGGGAGAGATCATCATCGGAAAGCGGAACTTAAATCCGTCCAGCATGCCTTTCATGCGTGTCCTGAGCAACCGTATCACCTCCCGGTTATTGTCCTGGAAAACTGGTGTACCCCTGGCTGATTGCCAATGCGGATACCGCCTGATCTCATGGCAGCTTATTCGTCACGCGTTACCACTGCAAACCTCAGGTTATGAGACGGAAACAGAACTCCTGATTAAAATTTTACGTTATTCCGCAAACGTACACCATATTCCTATAGAAACTATATATGCAGATGAAGTCAGTCATATCCGCGGGATGCGTGACATACGGGCTTTCGTTAAACTATTCTTTACTCTCAATTAGGATTCAGGAAGAACTATGAAAAGTAATTTCCTGCTGATGCTCAAAGGCGGGCTGATCGGAATCGCCAATATCATTCCCGGCGTATCCGGGGGAACGATGGCCGTCGTACTCGGAATCTATGAACAGCTCATCGATGCTATCAGTAATTTTGCAACGGATAAAAACAAGCGCAAAGAATATATCCTTTTTTTAGCCCTGATAGGAGGGGGGGCAGCAGGAGCTGTTGTCGCACTATCCTTTTTGATGAAATTCCTTCTCGCTCATTATCCGGAATTCACCTACCTGTTTTTCATCGGCCTGATCATCGGCTCTGTGCCATCAATCTATCGGACGCACTCTGATATGCGAGCTACTCCCTCAGGTATCGCTTCATTTTTGGCAGGAGCAGGGCTGATTCTTTTTCTGACACTGTATTTCGGGGACGTCGAGAAACCATCTGCTGCGGCTACTGTAGGAGCAATTGACAGCGCTGCCTTCATCATGCTTTTGATTTCAGGCGTGCTAGCCGGGGGATCGATGATAGTACCCGGAATCAGTGGCTCATTTCTTCTGGTTTTACTGGGCCAGTACCAGCTCGTCATCAGCGCTGTTGCTGATCATCGCCTTGATGTTCTCGCTATCATTGCTGCCGGGGCAGTGGCTGGTATTTTATCTTTTGCGCGCCTTATCCAGTATTTGCTGGACAAATTCCCGTCGCAAACTATTTTCTTCATTCTTGGTCTCGTGATCGCCTCATTATACCCAATTTTTCCGGGCTTACCCAAAAGTGCTGTTCACTTCACTGTCGGTACTTTACTGGTTCTCTGCGGAATAGGACTTTCATTTCTGCTTTCCGTCAACAGCCCGGAACAGGGATAAGGAGTACCGCGACATTCATGTCGCGAATTACGATACATATCATTATTCATGCTGCTTTAGGGGATATTGCTGAGACGCGACATAAATGTCGCGGTACGTGTAGTGCCCCGGCTGTATCGGACATTCATCTCGGAAGTGCGATACATATTGTTGCCCTGGACAGACCTGAAAAAAGTGAAAGAAGGACTTGTTTTTATTCGAATTGTTATTATATTAGAACTCTGAAAAACAGAGCGGGGCGTAGCGCAGCTCGGTTAGCGCGCATGCTTCGGGAGCATGAGGTCCCCGGTTCAAATCCGGGCGCCCCGACTTTAGTTTTTCTTTTTTTAAAAAACCATTAGTTTACATAACATATATTATGCCCCCTGTAGCGCACAAAAAATGTTACCCCTGTATCTTATCCAACAACGCTTCTGCCTGCATCTTTATCGGCGTTTTGATTTTTGTTGCCATAATCCAATGAAGATGTTCTGATGCCGAATCGTAGTCTTCATTCTTAATATAGGCTTGCGCGAGAAAATATTGCGCGGTCAGGTTCATTTTGTTTTTATTATAAGCCTGCTCTAGTTTGTCAATCGCCTCGGCAACCCTTTCCTTGCGCAGAAGATTTTTCCCGTAAATAGTCAACAGCACACTATCGGACTTTCCTAATGCGATCGCTCGCTCGGCTGCGTCAATGGCACGATCAGCATCTTCAAGATAATCATAAGCGATCGCCAGTTGTTTAAAATACAATCCCTTGGTGGATTTCAGCTTGATCGCCTTTGTAAATGCGTACGCAGCCTCCTTTGGCTTGCTGTCTCGCAGCAATGCTTCTCCCAGGGAATACCAGACATAATCATCCTTGGGTTTTATCTCGAGATAACGCTTGTAGAAACCGATTGCTTTCTTATAATCTCCATAAAGAAAGGCATTATAAGCTTCAGCATAGGCGTCATCCAGCTTCTCCGGGTCTATTTTCGGTATCTTGATATCAGATGTCGAGTTGGTTTTGACGCTGAAAATAGATGTCGTCGGATCGGAAATGATAGCACGCTTGGCATGATTTGCAAGAGTACCCTGTTTGTCCAATTCGATGACTTTACGAAAGCATTCATTCGCGTCTTTAACTCTGCCGCAAATACTGTGTATTTTACCCAGGCCAAAATAGGCGCGGGGCCTTTCTGCCGGAGAAAGTTCGATAACGCGTTTGAATACACGCATGCCTTCGTCGTACTTCTTGAGTATGCTCAGAGCAGCAGCGAGATTGAGCAATGCCAGCGCGTTGTCCTGGTTGAAATAAATACTTTCCTTGAGATGGATCTCCGCTTGATCAAATTTGCGGATTTTGAGATATACTGTGCCTAAAATCAGTCGGGCTTTAGCATGAATAGGACAAAGTGAAATAGTATATTCGAGATTTTCTATCGCTTCCTTAAAGTTTTTCAACTCAAAGAAAGCAATACCGGCATTAAAATAATAATCGGGATCGACAGGATTTTCAGCAATGGCTTTCACCCACAGTTCGATGGCCTTAGCGTACTCTTTTTTTCGGGCCAGACCAAGGGCTTCCTTGTGCAACTTCTCAGCGGGTTCAGAAATCTCTGCAAGAGTCCACTTGAAGGAAACCACGTTTTTATCGACACCGAGGTGTAACGTCCCCTGTGTTGGCTGATATCTTTTCTGAAAAAAGGAATGGATTTGATCTTCAGAAGGAGTTTTGGCGAGAAATTGCGTAATATCCCCGTCTAAAGTGCGGACCCCGTTAAGATCAATTTGTGCAGTGATGAGTTTTTTTGCTGGCATATGATCCGATGCTGTGTAGTGCAGATCTCGTCAATGAGGTTTGCAGAAAGGAAAAAGTGCGCCAGGAGGGAATCGAACCCCCAACCTTTGGCTCCGGAGGCCAACGCTCTATCCAATTGAGCTACTGGCGCATATACTTCAGGTGTTATGTGAATGCTGCAGCCTGGTTGCCTTGACCGTGTTGACCATCAGCATAGCGATGGTCATCGGCCCGACACCACCGGGGACAGGCGTGATCGCTTTGACCTTTTTCACTGCTGCGTCAAAATCCACGTCGCCGACCAATTTATACCCTTTTTCTGTTTCAGGCGCCTCCACCCTGTTGACGCCGACGTCGATGACGACGGTTTTTTCCGACAGCATATCTGCAGTGATAAAATGCGGCCGTCCCACTGCTGCAATTACGATATCGGCATTGCGCGTATGTTTTGCGATGTCTTTTGTATTCGAATGGCAGATGGTCACGGTCGCATTGGCAAAGGGTGCTTTTTGCGATAACAAAATAGCAATTGGCATGCCAACGATCTGACTTCTGCCCACGACAACGACTTCCTTACCCGAAGGATCGAACCCTTCACGCCGCAGCATTTCCTGAATCCCATAAGGCGTACAGGGTATCATGGTTTCCTTCCCTGCCTGCAGCAACCCTTTGTTTACAGGATGAAATCCATCGACATCCTTTTCCGGCAAAATACGGTCGATGATTTCATCGGCATCGAGGTGGCCAGGCAGTGGCATCTGCACGAGAATACCGTTGACACTCTTGTCATTGTTCAACGTATCGATCAAAGCCAGAGCATCGGACTGTGACATTTCTGCCGGGTAACGGAGTGTCTCCGAGATGATGCCGAGTTGCTCGCTCTTCTTTGCCTTCATGCGCACATAAACGGCAGAGGCAGGATCATCCCCGATGAGCACAACGACCAGTTTCGGCTGGATGCCGCGTTCTTTCAGCTCAGCGATATCTGCGGTGAGTTCCGCACAAACCTCATCAGCTATTTTCTTTCCATCGATTAACTGGGCACGTGACATATTTTATCCTGAAAAATTCATAAGCAGCACTATTGACGTACTCTATGTGTTTTACCTGTTTATTCGCTTCACCCGATCAGGCTGCACAAGAATATTCTCAATACTCAGGCCTGGCAACCCGTTCGATCGAGATTGCCTTCCCACTCTCCTTGTCGATGGTTACGACGACCCCATTTATACGCATATTTTTTTCAGCAACTTCGAATTTCGCTGGTGTCTGTTTCAGAAAGCGATGCAGTGCTTTCTTCGTACTCATACCGATCACGGAATCATGGGCACCGGTCATTCCGGCATCGGTAATATAGGCCGTACCTCCATCAGGCAAAATACGCTCATCAGCAGTCTGCACGTGAGTATGGGTACCGACCACGGCTGAAACACGACCATTCAGATACCATCCCAGGGCAATCTTTTCTGCTGTTGCCTCAGCATGAAAATCGACGAATATGATTCTGCTCTCTTTTTTCAGTTTCGGAATCAGCTCGTCTGCTTTTCTGAAAGGGCAAAACAAAGGATACATAAATGTACGTCCCTGAATGTTGAGTACGGAAATTTTTGTTTCATCATTCAGAGTCGCTGTAAAATATCCCTTGCCCGGATTCTCATCGGGATAGTTCGCCGGCCTCAGAACGCGCTCTTCGTTGGCGAAAAGCTGCTTGCTCTGCCAGTTCTCCCAGGTATGGTTCCCCCCTGTTATCAAATCCACGCCCAGGCCAAACAAAACTCTGGCCTGTTTCTCAGTAATTCCCCTGCCGGCGTTTGCGTTCTCGCCATTTGCAATGGTGAAATCGATCCGGTGTTCTTTCTGGAGGCCCGGCAGAAGCGTCTTGACCGCATCCATTCCCGGCTGCCCGACGATATCTGCTATAAAAAGGATGCGCACCGCATCACTGGAAACTGCCATAACAAAATGCCTAATTTAAAAAAAGAATTAAAAATTCAAAGAAGAATTCACGTTATTTGGCAAAATCGATCGTCCGGTATTGCCTGATGACGGTGATTTTTATCTGCCCCGGGTATGTCAGACTGGACTGAATTTTATTGGATATCGCGGCTGCCAGTTGCTCAGCCTGGGCATCATCCACGCTTTCATGCTCAACCATGATACGGATCTCACGCCCTGCCTGGATGGCGTACGAGTTCGTGACCCCAAGGAAGGAATTCGCGATTTCCTCCAGCGTTCGCATTCGCTTGAAAAATGATTCCAGCATACTCTTTTCAGCCCCGGGTCTGGCACAACTGATCTCATTTGCCACCCCGACGATGATCGTTATCGGGCTGACGGTATCAGTCGCCTCGTCAAGATGATTGGCGTAGTAAATTGCGTTTTGCACGATGGGAGATTCACCATATTTTTTCGCGAGCTCCACCGCGATCTCAGCCGCCTTGGTGGCCGGAAAATTTTCGACAGCAACGCCTATTTCGTGTAGAAGGCCGGCCCTCTTGGCAGCGTTGACGTCAAGACCCAGCTCGGAGGCCATATAGCCCGCGAGCATCGCCACTTCGATAGAGTGTTGCAACAGATTTTGTCCACGGCTGGTATGGTATTTAAGCCGGCCGATCGTTTGCAGCAGCTCTTTGTGGGCGATATGCAGGCCGATCTCGAGAACAGCATGCTCCCCTTCTTCGTAAAACTTTTCTTCGATCTCTTCCCGGGTCTTCTGGATAACCTCTTCGATACGCCCGGGGTGAATGCGCCCGTCGTAAATCAGGGTTTCCAGGGCTTCCTTGGCTATTTTGCGCCGGATAGGATCGAAGCCGGAGAGCATAACCAGCTCAGGTGTGTCATCGATCAGAACTTCGACACCTGTAGCGGTCTCAAAAGCGCGAATGTTCCGCCCCTCCCTGCCGATGATCCGCCCTTTCATATCATCATCCGGCAGCTCAACGATGCTGACCGTACTCTCGGTAACGTGCGAAATAGCCGAGCGCTGGATAGCCTGAATGATGATCTCTTTGGCCTTCTGGTTCGCAGTCAGCCTCGCCTTGTCTTTGATGTCTTTGATCATTGCCGCAGATTCCTGGCGGACCTCTTCCATGATGTTATCCATCTGCAGCTTACGCGCTTCTTCGTTGGTCAGCCCGGAGATCATTTCAAGGCGGTTATTCTGCTCGTTGATCAGCCGCTCGAGCTCCTCCCCCTTGCTGTGCAGGTTCTTTTCCCGATTGCGCAGGCTTTGCTCCAGCGCTTGCAGCTCTTTCTCTTTTTTGCTGAGAATATCGACTTTGCGATCGAGATTGGTTTCCCGCACCGCAAGCTGCTTTTCAAGCTCACGTGAGCGCTGTTGCCTGCGTTTTTCATCCTGCTCAAGCTTGCGACGCAACTCAAAAAACTGTTCTTCAGCTTCGAGCAGTTTTTCCTTTTTTAGATTTTCTGCTTCCTGTTTTGCTGCTTCGATAAGCTTATCGCAATATGCCTCGGCATTGGCGATTTTATCATGGCCGGTTTTCCCGCGCAGGAACCAGCCGATATATGCTGAAACAGGCAAAAGCAGGATCAGAATGATGATGAGCACTGTTAATGTTGACATTCTGCCTCCAAAAAAAATCCCCAACTGCTACAGGACACTGCGCAGACCTAAAGCGAGAATGCGCAGAACAAATCGGGTTCGGCAGTCGGGGATTTTGCAAAATTGGGAACTGTGTACCACGGCATGTGGTTATCGCGTATCGTCCATATCGATCATATTCGACAGTTTGGCGATTCGCTCTTCCAGTTCCTTTTTGATTTTTTCGCGTTCGAGTTTTTCTCTGAATAATTCATCTGCGATATTCAATGCAGCCAGTATAGCGATTTTCATCCCGGATTTTGTCGTGGATAAACGGTCAACCTCGTGCATTTTCTGGTCAACGTACTGAGCGACCTCTCTGATATATTCGGCGTCAGTTTCCCCTTTGACGGGATATTCATTGCCGTATATGGTGACTTTTATCGTATTTCCGGAAGAGGTCATAACCTGATGAATCCTGTTTATTATGGATCTGTACGCCGACTACAGCGGGATTTCCAATGCCTCGAGCCTGGCTAACATATCTTCAATTTTGCTCCGTATCTGCGCTTCTCGTTCCTGGTAGTAACTCGTGTTTCTCTGGTTGTCTAATTCCTTTTCAAATTTGGTGTTGAGCTCGGCAATTTCCTCTTCTTTTTCAGCCAATTTATCTTTCAACGAGGCGATTTCCGAGCGTAGTGCTGCATTTTCAGTTTTCAATTTCTCGATCAGCTGCAACGCCTGAACGATCTTGTTTTCCAATACCTCGAACTGATGTAATTCCATAAAGCATTCTCTCGGTTACTGGCGCAAGGTGGCAGTGAACTCTTTTTCGAGCCGTCGCAGGATACTGGCCATGATATCATCCACCTGCTCTTCCTTCAGCGTCCCCTGATCAGATTGAAAAGTCAACGAAAAAGCAAGGCTGACTTTTCCTTCGGGCACCTGCGCTCCTTCATAGACATCGAAGAGAGTCATATTCTGCAAAAGCGTTCCAGCAGTTTCACGAATAAGACCAGCTACGTCGCCTGCAGCATGCTCCTTACTGACGACGACAGCAATGTCACGTTCTACCGCAGGATAGCGTGAAACCGCTTTGTAACAGATCTGCCGATCAGCGGCAGCCGCATGTAACACTCTGGTATCCAACTCAAAGCCAAAAACATCACCCTCGATATCGAACAGATTGGTTGTCTTTTTCCGAAGCTTGCCGAGATAGCCGGCGCGACGCTCACCTGTGAGAATGACCGCAACAGCATATTCCATGTGCGGCAGCCGTACAATTTCAAACCCGACTTCTTTGATTCCCACCATTTTCAGGGCATACAGAACCTTGCCCTTGACATCGTAAAACGAAACATCGGGGCTCTTGTGTACCCAGCTATCCTGCTCGCGCTTGCCATAAAACAAACCCGCAAAGATGAGCTTCTCATCCGGAGCCTGGTCGGGGCCGCTCGACAGAAAGGTGCTGCCTGTCTCAAAAAGGTGAACTTGTTTTTGTCTTCTATTGATATTATAAGCGATCGAGCCCAAAAGTGAAGCAAAAACTGACGGCCGCAGCGTCCCCATGTCCTCGCCGAGAGGGTTGGTAATCCGGAAAAGTTGTGCTTCATCTTCGACAAATGGCGATGCCTGCTGCCGGGAGACCATACCGATAGTGATTGCCTCCGTCATACCACAGCTCAGTGCGGCAGAGCGGAGTTTTTCCAGAAAACCGGCGAACGCATTTGGCGTCTGTCGCAACGATATCCAATCATATTCTGCTACAGGTATTTCGTTATAGCCGAAAATCCGGATAATCTCCTCGATCAGATCGATCTCACGCGTCAGATCCGGCCGGAAGCTCGGGGCCGTAACCTCCCAGGAAGCATCCTTTTGACTCACAACGCAGCTCAACCTGCTGAGAATATCCAGCATGGATTTCTCATCGATCGGGTGGCCGGCGATTTTGCGCGCCCTCTCAGGGCGAAAGTTGATAACAACCGGCGCTATAGGCTCTGGATACGCATCGATGAGCGGAGAGACCACCTCGCCTCCTGCGATCTCGATGATCAGGTGAGTCGCCAGGTCCGATGCATAATCGACACCGTTCGGATCTACACCGCGCTCGAAACGTTTGGAAGCATCGGTTGAAAGCCCGACGTGCTTGGCGCTGAGACGGATCGTCTTAGGGTCAAAATAAGCGGATTCGAGCAAAATCTCCGTGGTATCGTCCGAAACTTCTGAGTTAAGCCCGCCCATGACACCGGCGATAGCCACCGGCTGTTTCTCATCGCAAATCAGCAGGTTGTTCGGGGACAGCTCGCGCTCGATCTCGTCTAAAGTAACAAACTTCTCGCCCGGCTTTGCCCTGCGTACTATGATACCACCATTCAGTTTGGCGTTATCGAAGGCGTGCAGAGGTTGCCCGGTGAGATACATGACATAGTTCGTGGCATCGACGATATTGGAGATACTGCGCAGTCCAAGGGCCTGCATGCGCCTTGCCAACCATTCAGGCGATGGCCCGACAGTGACGCCACGAATCACGCGGGCAGTGTAGCGCGGACAGCCTGGCTGATCCTGTAAGGAAATGGTGACATCTTTGCCTGAGGCTGCCTGCTGAATGTGAGGCCGCTCTGGTGGGTTGAAGGCCACATTCCTCTGTGCGCAGATATCGCGCGCAATACCGATAGCGCCGAAACAGTCCGGACGGTTTGGCGTTATGGCCAGCTCGAGGATAGTATCATCCTCCCCGAGCAAGTTTGCAAAGGGCATACCTGTCTCAGCACCTGAATTGAGCACCATAATGCCCGACGCATCGCTGGAAAGTCCGAGCTCGGCTTCTGAGCAGATCATTCCCTTTGATTCCACCCCCATCAGCTTCGCCTTGCGGATAGTTATTCCGGCGGGCAGCGTTGTACCGACAGTTGCCACAGGGACATGCTGCCCAGCAGCAACATTATCTGCACCGCAGACGATCTGCAGGCGCTCGCTGCCGACATCGACGATGCATTTTTTCAGGTGGTGAGATTTGGGTACCGGCTCGACTTCGAGTACTTTGCCGACGATGACCCCGGTGAGATCAGGGACCAGGCTGGAAATCTCCTCCACTTCGTGCCCGAGCATGGTCAATGTCTCGGCCAATTCATCCACGGAAAAAGTCAGGCCGGTCAGTTCTTCCAGCCACTGTAAAGTTATTTTCACAACGCGATCAGTCTGTTATTGAAATTGCTCGATAAAACGAAGGTGATTATCGTAGAAATGACGGATATCATCGATTCCGTATTTGAGCATGGCAATACGCTCAATGCCCATACCAAAAGCATACCCCGTATATTTTTCGGTATCATACCCGACGTGCTCAAAAACCGCAGGGTCAACCATCCCGCAACCGAGAATCTCGAGCCATGCCCCTTTGGTCACGCCGTTCTTTTGCGTCTCCCACCACAAATCGACTTCAGCACTGGGCTCGGTGAACGGAAAGAAACTCGGCCGGAAACGCAGGCGGGTTTCATCTCCAAACATGCGGCGGGTGAATGCCAGCAGAATTCCTTTCAGATCAGCAAAAGAAACATTTTCATCGACGACCAGCCCCTCAACCTGGTGGAACATGGGAGAGTGGGTGGCGTCCGGTGTATCTTTGCGGTAACAGCGTCCAGGGGCGATCATGCGCACGGGCGGTTTTTGTCGCTCCATGGTGCGGATTTGCACAGGCGATGTGTGGGTACGCATCACCATATCACCGGGCAGATAAAAGGTATCCTGGAGATCGCGACTGGGATGTTCCGGAGGAATATTCAGCGCTTCGAAATTGTAGAAATCAGTCTCAGCCTCGGCCCCGAGCTCGACAGTGAAACCAAAACTTTTAAAGATATCCTTGATTTCATCGAGAACGTGCATCAGCGGGTGGGCAAGGCCGATATTGGGCACAGGGCCCGGAAGCGTCAGATCGATGGCAGGCGACTCCGCCTCTTTCTCCTCCAGTTCCTGCCTGAAATAATCAAGCCGACCCTGGATATGACGCTTGACTGAATTCAGTTTTTGTCCCAGTATCGGCTTTTCATCAGCACTGAGGCCGGCCATCTGACGTGACTGCTGAGTCACGTGGCCCTTGCGGCCAAGATAAGCGATGCGCAGCTGCTCGAGATTTTCTTTGCTCGTTATCCCGGAGAGCTCGTCATCGAATTGGTGTTGAATTCGATCGAGCTCATCCAGCACTTTTTTTAACACGCTGGCGCCTCGTTATTGTTTAGCGATTTCGACCAGCTTGCTGAACGCAGCGGGGTCATGGACAGCCATGTCTGATAGTACTTTGCGATCGATGGCGATTTCATGTTTCTTCAGGCCAGCGATAAATGTTGAATAGCTCATCCCGGATAACCGTGCTGCTGCATTGATACGGGTGATCCAGAGACGGCGTATTTCGCGCTTTTTGGTACGGCGATCGCGATAGGCATACTGCCGGGCGCGGTCCACAGCCTCTTTGGCTGAACGAATCGCGGATTTTCTGCGGCCAAAATAGCCTTTGGCCTGGTTGAGAATGCGCCGGCGCCGGCGTTGCGATGGAACTGCGTGTTTACTGCGTGGCATTTATCTTTCCTCTCTTCTCGAACTAAAGTGATGGTATGATCAAACGCATCATACGCTTGGAATCACCATCGGAAACCAAGGTTGCTGTGCGCAGATTTCTTTTTCTTTTTGTCGTTTTCTTGGTGAGAATGTGGCTTTTGTAAGCCTTCTGTCTCTTGAGTTTACCGTTGGCTGTCAGCTTGAAGCGTTTGACAGCAGCACGGTTTGATTTCATCTTGGGCATTGTGCTCTCCAGTGCAGTTTATTTTTTATCGAGGTACATGACCATGAACCGGCCTTCCATTGCTGGCGGGCTGGCTACCTTTGCTACATCGGATAGATCTTCGATCATGCGATCGAGTATTCTCTTGCCAAACTCCTTGTGCGCCATCTCTCGGCCGCGAAACATCACCGTAACCTTCACCTTATTACCGGCTTCGATGAATTTACGAGCATGCTTTGCCTTGAACTCGTAATCATGTTCTTCAATCTTGGGCCGCAGTCGTATTTCCTTGACACTGATGGTCGCTTGCTTTTTCTTGTTGGACTTATCTTTCTTGCTTTGTTCATATTTGAACTTGCCGAAGTCCATGATTCTGCAAACAGGAGGATTTGCTGTCGGAGCCACTTCCACCAGGTCGAGCCCGGCATCCTGTGCGATGCGTAAAGCTTCTTCCAGTGGAATGATCCCCAGTTGTTCGCCGTCATCCCGCACCGTGCGAACATTTTGCGCCGTAATCTGATTGTTGATACGGACAGCTGGCTTCTTCTTGCTAATGAGTTCTCTCCTTTTGCTGGTGACGTGTCGAATTCAATTATGCCTGATTTCCTTGTACCTGTTCAGTCAGTGCTGCATATAACAAACAAATGGGTAAAATTTGCTATTTTTGCGAATTGAGTGGGTTAAATTCCGCATGGAGCTTTGTGATCAGCTCGTCAACGCTAAACTGCCCGAGGTCGCCTTCGCCATGCTTGCGTACCGCCACCTTTTCTGCGGCGACTTCCTTCGGCCCGAGGATGAGCATGTAGGGAATTTTACCTGTCTCGGCTTCACGGATTTTGTAGCCTATTTTCTCGCTGCGGCTATCGAGCTCAGCACGAAATCCCATTGCCTGCAAACGCCGGGTAACAGCGTCAGCATAGTCTGCCTGGGCGTCGGTCAAAGGCAAAACAGCAATTTGCACCGGAGACAGCCAGAATGGGAAACGCCCGCCATGGTGTTCGATGATCTGTGCGATAAAGCGCTCGATCGAACCAAAAATAGCACGGTGGATCATCACAGGCCGGTGGCGTTGGCCATCCGCTCCGACGTACTCGAGTTCAAAACGCTCCGGCATGGAAAAGTCGAGCTGAATCGTACCGAGCTGCCAGGAGCGCTTCAGGCTGTCACGAATGTGAAAATCGATTTTCGGACCGTAGAAAGCACCATCCCCCGGGTTGAGATCATAGGCTGTGCCGGCTTGCTCCAAAGCAGCCCTGAGAGCACCCTCTGCCCTCTCCCATATTTCATTGCTGCCGATGGACTTTTCCGGGCGCGTGGATAGCTCAACGCGAAATTCATTGAACTCAAAATCGTGATAGACTTCATTGACCAGCTTGATACAGGCCTGTATCTCATCGAGCATCTGATCCGGGGTGCAGTAAATGTGGGCGTCGTCCTGTGTAAACTGGCGCACCCGGAAGAGACCATTGAGAACCCCGGAACGCTCATACCGGTGTACATTGCCAAATTCAGCGAAACGGAGGGGTAAGTCCCTGTAGCTGCGCATCGAGTTCCGATAGACCAGACACGCACCGGGACAGTTCATGGGCTTGACAGCATATTCGCTTTCGTCGATATCGACGAAGTACATGTTTTCTTTGTAGTTATCCCAATGCCCGCTTTTTTTCCACAAACTATTGTTGAGGATAATCGGCGTCTTGACTTCACCGTAACCATAGTCGCGAAGTTTCCCGCGAATATAGTTTTCTATCAGATTATAGACGATCATACCGCGAGGATGCCAGAATACGAACCCCGGCCCCTCCGGCTGAAAGCTGAAAAGATCCAGCTCCTTGCCCAGTCGTTTGTGGTCGCGTTTTTTGGCTTCTTCCAGCAGGTGGAGGAACTCATCGAGCTGCGCTTTTTTCGGGAAAGAGATGCCGTAAATGCGCTGAAGCATCTTGTTGTTTTCGTTTCCCCTCCAGTAGGCACCTGCAACCGACAACAATTTGAAGCTCTTGATCATCTTCGTTGTCGGCAGGTGAGGCCCGCGGCACAGATCAGTAAAGTCGCCCTCGTGGTACAGGCTGGGGCGATCGTCGTCGAGCTCGCTGAGCAGCTCTAATTTGTACTGATCGTTTTGGCGCCTGAAAAACTCGATAGCTTCTTCCCTGGACAACTCCTCGCGCTGAAAGCTCTTGCCTTCTTCGATGATGCGGCGCATCTCTTTTTCGATCTTCTCGAGATCCTCCGGCGTGAGCTTCGTATCGATATCAATATCATAATAGAAGCCATTCTCGATAGGTGGCCCCACACCAAACTGCGCCTCCGGAAAGATATTTTTTATAGCGTGCGCCATGACATGCGACGTACTGTGCCAGAAAACCTCCATGCCGGCCGGGTCATCGGTGGTGATAATTTCCAGGGAGCTATCTTTATTCAGGGGGGTACTTAGATCGACGAGTTTACCATCGACACGCGCCACGACAGCCTTTTTGGCTAAGCCATGGCTGATTTCAGCGGCAATCTCTGCGGGGGTAATTCCCTTCGGAAAAGATTTGGTGCTGCCATCCGGGAAGGAGACGTTGACATGCTCTATGTTGGACATTCTCTCTCATCAACTGATTTCTGAAGTAAATTGGTGGGCGGTACTGGAATTGAACCAGTGACCTCTTGCATGTCAAGCAAGCACTCTAACCATCTGAGCTAACCGCCCATGTTTTCACCGTCACCTTATCCTTGTCGGCGGAAATGATGACGTTTTTTCGTACGATACGCAAGGTCGCAAAAAATGAGTGCAAATGTAATATCAGGGGAGTAAAAAGTCAAGATTTTTTTATAGATAAGTTATGTATGTTCAGAAGTTTTGCGCTT
>WFTM01000010.1 GCA_015485525.1 Candidatus Zhuqueibacterota bacterium | reverse complement strand
ATCGTCGTGCAGGGGTTCGGCAATGCCGGTTCTATCGCTGCCAAGCTGCTCTTCGATGATCATCAGAGCCGCATCATCGCTATCAGCGATTCCCGCGGCGCGATCTTCAACAGCAAAGGCATGAATCCGCACAGCGTGCTGCACTACAAAATGCAGCATGGCTCGGTGAAAGGCTATCCCGAGGCCGAAGCGATCTCCCCCGAGGAGCTGCTCACTCTGGAGTGTGAAGTCCTGATCCCGGCAGCGCTGGAAAACGTGATCACAACGGAAAATGCCGGAAGCATCAAGGCCAAAATCATCGCTGAAGCGGCCAACGGCCCAACCGTGCCCGAGGCAGACGCGATCCTCGACGAGCGTGGCATTATGGTATTGCCGGACATCCTCGCCAATGCCGGAGGGGTCACGGTCTCCTATTTCGAATGGGTACAGGATAATTACAGCTTTTTCTGGAAGGAGCATGACATCAATGAACGCCTGCGCGAGGTGATGGTCAGCGCTTTCAATGCTGTGCTGGAAACTGCGAAAAAGTACGATGTGCACATGCGCCGCGCCGCCTATGTGCTGGCTGTTGACCGTGTTGCAGAGGCCATCCGCGTGCGTGGCATTTATCCCTAACTGCTTTTTCTCCGTATGGGCGACCGGCGGGTCGCCCCTGCGGTCACCATCAACAATAATTGCGTTGCCAAACGGAAACGGTGTAAATATCGGCATTCTGGCGAAACCATTTTGTAACACCGATAATGGCGCCAATGGATGTGGGTGTAATTTTTATATTTATTTTGTCGTCGTTGTTGGTAGGGGTTCAAAATTTTGAACCCCTACGGAATTTTACCCCCGATATTTTTTATCCGTTTGGTGATCGCGGATTTAAATCCGACCGTGAGGAACCGATAGATTGGGGTTTTGGCCCTGGTTTAATGTATAGGCGATCGTACCACGCGACATGAATGTCGCGGTACGAAACGGGCGACCTTCCGGTTGCCCATACTGAAAATCAACCCACACGATTTGAGGTAGAGCCGAAAAAATAAAACACGGGCAGATGCAAGCTGATTTGTCAGATGTGAAAGGAGTGTGCCCGAAATGCAAAAGAAAAGCGTCAAAAAGAAAAAGCAGCCCCCCCGGCTCGAACCTGTGTACTGTAAGGGCTGTGGCCGCTGCATCGAAGCCTGCCCGCAGGATGCGATCCATTTTGCGGACAGCATTCATCCGGAAACCGGAATCAGGCCTGTGGATATCGACCTCACTCTCTGCAATGCCTGCGGTTTGTGCATCACAGCCTGTCCGGAGCCTTATGGGCTGCAATCTGTAGAACCGGTTGCAGATTTTGAACTCCTCGATCCGGAAAAACTCTTTGGAGCGCGCCAGAGTACGGCTGTGGTGCCGGTTGCTGTTCCGGACGAGGAAATCCCGCTTCCGGAGGCTAACAAGCAGCTCGTGATCAAGGGGACGCACGCAGCGGCCATCGGCGCTGTGCTGGCCGGCTGCAGACACTTTTTCGGATATCCGATCACCCCTTCCACCGAGGGCGCGGAGTTTATGGCCAAAGTGCTGCCCGGCCTTGGCGGTGTCTTCGTGCAGGCAGTCAGCGAAGTCGCAACGGTGAACATGATGTATGGCTGCGGTGGTGCCGGTCTGCGCAGTATGACTTTCACTTCTTCCCCGGGCTTCAGCCTGATGCTCGAGGGGATTTCATACATGATCGGAGCAGAAATTCCCGCTGTGTTCGTGAACATCATGCGCGGCGGCCCCGGGCTTGGCAATATTGGTCCTGAGCAGGCAGATATCAAACTGGCCTGCCGCGGCCTTGGCCATGGCAACACCCACGCCATCGTGCTGGCGCCATCAACACCGCAGGAAATGCTCGACCTGACCATGCTCGCCTTTAAACTCTCCTTCAAATACCGCAACCCGGTCGTCCTGCTCGGCGACGGTTATCTCGGACAAGTGACCGGCAAAGTTACCCTGCCGGAAACCATCGTACGGCCGGGCCTGCCGGACTGGGCTGTGCACGGCGATGGCGTCCATCGCGGCAATGTGATGACCTCGATCTATCTGCAGGAGAGCGACCTCGAAGCGCACAACCGCTATCTCAACAGCAAATACGATAACATCATCCGCAAGGAGCAGCGGGCCAAACTGTACCACACCGGCGATGCTGAGGTGCTGCTGATCGCAGCCAACACACCCGGACGGATGGCGCGCGGAGCAGTGCAGCAGTTGCGTGCCCACGGAATCCGCGCCGGCCTGTTCCGCCCGGTCACGCTGTGGCCCTTCCCCATCGATGAGCTGAAACCGCTTGTCGCCCGGGCTCGCCGCATCGTCATCGTCGAGGCCAGCCATGGCCAGCTCGAAGATGAAATGCGTCTGGCCCTCAGCCGCGCCGGCATCACCACGCTGCCGCCGATCGATTCGGTACAACACTACGGTGGTGTGCTGCCTCAGGTGAGCGAAATTGTCAGCCATATCGCCGGCAGAGAGGAGGTGGTCTCATGAGTACATTTTATTCGACCTTCACACGCCATGCGCACGGCGAAGGGCTCAAGGGGCATACAACGCACTATTGCGCTGGCTGCGGTCACGGACTCGTGCACAAATATCTCGCCGATGCCATCGACGAACTCGGCATACAGGACCGTACGATTGCCATTTCCCCGGTCGGATGCGCGGTTTTTCTGTATTATTACCTCGATGTCGGCAACTCACAGGCTGCACACGGCCGCGCCCCTGCTGTCGCCATTGGCCACAAAATGGCCAATCCCGAGTCCATCGTTGTCAGCTATCAGGGGGATGGTGACCTCGCTTCCATCGGGCTGGCCGAGATCATGCAGGTCGCGCAGATGGGTGTCCCCATTTCTGTGATCTTTGTCAACAACGCGATCTATGGCATGACCGGCGGCCAGATGGCTCCGACGACCCTGAACGGGCAGGTGACCACGACGACACCGGCAGGCCGAAGTGCCTTTTTCGGCCAGCCACTGAAGATGGCCGAGCTCATGGCAGAACTCGACGGGCCCGTCTTTGTACAGCGTGTTGCTTTGTACGACAACAAGCAGCGCAACAGGGCTAAAAAAGCAATTCGCAAAGCCCTGCGACTGCAGGTGGAAAACAAGGGCTTTTCTTTCGTGGAAGTACTGTCTGAATGCCCGACACACCTGAAGATGACACCGGCGGAGGCAGAAAAATGGGTGCGGGAAAAAATGGAGCCGGTCTTCCCCCTTGGGGTAAAGAAAGATATCAGCGGGCTGGCCACCCCATGGGCAGCGCCGGGCAAACCGGAGTTCCGTCCCACAAAGGTGCTCGCCGCTCTGGGTGTGGATGATGAGGAGCGCAGGCCGGACAGTTCCGGTTTCCCGGAGCATCTCGACCGCGAAGATGTTGCTGTCAAACTCGCCGGCGCAGGTGGTGATGGCGCACAGACCGCAGCTCTTTTGCTGACGCGCGCTGCTGTTGGCGAGGGGTTTGATGCCACCCATATTCCCAGCTATGGCCCGGAATCGCGGGGGGGCACATCCTATGCAGATGTTCACATCGCCCGCGAGGAGGTGCTCTCCCCTGCTGCGCCGGAACCGCACGTACTCGTTGCCTTCAATGCTCCAAGCCTGGCCAAATTCGGCCCGAAAGTGCGGCCGGGCGGTATCGTGATCTACGACAGCTCGGTAATCGCAGAAGCGCCGGATATCAACCACGGCACGCGGATCATCGGCATCCCGTTGACGGAAATTGCTCTTGAGCTGGGTAACGTGCTGGTGAAAAACATCGTCGCTCTCGGCGCCCTGCAGCGGGCAACAGATATCCTGCCGGCAAACAGCCTGCGCAGTGCCTTGCGCAAGGCACTGAAAAACAAGCAGGAGCTGATCAGCCTGAACGAACAGGCCCTGGAACGGGGCATGGCAGCCATGACCACGGCAGGCTGAAAACAGATTTCCCTCCGATACATATATACCTCTCCAGAGCCCCCGGCGCCCCTCTGCGCCGGGGTTGTTTTTTAGGCTCTGCATCCTTTAAAGGTTGAGCAGAATTTAGCATACCCGCCGGAAAAGGGATTTGCAGCGGCAGTTATGGACAAATCTCCCCGACCCGGTGCGGGATGTTGAAAATATTTCAAACTCTAGGTAGCACGTTTGTAGTGCATAATTTATCGTGCCCTGAAAGCCGCTGATTTTACCGGAGTACCGGAATCATCTCGGTATAGGTGCGGACTTTCGGCGTCGGTGGCATTTCGTTTCGCTTGTGTATTGCCGCCGGAGCGGCAATAGAGGCGTCACACCGCTCCAGCGGTGTGACGAGAACCACAATGTTGCATTTTTTCAGCCAGTCCGCCAGAGCACAGCACGTGGCTACACCAAAGCTGTCATTCCGGTTTCCCCACAGGGGAAGACCGGAATCTCCCGGACGCAGGCACGTGCCAGAAAAGATGAGATTCCGGCACGGCGCTTCGCCTGGCCGGAATGACTGATGTCGATTTCTGCACCAGACCTGGCAGCCATTTCGGAGAGGTTATGGTACAGAGCTTCGTTCTGCTAGAATAACCGTTGATGATGTCCCAGTCAGGCCGATTTCACTTGCTTGACCAGTATAAGTTCACTACCTTCTCGGCAACATTTGCACCTAGCTGCTATTAATTGATACATTCAGGCGTCAGGGCTGCGCCTGAGGAAACGCGGGATAACTGAAACATCGTGCCCTGTGCGGGGCTTTCCTGTAAATTCAAACAAAGCAGAAGAGACGTCACATCTTTAGTGCAATACATAAGCTTTTCAGGCTATAATCTTTATGAAACGGTAAGATAGGCGTTTTTTTTCAGAATATGACGACATACAGAGAGAACTGATCACTTCATCGCTATATCCCGGCATGGCATGCGAGATGATATTTTGTGAATATCCGGGGTACGAGATACAAGCACAACCTGCAAAACCTTTTTCCCTCAGACACATCTGCTTCCGCGCATGAGCCTGTAATCCGGACAGGCTTGT
>WFTM01000009.1 GCA_015485525.1 Candidatus Zhuqueibacterota bacterium | reverse complement strand
GCCGAAGGAGTCAGCTTCCTGCAGCAAATGATAGACTTCCGCGCTTTTGATCAACGCTTTGCTCGGAATACACCCCCAGTTGAGGCACAGCCCGCCCAGCTTGTCTTTTTCAACCAGTGCTACTTTCTTGCCGAGCTGCGAAGCCCGGATTGCGGCAACATAGCCGCCGGGGCCGCCGCCGAAGATCGTTATATCGAATTTATCTGCCATTACGAATTCCTTCCACGTTTTTTCAGTATATCTGCAACGAGCAATTTTGCATGCTCACGGCCGTTTTCGATGAAAATCTTATTGATGTCTGTCAGACCGCCGCAGGCAACGCCGGCGATGTAAATATCCTCCACGTTGGTCTGCATCGTGACCGGGTCATACGAAGGCTTCTTCGTTTCCGGATTGAGCTCAACACCGACGCGTTCGAGAAAATCATAGTCCGGATGGTAGCCGGTCATGGCCAGCACAAAATCATTTTCGATGGTAAAAGGATCGCCGCCCTTGGTCTGCAAGGTGATCGTATCTGCATCGATGCGCGTTACCACCGTATCAAAATAGGCTTTGATGCTGCCTTCCTTGATGCGGTTTTCGATGTCCGGCATGATCCAGTATTTCACACTGCGCCCGAGGGCCGGTTCCCGGTGGATCAGCGTCACGTCCGCACTATTGCGGTACAGTTCCAGCGCTGTCTCCACGGCTGAATTCTGCCCGCCGATCACGGCGACTTTCTGCCGGTAGTAGGGATGGGCTTCCCGGTAATAATGCGAGACCTTGGGCAAATCTTCGCCCGGTATGTCGAGCATATTGGGGAAATCATAAAACCCGATGGCAAGCACGGCAAAAGGCGCTCTGTAACTGCGCTGGCGCGATGTGCGGACAACATAGTCTTCCCCATCGCGGCGAATGTCCTCAACTCGTTCATAAATTTTAAACTCGAGCTCATAGTGCTCGGCCAGCCGGGTATAATAGCGCAGAATTTCCAGCCGGGTCGGCTTTGGGCCGCTGGTAATAAATGGCACATCGCCGATTTCGAGCAGGTTTGAGGTCGAAAAAAAGACCAGGTTGGTCGGGAATTCATAAATCGCATTGAGCAGGCTGCCTTTTTCGATCAGCAGCGGTCTCAGTCCGCGGCGTTTGGCTTCGACGCCACAGGCGATGCCGATAGGCCCTGCGCCGACGATTATCATATCATACTGTTGTTCTTTACTCACTCGGTCACCTGCTGTCACATGATGGTTTCTGAAAAGCCCGTTTGCTCCACACGCACAGGCACGTGGCGGGCTTGGGTGATTTGGTAGCCTGAAAAATCATATATTAAAACTGAGTTCATCCGATCGCTTCACAAATCAGCGCAGAACGGGAGAAAGTACGGGATGAGCACATCAGTAACCATACAGCCCCAGGCACTGATCTTCTGCCTGTTCACACCATACGCTTATTGCAGAGAAAGCCCCACCGAACGGGTGCAACCGGCAGGGCTTTCAGGCAAGTTCTCAAACAGGCTATTACGCGGTAAAAATCGTACGCAGGTATTCGCGCTTCATGCGTGCGATATGCAGAATCGAAATATTTTTAGGACACACCGCTTCGCACTCGGCGTGATTGGAGCAATCGCCAAACCCCTCTGCATCCATCTGTGCCACCATAGCGCGCGCACGGCGCTTGCGCTCCGGGTGCCCCTGTGGCAGCAAAGCGAGCTGGGAAATTTTTGCAGCAGTGAACAGCGAAGCAGAAGCATTCGGGCAGGCGGCCACACAGGCACCGCAACCGATACAGGCAGCGGCATCCATAGCCTCATCCGCGATCTCTTTGGCAATGGGGATATTGTTGGCATCCGGAGCACCGCCGGCGTTCATGGAAACATAGCCACCGGCCTGGATGATGCGGTCAAAAGCACTGCGATCAACGACCAGATCTTTGATGATCGGAAATCCTTTCGCCCGAAAGGGTTCAATGGTGATCGTTTCGCCATCGCGGAATTTGCGCATGTGTAACTGGCAGGTCGCCGTGCTTTTCTGCGGCCCGTGCGGCAAACCGTTGATGACCAGACTGCACATGCCGCAGATGCCCTCCCGGCAATCATTATCGAATTCCACAGGTTCTTCACCCTTGTGGATGAGCTGCTCGTTGAGTACATCGAGCATCTCCAGAAAGGACATGTGTGTGGAGATATCTTTCAACTCGTAGGAGACCAGCCTGCCCGGCTCACTCGGGCCTTTCTGGCGCCATACTTTCAGAGTTAAGCTTATTCTATCCATCAGCTGACTCCCTATTTATAGCTTCGTTGTGTCAATTTCACATATTTGAACTCGAGCGGCTCTTTGTGCAGCTTCGGCGTTTTGCCGTCTCCCGTGTATTCCCAGGCAGCGACATAGGAAAACTCCTTGTCGTTGCGCTTTGCCTCGCCTTCTTCAGTCTGGTGTTCTTCACGAAAGTGCCCACCGCACGACTCTTCCCGGTTCAGCGCGTCCCGGGCCATCAACTCGGCCAGCTCGAGAAAATCTGCCACACGCCCGGCAAATTCCAGGTTTTTATTGAGATTGTTTGCATCTGCAGGAATTTTGACGTTTTGCCAGAACTCCTCGCGCAGCTTCGGAATCTCCTCCAGGGCCTTTTCCAGCCCCTCTTTCGTCCGCGACATGCCGACGTAATCCCACATGATTTTACCCAGCTCGCGATGAATTTCCGTTACCGTCTTTTTGCCATCGATGGAAAGCAGTTTTTTGACACGCTCATCGACTTCTGTCTCTGCTTGCGAAAATGCGGCATGGTCGGTATCGATCTTTGGCAATTCTTCACTGGTGAGATAGTTGCCGATGGTGTATGGAATGATAAAATAGCCATCTGCCAGCCCCTGCATCAGGGCACTGGCACCGAGGCGGTTGGCACCGTGATCGGAAAAGTTAGCCTCGCCGAGCACAAACAGCCCGGGAATAGTGCTCATCAGATTATAATCGACCCACAGGCCGCCCATAGTGTAATGAACTGCAGGATAGATGCGCATCGGGGTTTCGTAGGGGTTATCCCCTGTGATGCGCTCATACATTTCGAACAGGTTGCCGTACTTGTCTTCGATAGCTTTGCGGCCCAGCCGCTTGATCGCATCAGCGAAATCGAGATAAACGGCCAGGCCGGTCTCTCCCACGCCCCGGCCTTCGTCACAAACGTATTTGGCATTACGCGAGGCCACATCCCGCGGCACCAGGTTGCCGAAACTGGGATATTTGCGCTCGAGGTAGTAGTCGCGCTCGTCTTCAGGAATTTCACTCGGACGGCGGGTATCACCTTTTTTCTTCGGCACCCAGACGCGGCCATCGTTGCGCAAGCTCTCGCTCATCAGCGTCAGCTTGGATTGATAATCTCCCGAGACCGGAATACAGGTCGGATGAATTTGCGTAAAGCACGGGTTCGCAAAGGCTGCGCCTTTTTTGTGGCAGCGCCATGAGGCCGTCACATTGGAATTTTTTGCATTCGTGGAGAGATAATAGACATTGCCATAACCACCGGTAGCGAGCACAACAGCATCGGCTTCATAGCGTTCAATTTTGCCATCAACGAGGTTGCGCACCACGATGCCCCGGGCCTTGCCATCAACCAGAACCAGCTCAAGCATTTCGCGGCGGGCAAAAATTTTCACCTTACCCAGCTTGACCTGGCGCATGAGAGAGCTATAGGCTCCGAGCAGGAGCTGCTGCCCGGTCTGGCCGCGGGCGTAAAATGTCCGCGAAACCTGCGCTCCACCAAAAGAACGGTTGGCCAGCAGACCGCCATATTCGCGTGCGAACGGCACTCCCTGCGCCACGCACTGATCGATGATATTATTGCTGACTTGCGCCAGACGATACACATTGGCTTCGCGCGAGCGGTAATCGCCACCTTTCACCGTATCATAAAACAAGCGCCAAATGCTGTCGCCGTCGTTGGGATAATTCTTGGCAGCGTTGATGCCGCCCTGTGCAGCGATGCTGTGCGCCCGGCGGGGGGAATCCTGAATGCAGAAGTTTTTGATATTATACCCCAGCTCCGCAAGGGAAGCGGCCGCCGAAGCTCCTGCCAGTCCGGTACCGACCACGATGATGTTGTACTTCCGTTTATTGGCCGGATTGACCAGCTTCAGCTCAAATTTATGTTTGTCCCAGATATCCTGTATCGGATAGTCGGGTATCTTTGCATCGAGTTTCATGATTATCACTCCCTTAGCCTGAAAAATTCATGAATTTTTCAAAAATTAGGCTTAACTATACTTTTAATGAAGCTACAAGAAAGCAGGCCATCGGATAATTTTCAGTTCTTTCTGCTCTCCAGGTGCGAAGTGCTCATGTGCACATAAGTCGGCTCAGGAACTCAGATAAATCCAGATCGGAATACCGATAAAGCCGAAGGCAAGAAGCAGTGCTACAAAAATGCCGAGGGTGTTCAGCGTTTTATAATAATTCGGATGGTTCAGACCGAGGGACTGGAAAGCACTCCAGAAGCCATGGCGCAGATGGAAACCGAGCAGTGTCATAATGACGACATACCCCACGGTATAGCCTGGCTGTGCGAAGACCTCATACACCAGCTTATACAAATCACGCATCACCACGCCATCGACTTCAGTGGTATAGTTGGGGCCGTATTTAAAGGTATTCAGATGAAGGATTAAAAAAATAAACAGCACGATTCCGGTGTAAATCATCGTCATCGAGGAAACGCTTTTTCTGCTCGGAGGCCCGGCGCTGGCTTTCTTTTTATATCCCTCAGGCCGGGCGCGCATTTTGCCCAGCGACACGGAAATAGCCGAGACGACGTGTGCTGCAAGAATGATGATGAGTATCCATTCGGCGACGATCAGAACACCGCCCATGCTGGTCAGGGCGTGGGCATATCGGTTAAACGTAGCCGGCTCGGCAAAAACCAGCAGCAGGTTGCCGATCAGGTGTTCGACCAGAAAACCGATCATGAGCAGGCCTGTCAACCCCATCATGGCCTTTTTGCCAACAGATGACCAGAGTGAAGAAAGAAAAGGAGACATCATTTGGCTCCTGGTTAGAATGAAAAATGGTAACCTTTCAGAATGCTCGTATCCCGCGGTAAATTTTCGTCTGTATGAGGGCCTGAATGACTACAGCCATCCCAACGGGTGAGCACATGCTATTTGTTTTTCTCGGTGTGTAGCTTTGAATGGAAGGGAATATAGAAAAGAAATACGCCGAATCAAAATATTTTTTAACGAACAAAAATGCAACATAAATTACTAATTCTAAACAAGATAAAACAATACAGCCCTATAAATTATATTTATAGGTCTATTATCCGATCTATTCAACGAGTGACAGTGGCAGTTATGCAGGGATATTGGTCGGAGTGACAACATCTCTGCCCCGGCACGGAACGTTGGCGTGCACGCCAAACTCAACTGGTTATCCATTTAACTCAGCACGGTTGCATTTTTTTAAACCAGACTGCGTGACAACAGCATGTGCCTACCCCAGAACCGTCATTCCGGTTTCCCCGCAGGGGAAGACCGGAATCTCCCAGACTCAGGCACGTGACCGAAAAGATGAGATTCCGGCACGGCGCTTCGCCTGGCCGGAATGACACATGCCGGTATCTGAGCCGGCCCGGTTTGCTGAGTTAACTGGATACCCGGATATCTCTGTTCATAACTCCGTGTGCAGGCAGACGTTCTGCATGGGCACAGAACCGGCTGCGTGATGCTCCGGTTAACGGCTGAACAACTCACGGGCAATGATCAGTTTCTGAATTTGGCTCGTCCCCTCATAAATCTGAAAAATCTTGGCATCACGCATGAGTTTCTCTACAGGGTACTCGCGCGAGTAGCCGTAGCCGCCATAGACCTGAACAGCATCGGTTGCGGCTTTCATGGCTGTTTCCGCAGCAAAAAGTTTTGCCGTGGCTGCCTGCTGTGTATTGCGCACGCCCTGGTCTGCAGTCCAGGCGGCTTTCCACACCAAGAGACGCGCTGCATCGATGGCTGCTGCCATATCTGCGAGCAAAAAAGCAATGCCCTGGTGCGCCGCAATCGGCTTACCGAACGTCTGACGCTCCTGAGCATACGCTGTGGCATACTCCAGAGCAGCGCGTGCGAGACCGACTGCCATGGAAGAGACGACCGGCCTGGAGTGATCAAAAGCGGCCATCGCTGCTTTCCAGCCGTCTCCCTCCTGACCGAGCATGTTTTCTGCCGGTACTTTGACGTCATTAAAAATCACAGCCCGCGTATCAGAGCAGCGCTGGCCGAGCTTGGGCTCCTTTTTGCCAAGGGTCACGCCATCGCTATCCGCAGGCACGACAAAGCCGCTCAACCCTTTGTAGCCTTTGCTCTTATCCGTATAAGCGAGCACGAAAAACCAGTCTGCATGCCCGGCATTGGTGATCCACATTTTCTGGCCGTTGAGGACAAAATCTGAACCGGCCCGGCGAGCTGTCGTCAGCAATCCCTGCACATCGCTGCCAGCTGCGGGCTCGGTCACACAATAGGCACACAGGCCGAACTCTTCGGTCATGCGGCCGAGAAACTTCTTCTTCTGCGCATCGCT
>WFTM01000008.1 GCA_015485525.1 Candidatus Zhuqueibacterota bacterium | reverse complement strand
GGCTGCTGTGACAGAAAAGATGTGTGGTATTTGCATCCAAATGTAAATCAGGTTTGCTGGTGGCGGGAAAGTTCTTCGGGGATTGGCCGGGCCTGTACCTGTGGGTTGACGGGGTAGATATCGACAACAGTGGGTTCGGGAGAGGGTTCCCGGGGGCTGCTGTGTTTTTTCAGAGAGGGTTTTTCAAAATAGAGCATCAGAGCAGCGCCGGCGAGCAGTTGCAGGTAGGTGGCGATGAGGCGCCAGGCGCTGGCTGCGGCTCCGAGCATGCCGGCCGGCAGAAAATCCTTGAAGATAACCATGAACGTCATCTCCGCTCCACCAATCGCTCCGGGGGTGGGTACGAGCATGATCACCATGAAGACCATCCACTGCAACAGCAGAAACGCCATTGGATCGGGTGAAAGTCCCATGCCAGCGGCAATAGCGGTAAAAACACTGTAGCGCATACCCCACTGAATTGCCGCGAGCACGACATTGATGATAAAAAAACGTTTTCCACCACGCGAGATAAGTTTGAAGGCCAGCATGAAATCGTGTGCGCTCTTGCTGAGGTGCCGGCTGACAAAGGAGTGCAGGCGCGAAGCGCGCAGCCTGCGACGGATGCGCACGCGCAGCCGGGGTGCTTTACGCAGGAAGTAAAAGAGCAACACGCCGGTTCCGGCAAGAGCCGCAAGGCCATACAACAGGCGAATATCCGCCAGCTTTGTCAGCAACGGCAGGATGCTCATTCCCTCCGGTGCAAAAAAGAGCCAACCGGCTGGAACGAAAACCATCATCATGACATACTCCTCGATGGAGCCTATCATGGCCAGGGATGCGGCCAGCCCGGGATTTACTTTGTGAAAAATCAATATCCCGATTTTGGCATAGCCACCGCCGACCGCTGTGGGGGTGGTAATGCTGGCCACGTCGCTGGCGACGACAGCCTCGGCAAGCTGGCGTGTGGAAAGGCGCAGGTTGAAAAACCGGTTCCAGACGTGCAGCCTCGCGACGGCAAAAATCCACGGCAGCAGAGAAAACAAGACCGCAACGCCCAGCCACGCGAAATCGATGCCTGCGATCACAGCGAGACTATGCCGGTCAGTATAAGCGAGGGTGTAGATGATGTTGCCGAGAACGGCCAGCGGCACCAGAATCAGGATCAGGCGAAAAGCCTGACGGAGAATCGCGGGTCTTTCCATAATTTGAAAAATGCCACAGTTCGATGGTTTTCGCTGCCACTCCGTGACGGTCAGACCAGCAGGTTGAGCGTGCAGCCTGAAAGAGAGTTTTCGGTAATCCCGCTGTCTAATACACGTGGCGTGCGTCCAGGAATAGAGCGGGATAAGTCGTCAGAGTGCCGTGCGAGCGTGATGGGGAGCATTTTTCTTTTTGTACATCGGGTGCTGCGCAGAAAGCTAAACTTTTAACCTGAAAATTCATAACTGCCTTCTCGTCACACCGCTCCTGCGGTGTGACGCCCGGTCGCCGCTCCCGCGGCAGGTCACAAACGTAACGAAATAGTGCAGCCTTCCAAAGCCCACCCCCACTCCATGAGGCACGCTGAAGCGTGCACTACGAACACCCCTCTTGTCACAGCACTCCTGTGGTGTACCACAAGCGTAACGATATCCCACTTGCCCTGAATGCCCGCACCCATCCCTGGGAAATCCCGGCATCTCGCTTCGCAAGGCTGGCATGTGACGCGCTGCGAAAGTTCTGCAGGTGTCACATAGGTGCGACATGTTGGGGAGCGGTGTGTCCCGGATGAGACGGCAGTGTGCCCGCGAGGGTACAAAAAATGAGCTCTTTTGCGCCTGCCTGACGGCAATCTGGGGATGGCACAGGGGTTGCATGAGTGGGAGGTAAGATCGTTGAATATTCTGCGGATATGCTGCAAAAATGTGGCACTTTCATTTCGCAGGCACATCATGACCCGTAACAAAAAGGGGTAGATCATGCACCGACTGGCCCGATTTTTTTGTGCAGCTGGATTGATTGCTCTCGCCGCCGCCCTTGCTGCGGTGACGAAAAATGGCGATGGCCGGCAAACCGGCAGTTCCGTGCAGGTACAGTATGCAACGGATCTGCGGGTTCACCGCGCCAGCGAAGCCAACGCAGAATCCATGATTCACTTCCGCGTAGCCGACTTTTCTTTTGTTGACCTCTCGATCACAGATCTCGCGGGCAACAGAGTGCGGACTCTGGTGTCCGAGCACCTCGCCGGCGGCAAATATGAAATTCTCTGGTATGGCGAAACCGACCTTGCGGCGCCTCTTCCGGGCGGCATTTATCTCGTCGTGCTCGAAACCGAGGACGAACGCATTATCGCCAAAGCTTTCAAGGCGCGCAGCAGCGCCGGCCTGCCTGATTTTACCGAATAAAAAAAGGCAGAGCTGTGTCAGGCTCTGCCTTTTTTATCCTGCATATTCAGTCCTCTGTGCAAACCGGCAGGACGATTCCACATACCTGCCAACTGCACGTCCGCAGCTTTGCCCCCCTGATCTGTCAATACAAATCCGCAACATAGTCCCCGTAGCCATTATAGGGCAGCGTTGGCACACGTTTGCCGCTGGGAATGATGCGCTCCGTCGCCTGGGACCAGCGCGGGTGGGGGACGCGGGGATCGACATTCGCCCAGAAATCATACTCATCCGGAACCAGTTGATTCCAGAAAGTCCGCGGTTGTTCACGCGTGAACTCGATGGAAACGATCGACTTGATACTTTTGAAACCATATTTCCACGGCACGATCAGCCGGATGGGGGCGCCGTGCTGGTTTGGCAGCGGGTGGCCATAGATACCCGTGACCAGCATGGTCAGCTCGTTCATGGCTTCGTCCATGCGCAGACCTTCGAAATAGGGCCAGGGATACCAGCTCTGCGTGCGCTGGCCCGGGGCCTGTTTCGGGTCGAGAAAGGTGACGAAGCGCATATATTTCGCCTGCGAGGTCGGTCTGGCCAGGTCGATGAATTTTTTCATCGGTATGCCGGTCCAGGGCACGGCCATGCTCCACGCTTCGACGCAGCGGAAGCGGTACAGTCTTTCTTCGATCGGCAGTTTGCGCAGCAAATCATCGATATCGATCGTGAAGGGTTTTTCTACTTCACCTCTGACCTCGATGCGCCACGGGCTGGTTTTGAAGTTCTTCGCCAGCTTGTGCACGCGGTCTTTGTCGAGGGTGAATTCATAAAAGTTGTTATACGTCGCCGCGACCTGCTCAGCCGTGAGCGGTCTGTCAAGGGTGAATTTTTCGTTCCGTGGTGCGGGGTAAATACCGCTGCTTTGCGGCCCGGGGGCGGCTGACAACCCGCGGCCGGACACGCCGGAGAGCAGTCCCCACAGCCCGAGTCCGCTGTAGCCCAGTTGCCGGATGAATCGGCGCCGGTCGAGATAAATGTCTTCGGGGGTGGCCTGCTGTTCAGGAATTTTCCAGCCCGGGGGAATGATGATATGTGCCATGATCAGGCTCCTGAAAAAAGTGATGCTCCCGGCTGTATGCCCTGTTCCGGACTTCGGCGATGAAACGGGGGATACAGAGGGAATCGGAATCGGCTTGCCATATAACGCTATCAGCGTTGGGCAAGGTGCACGCCTTATTTCCGAACAGATCCTTCCGAAAGATACGACTCAGTGGCACAATAACCAGAAAAAAATGCCCTGTATTCCACCTCCCATGCAGAAAACACAACAACCGCCACGCCTTTACTCCCGTCGCTGGACTTGTCCATGGCTGGACGTTGTGAAGAATTCAGGGCTGTGTGCGAGCACCCGGATTTGTGAGTTTTCAGGGTGAAAATAAGGTGCAGGCCGGGGGAATCCGGCACCCGGCCTGCCAGGATAACCGCTTGACAATCGTACGATATTTTGATATATTGAACCTTTTCAAAATTACGGTTTTATCCCGGTTTTGCTTTTGCAGATCACGCTGGAAGGGAGCGTGTATTTTACTTCAACTGCTCCATTTTTTTGAATCGCCAGCGGCACGTTTTTGACCCCGACAGACCTTACACAAAGCAGTCACTCGTATAGATTCGGCCATCGTTTCATGGGCTCAGCCTTTTCGTGCCATCCCGGCCGGAACGCAGCAAAATGCCGGAATTTCCCCGCAATGAATGGATGCAGACTTTCGGATGTGCCGGATTGGCTGTTCTTTTTCGTTGAATGCTGCATGGCCGGACGGAATAAATCGAGGTCTTGCGCGCAAGGTGTACGGGCGGTTATGGTTAGAAGACAATTTTGATAAAAAATAAGCTCAGCCTGCACTAGCAGGCTACATGACAGATAGGTTTTCGCGATGAAAAAAGACGTCATTCGCTTGCGCAACATGGTTTTTCACGGGTATCACGGCGTCTGGGACGCGGAACAGCAAATCGGCCAGCGCTTTCAGGTCGATCTGGAAATTTACGGTGATATTTCCCCGGCAGGGCAGTCTGATCTGCTGAAAGATACAATCGATCTCTACGAAGTTCATCAGGTGGTTGAATCCATCGTCACAGGGCAGAAGTTCAAGCTTATCGAAGCGCTTGCTGAGCACATCGCCACAACGCTGATCGAGCGCTTTTCCGTGCCGGAGCTGATGGTGCGCGTGCGCAAGCCCAACTCTCCGATACGGGGGATCAGCGAAGGCATCGAGGTGGAAATTGTCCGGTCTGCCGAACACGTTTGAGCGGGTTTACTGTTCCATCGGCGCAAACCTCGGTGATCGGGAGCGCACCCTGGCAGCCTGTGTAGCAGAGCTGGATGCCATCGCCGCAAGCCGGGTCGTGCGCGTGTCTCCGTTGTATGAAACCGAGCCGGTGGGTGACGTTCCGCAGCCGGATTTTCTCAACGCTGTCGTTGCGCTGGAAACCGGTCTGCAGCCCGAGCCTTTTTTTGCTGCCTGCCTGCAGATAGAACAGCACTTCGGCAGAGAGCGCCGCCAGCGCTGGGGGCCGCGTACGCTGGATATCGATATCATCCTGTTTGGCCGGCGGCATGTGAAAACCGCCCGTCTGCAGATTCCGCATCCGCGTTTTTCCGAACGTTCGTTCGTGCTCATCCCCCTGGCAGACCTGGTACCCGACCTGACGCCGCCGGGGTTTTCCCTGCCTGTTGCCGAGCTCGCCGAACGTTGTACTGACCCGGCGCGGGTCAGCAGATATAGCCCGGAATCTCAGGAATGGCTTCCCCAGAACCTGTAAAAAAAGAGGACGAGATTGCGTCTGCAATACATCGCGGTTGAAGGCGTCATTGGCGCCGGCAAAACCAGTCTGGCTCATAAAATCGCCGAGCGCTTTGACGGAAGAATTCTGCTCGAGCAGCACGAAGCAAACCCGTTTCTGGCAGATTTTTACAAAGACCCTGCCCGGTTTGCCTTCCAGACGCAGCTCTTCTTTCTGCTCAGCCGTTTTCGCCAGCAGCAGGATATTCCGCAAGGCGATCTGTTTCACTCCCTGCTCGTGGCCGACTATATCTTTGCCAAAGACAGGATTTTTGCTTCGTTGACCCTCGAAGACCGCGAGATGTTTCTCTACGACAAGATCGCCGGACTGCTGGAAAAAGATATCGTCGTACCAGACCTGGTGATCTATCTGCAATCGAGCACCGAGCGCCTGATGGCCAACATCAGTAAACGCGGCCGCGAATATGAAATGCAGATGAGTGAAGACTACATCCGCAGCCTCAACGAAGCCTACAACCAGTTTTTTTTCAACTATACCCGTTCGCCGCTATTGGTCGTCAATGCCACGGAGATCGATTTCGTGCAAAACCAGGGCGATCTCGATGACCTGCTCGATCAGCTCAACCGGCCTATTTCAGGCGTACAGTATTATTATCCGAAAAAATAATATCATGTTTTTCAGAACCCTGCTCATCGGCTTGATTATTTATTTCGCCTATCAGAAATTAAAACAATTTCTCTTTCCTACCACTCCATCGCAAACCGTCAGGGGCAAACGCAAAAAACGCCCGCTGGACATCGATGCCACAGAAATTGAAGACGCGCATTTCCGCGATATTTCCGATGACTCATCCAATAAATAGCTCCCGAAAGGATCGTCCCGCTTCGCTATGAAAACGTACTGGCGTATTCTGCGATATGTGCGAAATTACTGGTTCCATCTCGGGGCATCCCTGACCAGTATTCTCTTTTTCACCCTGTTCAGCAGCGCATCCCTGGTGGCGATCATTCCACTCCTGCAGGTGATTTTTCGCGCAGGCGGCACTCAGAGTGGTGTCGATCTTCCACAGGCAGCGCCGGCCGGGAATGAGCTGGTGCAGACTATCGAGCGCTGGCGTGCTGCTGCCGAAGAATGGCTGCTATCCGGCGGCCAGGTCGATGCGCTGGAAAAGGTCTGCATCATGATCGTCGTGTTGATCGTTCTCAAAGGGTTGTTCGGTTATCTGCAGGCCTATTTTATGGCCTATGTCGAGCAGGCGGTTATGCGCGATATCCGTAACGATCTCTATCGGCACATCAACCGCCTCAGCCTGCCCTTTTTCAACCGCACCCGTACCGGCCAGCTCATTTCGCACATCACCAATGACGTCAATCTGGTGAACAACGGGGTTTCCGCGACCTTCGTTACTCTGATCAAAAATCCACTGCTGATTTTTGCCAACCTCGGGCTGGCGTTTTATCTGAGCTGGCAGTTGACGCTGGCCGCGCTGGTTATCCTGCCGGTCAGCTCGGTGATCATCGGCGGCATCGGTTTGCGCTTGCGCAAAGCCAGCACGCGCTCTCAGGAGAAAATGGCAGACGTCACCTCGATCCTGCAGGAAAGCATCGCCGGCATGCGCATCGTCAAGGCGTTTGCCATGGAACAGTTTGAAATCCGCCGTTTTATGCGCGAAACCGAGGCCTATTTTCGCACACTGCTGCGCATCACGCGCGTGCGCAATCTCGCCTCACCGATCACCGAATCCCTCGGCGCGCTCGTCGGCGTCGGTATTCTCTGGGTCGGCGGCAAGCAGGTCATCGCCGGCAGTATCCTCGGCCCCGAGGAGTTCATCGCCTTTCTGGTACTGATTTTTTCGCTCATGCAACCGCTGAAAGAGCTTTCCAGCGTGACAACGCGTTTGAACGAAGCACTGGCCGCGGGCGACAGGATTTTCGCTCTGCTCGATACCGAGCCGGACATCGTCGAAAAGCCCGGTGCGGTTGAGCTGGTGGCGTTTGAAAAGGAGATCGTTTTTGATAAGGTGAATTTTGCCTATGAAAAGGGCAAGCCGGTGTTGCAGGATATATCCTTCCGGGTGGACAAGGGACAAATACTCGCGCTGGTCGGGCCGAGTGGCGGTGGCAAATCTACTCTCGTCGATCTCATCCCGCGTTTTTATGAGCCGGATTCGGGCACGATCACCATCGATGGCACAGATATCCGCGAGGTAACTCTCGCCAGCCTGCGCGGGCTGATGGGTATCGTCACGCAGGAGACGATCCTGTTCAACGACACGATCCGCAACAACATCGCCTACGGGCTGGCCGATGTCGATGATGCCCGGGTTGAAGAGGCGGCGCGGGTAGCCAATGCGCACCGTTTTATCCGTACGATGTCTGAGGGCTATGACACCATGATCGGTGAGCGCGGGGTGAAACTGTCCGGCGGCCAGCGCCAGCGCATCGCTATTGCCAGGGCGGTGCTGAAAAATCCGCCTATTCTGATTCTCGACGAAGCCACATCAGCGCTGGATACAGAATCCGAGCTGCTGGTGCAGGAAGCGATCGAAAGGCTGATGCAGAACCGCACGACGTTTGTCATCGCCCATCGCCTGTCAACTATCCTGCATGCAGATCAGATTCTGGTGATTTCTTCCGGGCGGATCGTAGAGCGCGGCACGCACGAACAGTTGCTCGGGCTCGATGGCACATACAAGAATCTCTACAACATGCAGTTCCGGGCCTGAGTCTCCGGACAGGTCATGCATTCTGTGTACATAAAATTGGCGCCCAGGACGTACCGCGACATTCATGCTGCGATGTACGATACATTTCGTAATTCCGGCTGCTTTAGTGGGTATGGCTGTGGCGCGACATAAATGTCGCGATACGTGTAGTGCCCAGATTGTACCGTGCCATTCATGTCGCGATGTCAGGTCTGAATCCCAATCTAATGGTTCCAGCACGGCCGGATTTAAATCCGCGATCACCAAACGGATAATCAATATCGATGGGTTCAAATTTGCAGGGGTTCAAAATTTTGAACCCCTGCAACAACGACGATGACAAAATAAATATCAATAATCATCCATTGGCGCCATGACACGTGATTTAAAATCGGCGTTACAAAATGGTTTCACCAAAATACAGATATTTACACCGTTTCCGTCTGGCAACGCAATTATTGTTGATGATCACAGGCACGAAACCCGTAGTGGCGATCCGCGCCGGTCGCCCCTGCACAGCGGGCCCCATCCGGAATGATATCGTCAACAATCCTAAAAATTGAGCCGTGACAAATATCATTTTTACACCCTCAACACCGGCCGGATTTGCACAATGATAATTTTCCAATCCTCACAATCTGAGGAAGAGCCGAATTTTTCATGGCATAAAAACCGAAAACATGAAGGATGACATTATGAAGAAAATCGTCAGCACTGCGGCGGCACCGGCAGCGATCGGGCCGTATAACCAGGGAATCATCACCTCGGGAGCATCACTGGTCTATACTGCTGGCCAGATTCCTCTGCACCCGGAAACGGGCGAGATGGTCAATGCGAACATCGAGGAAGCCACAGAGCGTGTTTTGCAAAATCTCAAAGCTGTGCTCGAAGCTGCAGGCAGCGGGCTGGAAAATGTCGTCAAAGTAACGGTCTTCATGGTTGACCTCGGCGACTTTGCGCGCATGAACGAGATTTACGGCCGCTATTTTTCCGATAATCCGCCGGCGCGCTCCGCGGTGCAGGTTTCTGCGCTGCCAAAGGGTGCGTTGATTGAAATGGAAGCGATCGCTGAAGTCCGATGAAATCCTGGCTGACAGGAGTGTGCCTTGCGCTGGTGTGTTGTGCGGCAGCCCCACTCGCTGCTCGTACACCTGTTGCAGGCGACAGCTCGCTTACAGCGCGGGAAATGCTGCGGCTTCCTCAGCCAGTGTACCCACTGACGGCCGGGCTGCACAATCGGCAATTCCGTAATAACAGCGTATTTTTACCACCTTTTGCCGATGCTCCGAAGAAAGCCCGCAGTCCGCGTGGGGCTATGCTGCGATCAGCGCTGTTGCCGGGGTGGGGGCAGTATTATAACGGCAAGCTGCTCAAAGCTGCCCTCGTCTTTGGTGTGGAAACGTTTTTCGTCACCAGCGCGATCGTGCGCAACCAGAAAGTCGTTGCCAGCACAGACCCGGTCATCCGCAGTTACTGGATCGATCAGCGCAATAACATGAGCTGGGCTTTTCTGGCCACACGGCTGCTCAGCGTTCTCGATGCCTACGTCGATGCCCATCTGAGTGATTTCGATGATTCACCGGATTTGTCCTTGCAATCATCCTCGCCGGGTACGTACCTTGCAGTTTCTTTTTCTGTGCGTTTTTGATCAGAACCGGGTTACTGTTACCGAAGCTGAGGAGGTGAACGGGCATGTTTCCTTATGTGATGATCGTGGTGCTCAATGCCATATCGCCGGCAGCAGCCTTTCAGCAGGAGAGTGCCGGCAGGGTGCAAAAAGCTGATCCCTGGTTCGGCAAAGACAAGCACGATCACCTTGCGGTGTCGGCTTTTCTCGTTAGCGGGCAGGTGTTTGTTTTGAAGGAAATGGCCGGCGTGGATGACCGCCAGGCTGTGGCGACAGCAGTGCTGAGCACAGCGGCCATCGGTCTGGGCAAAGAGCTGTATGACCATGTCAGCGGCCGTGGTACTGCCAGCTTCCGGGACCTGCTGGCAGATTTTGCCGGAATCGGCTTCAGCCTTTTGATCCTTTCAAACACGGGGAAGTGAGGCGCTGGCCCGCGCCGCAGAAAATCACGAAGCTGTTTGAATGCATAGTTCCATTCAATTTTCACTTTAGTATTGTGTGGGTTGGTGGGGCCGGCCCGACTCGTACCGCGACATTTATGTCGCGTTTCCGCCCTGTGCACCGGGGCATGCTGAATAACGCCAAGTACCGTGCTTCGCGACATGAATGTCACGTTACGCCTGGCCCTCGTATCGCGACATTTATGTCGCGTCCCAGCCTTGTGCTCTGGGGTGTGCTGAATAAAGCACAGTATCGTGCTTCGCGACATGAATGTCGCGGTACAGCCTGCTGGGCGGCGCGTCAGGTGCCCATATTGAAAAGCAACCCACACGACCTGAGGAAGAGCCAAACAAAGAAAACACAGAAAAACATGAATGACCATAAAACAGATCAGCAGACACCCTGCTGTGAAGAAGACGACCTGGATAAACCCCGCAGCAACTGCGGTGTGGTTGGCATTTACGGCAGTCCGGAGGCTGCCAAACTGGCCTACCTGAGCCTGTATTCTCTGCAGCACCGGGGGCAGGAGAGTGCGGGTATCGCCACTTCGGACGGTGAGCATCTCTACCGCCACGCCAGCATGGGGCAGGTGGCGGATGTCTTCGCCGACGAGCGCATGTTCGACCAGTTGCCCGGCAGCCTGGCCATAGGTCATAACCGCTATTCCACCACCGGCTCGACGGTGATCAGCAATGCGCAGCCGATTCTGGTCAAATCCAAGCATGGGCCGATCGCGGTATCGCATAACGGCAATCTCGTCAATGCACGCTCGATCCGCAAAGAGCTGGAACAGGAAGGGGCGATTTTTCAGACCAGCAGCGACACCGAGGCGATTCTGCACCTTTTGGCGCGTGCACGGGCATCGGATATGGCTGATAAACTGCGCGAGGTTTTCGCCATTCTCAAAGGCGCCTATTCCATCACCATGCTCACGCGTGATGCGGTGTATGGCATCCGTGATCCGCAGGGTTTCCGGCCGCTGTGTCTGGGCCGGCGCGGGGATATCCATATTCTGGCCTCGGAGTCCTGCGCTCTCGATTTGCTGGAGGCAGAATATGTCCGCGATGTGCAGCCCGGCGAGATGATTAAACTGGATAAAGACGGCGTGCACTCACGGCAGTTTGCCGAAAAGCGAGAACGCAAAGCCTGTATCTTCGAGCTGGTTTATTTTTCCCGGCCGGACAGCCGCGTTTTTAATGAAAATGTCGATCGTGCCCGCCGCCGGCTGGGCAAGAACCTGGCGCTGGAGTGTCCGGCAGATGCGGACATCGTCATCTCGGTTCCGGACAGCTCCAATACCGCAGCGGTTGGCTTTTCGCGGCGCAGCGATATGAAATTCGAACTCGGCCTGATCCGTAATCACTACGTCGGCCGGACGTTTATTCAGCCGGAGCAGAATCAGCGCGATTTCAAAGTTCGCGTCAAGTTTAACGTGGTCAAGGGCATCGTCAAAGACCGGCGCGTGGTCGTAGTGGAGGATTCCATCGTACGCGGCACAACGCTGCGGCAACTGACCAGCATGCTGCGCAAGGCAGGTGCCAAGGAAGTGCATATCCGCGTCAGTTCGCCACCGATCGTTGCGCCCTGCTACTATGGCATGGATTTCCCCACGCGGGAGGAGCTCATCGCCAACAAAATGTCCGTGGCTGAGCTGTGCACCTATCTCGGCGCCGACAGTCTGGAATATCTCTCGCTCGATGGTTTGCTCGCCTCGGTACCGCACGATGACGGCGGATACTGCACAGCGTGTTTCACCGGCGAGTATCCCATTCCACCTGAGCGCATCAAAGACAAGCACGATATGGAGTGAGCCCGCGCTGGACACATTCCGCACGACAAACCGGCGGCAGCCTGCGCAGGAGTGCTCGCTTGCCGCGAACTGGCATCACAGGATATACTTCCCCGGGAGTTCTCATGCAAAAGGACGTGCACATCATCGAAGAGCGTATCGAAAAAATAGCCGCCGCTACCCCGCGACGTGTGCTCGGACGCCCCAGTACGATGTTCAAAATCGCGCGTATTTTCGATTATCTGTTTATCCTGCGACCGCCACTGTTTTTGCCTGTGTGGACTGTTTTCGCCTGCGGCTATTTCGTGGCCCCGGCTGCTGCGGCCGCTCCCCGCAGCCTGGCTGGTGACCCGCTCACCCTCGCCATCGCCCTGACGCTGCTGATGGGGAGCGCTTTTATCCTCAACCAGATCGTCGATATCGATACCGACAAGCATAATAACAAACTGTTTTTGCTTGCCAATGGCCATATTCCCGTGCCGGTTGCCGTAGTTCAGACCGTAGTACTGGCGTTGCTGCCTCTGGCCGTGGCTTTTGCGCATAACACCGGCGTGGGGGGCCTGTTTGTGGTAATCTATCTGGTCACCGGCGTCTTTTACAGCATGGCGCCATTCAAGTGGAAGGATCGTGCCATGTTTGGCCTTCTGGCCAACAGCCTCGGTGCTGTGTTGATTTTTACAGCCGGCTGGTGGGCCAGAGTGCCCGGAGAGTGGCAGGCGCTGTTGGCCTCCCTGCCCTATGCGGCCGCGGTCGGGGCGGTCTATCTTTTGACCACAATCGTTGACCGCGATGGGGACGCCCTGATCGGCAAGCGGACTTTTGCAGTGCGATTTGGTGTCGCCAGCACCCTGCGGGCCGGATTGCTGCTGGAAATACTGGCGCTGGCCAGTGCAGCATTTTTTTTCGATGCGCTGATTTTCTGGCCCGCGCTTGCTGCCGTGCCGTTGTTCATCGCGGCACTGATGAAGCAGACGGGCAGCGCTATCGATCGGGCGATCAAATTTCCGATTTTGTTCCTTTCCATCGCTGTAAGCGTGATGTGGCCTTTTTATGCGCTCCTCCTGCTGGCAACATTCCTGTTGTCAAAATGGTACTACCACTACCGCTTCGGAATCAGCTATCCGAGCCTGGAATCTCAATGAATATCTCATGACCCACGACGAAAGCGATGAAATTACAGGGTAAAATACTGACCATCTCAAATTTTTTCAGCTTCTCCCGTATTCTTCTGCTCTGGCCTGTACTGCACTTTCTCAAAAAGCAGACCGTGGAAGCAAACTGGACTGCTTTTGCATTCATGGTACTGGCCGCCCTCACCGATTTTTTTGATGGCTATCTCGCCCGCAAGCTCGACCAGCGCAGCGACCTCGGACGCATCATCGACCCCATCGCAGATAAAATCGCTCTTGCTGGTGTCGGTCTGATACTCGTGTACACCCACGGCCTGCCCATGTGGTTTTTGGCCTTGATAATCGGTCGCGATTTGGCTATTTTGTCCCTCGGTCTGACGATCGTCAGAAAAGAAGAACGCATTCCGGAAAGCAACTGGTTCGGAAAATTCGCGGTCGGGGCCTGCGCAGTCACCGTGATTTTGTACGCCGTCGATATCCAGCCGTACGGGATGATTTTTCTGTATATCTCCACGGCTCTGCTCGTCATCTCCACCATCAGCTACGGCAAACGCTATCTCGATTTCGTGCGCACCTGATCAGAGATACTCCGTACGACCGTCCGAATGCGTGTTTTATCTGTATATCGAGAATTCACTGTCGCATCCCGGGAGAACAACACTGGCTACTTTTTTTGAAAAATTCCGCAGCGGGCTGAGCAAGACCCGCACCAACCTATCAGACGGCCTGAGCAAGGTTTTTTCCGGCAAAACCCGTCTTGATGAGGATATTCTCGAGTTTCTGGAAGAACGCCTGATCGCTGCAGATCTGGGTGTGAATACGACCATGGAGCTCATCGACCGCCTGCGCGCCAACATCAGTCTGCGCGAGCGCGGTGATCTCGAAACCGTGATTGCCACGATCAAAAGCGACCTGCTCGCACAGCTCACAGAGCTGCGCAATGGCCATTCCGGTGAATTGAAAAACCGGCCGCATGTCATCATGGTCACCGGTGTCAACGGAGCCGGCAAAACCACGTCGATCGGCAAGCTCGCCAGTCTGTACCGCAACCAGGGCAAAAGTGTGCTCGTCGGCGCGGCAGACACCTTCCGGGCTGCTGCCTCGCAGCAACTGGAAATCTGGGCGGAACGGGCCGGCGTCGATGTAGTACGCAATAAAGCCGGAGCCGATTCTGCTGCCGTCGCCTATGATGCTGTCGCAGCCGCTCAAAATCGCGGCGTCGATATCGCTCTGATCGATACCGCCGGCAGGCTGCATACGAGCACGAATCTGATGGAAGAATTGAAAAAAATCAAACGCGTGATCGGCAAACGCATCCCGGATGCGCCGCATGAGGTGTATCTCGTTCTCGATGC
>WFTM01000007.1 GCA_015485525.1 Candidatus Zhuqueibacterota bacterium | reverse complement strand
TTGAGTTTGAATGTCATCTGTGCAATTTTTAGAACCGCCAAGGCGCAAAGACGCTAAGGAAAAGATGATATGCCGGGAACTACCGGTATTAGCTTTTATTACACTTCGGCTTTCTTTGCGCTCTTCGCGCCTTCGCGGTTAACCGTTAACCCGACAGAGGAAAATCGGAATTCCCCCTCCTCAACGCCGTGCCCGGCGCAGGTACTGCTGCGTAAAGATGTTTGATTTCACCGGCCTGTCAAAAAGCGCTTTTTCATAGATCAGCACGGTTTTGTTATCCGGCTTTTTACGCGTGACCACTTCCATGCGTGTGGGGATGGTGCGGTCGCCCATGCGACGAATTTCGGAGAAAGTCATCCGCCGTACCTGCTCGCCGCGTTCATTGAAGAAAAGCTGCTCGACCGGAATATAGTCCTGCGTGCGGATCAGGGAGACGATCTTGCCCCAGACCACCACTGCCTCTGGCCTGGGTGTGAGTTCAATGCGATACACCGGTACGCCATCCACGGTTTCCGTGCCCAACAGGCGGTGCTCATAATCATCGACGATGCTGGACTCCTTGACCAGATCATCGTTGGTAAAATCCGATCCCATCCAGCTGCGCAGCATCATGCTCGGCGGAATTTTGATCACACGATTGATCTTGGGAATGTACTGCCACATCTCGCTGCCGATACGCAAAAAACTGACCCCGCGGTCCTTGGCCGGTTTTTCGATCCGGATGAATGACTTCTCCTTTCCCTGCGAGACGAAGCTGAACTTCAGCGAGCGTTGCCAGTCCGGGGTGATGATCTGCATGGTGAGGGTGGCCTGCAGGGTCTTGCCGCGCAGGAGCTGGTCGCTCTTGCGGATGATCTCGGTCGCTGTCTCGGGCGTGTTCGCGCTCAGACATGCCGCAAGCATAGAAGCGCCTGCGGCGATGAGAAATGTACGGCGGGTCATGGATTCTCTCCTTCTGAATGGTCTGTTCGGGACGGAATGATGATGCCGTTGAGCAGTACGTCCGTGATGGTTTTGCCCATGTCAGCGATGCGAAACGCCTGCGGATCGACGATCCACTGCAGAAAAGTGCCTTCTATAGCGCTGACGAAAAGAGCGGCCGTGTTTGCAGGAATATCGTGGCGAACCTCGCCGCGGGCTATGCCTTCCTGAATCAGCACCCGGGTCAGCTCGCGGTACTCCGCATAAATCGTCTTGAAATTGATTTCCTGCTGATCGCCATCATGCACGCTGTGAATCCAGAAGTCGAAAAAAACAAGGATAAGCTCCGGATTTTGTGCTGAAGTGTCCAGAACGTGCTGGATGATCAGGCGAATTTTTTCCACCGGAGAATGGGGGCCGGCGAGCAGGGTTTCCATGTCCTGGCGGATCATGTGCATGTAGCGATTGAAGGCAGCGCTGAGCAGGTCGTTCTTGCTGCTGAAATATTCGTAAATCGTCCCCTTGCCGATGCCTGCTTCCCGGGCAACATCAATCATACGGGTGAAATGAAAGCCGTGCCGCCCGAACACGCGCACGGCTGCATCGAGAATCTCTTCCCGTTTGCTCTGTTTATCGATCTGTTTGGGCATATACTGACTTTTGGGTTCTCATTTTTTTGAACTGAAAAATACTGAAAAATAAAACTTGACCGACCGGACGGTCAAGAATAGGAATCGACAAGAGAAAATGCAAGCAAAAAATACCTGGGTATCACGCTCACACAACCGAAAGCAAAAGCCCGGTTGTGGAAATGCCGGGGATGGCGTATCCACAACCGGGGCTTCAGCCCATCTATTCGACGATGACCACGAGATGGTCGTCGTGGTTGAACACGATATTTTTCAGGCGATTGACATCCCGCGCACTGACGCGTTTGAGCAGCTCGGTACTCTTTTCGTCTGCATCGGCGTTATTGCCGCGCAACACCTGCATGGCGAGATAATAGGCCTTGCCGGCGCGATCCAGCCGGCGCATGCCATGACGGCCGAGGAGCGAGTTGACGGTTTTGCGCACTTCTTTTTCCGCTATTCGAGCCGTGCGTATCGCCCGCACCTGTTTTTTGATGCCATCTACCGCAGCATCGATATTCTGCGGCCGGGTGCCCATGCGTACCGTGTACCAGCGCAATCCTGCCAGCGAAGAAGAAGAGGCTCCGATGGAGTAAGCCAATCCCTGTTTTTCGCGCAATTGAAACGCCAGGCGATCCGAAAAAATCGCCATCAAAACGCGCAACGCAGGAAGATCCTCTGGCGCGATATCAAACCGATTGGCGATGTAAATATAGGATTGCTGTTTGCCAACCCGCTCTCTTACCGTCCGACCGAATTCGCCGAAACGCACATCCGGCGCGGGCAGTTTGACGCTCTCGCCCCATGTGCCTGAAAACGCCTCGCGCACAGCCTGCATCGCCTGCTCCGGCGGGATATTCCCCGAAATCGTCAGAATCATGTTGCCCGGTGCATAGAGTTTGCGATACAGCTCGCGCACAGCCTCAGCAGGCAGCTCACGCAGGCTGTCGGGCTCGCCCAATTCGTGGCCAAAACCGGGATTGCCAACCAGCAGCGCATCATAAAAAAGCTTTTTCGCCACAGCCGGTGTGCTCGCAGCCGCCCGTTCGGAGAGGGAGACGACATTCTTACGCGCATTCGTTATCTGCTCATCGCTGAGCTGAGCATTGCGGGCGATATCCCCCAAAAGAGACACGCCATCAGAAAAGGTTTCACCAACAACCTTGAGGCGGATATAGCTGTAGCGCGGAGAATGATAGTAATCATCATAGGGAATCCAGGGATTGTCATACATCTTCAGCTCTGCGCCAATACCCTCGACTGCTTCAGAGAAAGCAGCTCCGGGCCGGGAATGGGTTCCGCCTTCGAGCATGGCTCGCTGCAGGATATCAGCACTGCCCCATCCAGCTTTTCCCGTGAGCCGGGCCGGCTCCTTTGCCAGCAAATGCATACCAACGACCGGGCTGTCCGGATTATACTGCACCACGACCTGAAGGCCATTTTCGAGGATTTCGCTGTGGTAGGTATTGGGCGAATCGCTCTTTTTCTCCGGCTCATCAGCCTGGCGAGGTTTCATCAAAGTGATCACCGGGGTGACCGGCAACAGGTGGGACAAAGCGCTTTTCCGGATATCTGCAGCTCGTACCTGCTGCAGGCCGGACATATAGTCGCGCAGGAAGGGATAGCCTCCTGCGGCCAGATAGCCGGATTTCATCATGCCATAATAGTGCAGCTTTTCCTGCAGAAAAATTTCGTTTGCGGCCCGGGCTACCAGTTTTTTCCGCACCTGCTCTTGCTTTACACCCGTACGGGACAGCTCTTCGATCACACCCGAAATCTCCGTGACCACTAAATTTTCATCAGCATCGATGGGGAGCTCTGCCGAAATCTTCAGCCAGGAAAAATCACGGTTAAAACTCAGGCCCGCGCTGATCGAATTGACCAGATGACTTCTCTCCTGATTTTTAAAATGCCTTTGCAGCAGCGATGAATTATCACCGCCCAAAAACTCGGTCAGCAGCTCCAGGGCCTGAAAACCATCTGCCGTGGGTGGTGGCAGCGGGTACCCAAGGGTGAGAAATTTTCTATCCGCAGGGAATTTCCCGATAGCGGTGCTGGTAAGGATCGTCCTCTTCTTCGGTTGCTGCAGTTCGAACACAGGGACTTCCGGCAGTGGGCCGGGTGCGGCCTTGCCGTATTTTTCCCTGACCAGCTCAACCATCTCCCCGGTATCAAAATCACCGATCACCATCAGGGTCATATTGTTGGGCACATACCAGGTTTTGTAAAAATTCATCACCCGCTCGCGGGACAGATGCGAAATGGTCGATACCGTACCCAGAGTCGGGCGGGCGTACGGAGTACCCGCGAAAAATGCCCGCAAAAACCCATTGTCCACCTGATATCCCGGCCTGTCAGAATCCTTACCGATCTCTTCGATAACGATACCGCGTTCCTTCTCAAACTTGGCAGGCGGCAGCGTAGAGTTGAACAGCATGTCAGCCTGAATATCCATACCTTCGGCGATATATTCTCTGGGCATGAGAATCATGTAGTTGGTAAAGTCCGGCCCGGTGCTGGCGTTGTTATAGCCGCCGTAATAATCCATTTCATCATAAAGCTGCTTCTGGGTCCGTTTGCGGGTGCCGTTGAAGAGCAGGTGTTCGAGGAAGTGCGCCGATCCATTTGTTGCAGCGTCCTCGTTGCGGCTGCCCGTGCGCACGATCGTAAACGCCGTCACCATAGGGTTTGCCCGATTCTGTACCAGGATCACTTCCATGCCGTTATCGAGAGTAAAAACCGTGGCATCGCTGATCTGGCCAAGGGTCTGCCCCGGGGCTTCAGAGCCCGGCAGCCCGGAATCATCGCCAGGTGTGCCGCATCCTGCCAGCACAAACAGGGCAGTGACAGCAGCAAATACAGTTTGTCTGATATTCATGCATCATCTCCTTATCTATATCCGATTTCTTTCCTATCTCGTCACAACACTCCTGCGGTGTGACGCACATTCCGACGCTCCAGCGTCACCGCTACAAAACCCGGCCGGGGGGGCACCATCTACGCCGAAAAAAATACCCCTGCCGGAAGACCCGCTGAGCCTGACAGCTTGCGGGCATGATAAATCGTGCACTATAAACGAGCTAGTTGGATCTGGTACTGGTTATCCACTTAACTCAGCACGGTTGCATTTTTTCAAGCAGACCGCGTGACAGCAGCACATGCCTACCCCAGAACTGTCATTCCGGTTTCCCTGCAGGGGAAGACCGGAATCCCCCAGACTCAGGCACGTGCCCGAAAAGATGAGATTCCGGCACGGCGCTTCGCTTGGCCGGAATGACACATGCCGGTATCTGAGCCGGGCCCGGTTTGCTGAGTTAACTGGATACCCGGAGGGCCTGATGCAGGCACATGCTCTGGCCAGGTGGTATTCCCGTACCCTGAGATATGAGATTTCGCACCGTCAAAAGCAAGGCTTTTCCGCCTTGTGCAGCGATGTTTTTTTCTTTTGATATGGTATGACGCCACTTTCCCGGTCCGCCGCCAGAGCCGCGTTCATCCTTTTTTGTTTGACATTCTTTAGCCCGCTGCCTACTTTTCGGTCAACTTCATGATCCGGCAGGTTCATCCTGCTCGACATCATGCGCCGGCTGCCGGAGTACAATTGCAGTTAACCCAATCAAAAGGAGGAGGATATGCAATTGAACAAAGCACTAACCGCCGGAGCAGTTGGGGGTATCGTGATGGCCATCTACGACTATCTCGTGCATGGCATGTTGCTCGCCGGCCAGTATCAGGCGATCGAAGGTTTTAAACAGGCAGACAACCCGTTCTGGTTCCCGGTCGTCACCATCGTCATGGGTCTGGTCGCGGGTATTCTCTTTGCCAAAACCCGTGGGTCCTGGGAAAGCGGCGCTAAAGGCGGCATGATGTTCGGCCTGTGGATCGGCCTTTTGGGTGGTTTTGCCGCATTCTTCTCACCGCTGATGATCAAAGGCTTTCCCTATGCCATGGCCTGGTACTCTCTGGTCGTCCAGGTCATCGGCTGGATGATTTACGGTGCAGTTGCCGGCTCCATGTACAAAGTCGAAGAAACAGCCGCTGCCTGATTTTTCTCACAGTTCGATCAATTCAGCCCGGCCCCGGTTTTCGTGGCCGGGCTTTTTTTGTTGTTCCTGTTGGCATTCTCAGGAGAATTGGTTATTATTGCCTGCATTTTTTGCTGCGCTGACTATTCAGCCGCCGTCCGGAAGACCGCGGTCTTTCGTCATTTCAGCCGAAGCCAGGCGACGTACCGGAATCCCATCGGTATGGGTGCTGCTGCCGCGGGAGCGATAACAGGGATGCCGCACCTCTGGAGCACCGCTGGAGCGGTGTGACGAGAGGCATACTTTTGCAATACGACAGGATAAATTTTTCAGATACATAACCAGCACATGCCAGACCTGAACCCGGAGAGGGAATGATTACCAGAACCATCCGTTTGCGTTCACTGCAGAATGCCCTGCGCCGTTACCAGACACGCAGCGCTCGGCTCGAAGCCATTGACCAGCGGCTGTCAAACTACCGGCTGCTGTTTTTCCTCGTCTGTTTTATCGCTGCGGCGGCAGCAGTCTTCGCCGGCAAGGAAGCTCTTGCCTGGTCGGTTCTGGCTCTGTTCATCATCGTCTTCACGCCTGTGGTGCACAGGCACCGCCGCATTGCTGCCAGCCTGCAGAAACACCGCCTGCGCAGCAGCATCATCAAAGAACTGGTTGCACGCGCGGAGTTAGATTTCTCTGCCCTGCCCCCTGCCCTGCAGGAGCAACCGCCGCCGGACCATCCCTTTGCCATCGACCTCGATATCACCGGACAAAATTCGCTGCACCACCTGCTCGACCTTGCCGCGTCAACCCGGGGCAGCAAACTGCTGGCCGACTGGCTTCTGGAACCGGCCCCCCCCGTCGCAACCTCCCGTCGCCGGCAAAAACTGGTGCGCGAACTCCAGCCCCTGCACATCTTCCGTCACCGCCTGCTGATGAACTACCGCACAGCCTCCGACAACCGCATGGAAAGCACTGCCCTGCGCAACTGGCTGCACCGCGATGTAAACAGCAAAACTCTGCGCCGGCTCGTGCCGCTGCTCTCCGGCCTGGCCCTGATCACGGACGCCGGTTTCGTTCTCAACAGCCTGGCGATTATCACCACGCCTGTGTGGATTTACAGTCTCGTCCTGTATGCGCTGATCTATTTGTTCAACATGGGGCCGACAAAAAACCTGCTGCAGGAATCGACCTTTCTCGAAGATGAAATCCGCAAACTGCGCGGCGTGCTCGGACATATCGAAACCTGGCGTTTCCGCGAAGGCAGCCAGCTCGCTTCCCTGTGCGAACCGATCACCGCCGGCACGAGCATGCCTTCACGCCAGTTGCATGCCATCCGCCTGCTCGGAGCCGCGATCGGCCTGCGCATGAACCCTGTCATGGGGCTGGTGCTGAATCTCATTTTACCGTGGGATTATTTGTGCGCGCTGCTGTTACAGCGTTTTCGCAGAAGACTTCGGGAAGTGCTGCCAGAGTGGCTTGATGTGCTGCAAAAGATAGAAGCTCTGAGTTCACTTGCTGCTTTTGCCTGGCTGAATCCGGAAAGCGTTTTTCCGGAGCTCGAAAAGCAGGATGCCCCCCAAAGCGCCGGGCTGGTGGCCAGGCAACTCGGCCACCCTTTGATCCATGCGCAAGAGCGCGTCAACAATGATTTTGAGCTCAGGGGAGTGGGCAAAGTGGTGATCATCACAGGCTCTAACATGGCGGGCAAGAGCACCTTTCTCAAGACCATCGGCTGCAACATGGTTCTGGCCCGGGCAGGGACAACCGTGCTCGCCAGCAGCTTCAGGCTGTCACCCTTCCGTCTCTATTCATGTATTAAAATCAGCGATTCGATCAGCGATGGGTTTTCCTACTTCTATGCCGAAGTGCGACGCCTGAAGTCCATCCTCGATGCCATGGAGAACAGGGATGAAGCACCGGTCTTTTTTCTCATCGATGAAATCTTCCGCGGCACCAACAACCGTGAACGGCTGATCGGCAGCCGGGCGTATCTGCGCGCCCTGCTCGATAAACGTGCCCTTGGTCTGGTTTCAACCCATGACCTCGAGCTCGTACACCTGGCCGATGACACAGACAGCATTCTCAACTACCACTTCCGTGAACACGTGCGCGACGGCCGCATGGTTTTTGATTACACCCTGCGGCCCGGCCCATGCCCAACCACCAACGCTCTGAAAATCATGCAGCTCGAGGGCCTGCCTGTGCAGGCCGATGTGGAGTAGTGGCGTGCGATTTCAAACGCAAACGATTTTTGTGCTGGCCTGTGCTGCAAAGCCAGGTCGATCCGACCGCTAAAACCCGACCCCGGCGACGAGAGAGAAAACCCGATTTTTCAGCTCGACCGTATCGTCGGTATCGAGCAGGGAATACAGCCCGGCTGTGTAGCGCACGCCAATGGTGAACTGAGCGATGAGAGGCGAAAACTTCAGACCAAGCCCGACGACGAAACCGGAATCGGAATTTTTTGCTATTTCATCCGTGCCGCCGGAGTCCTGACCATCAACGTTGAACGATTCGCCCAGCTTCAGGGCAAAGGTCGGCCCGGCTCTGAGGTACCAGGACAGAAAAGGCAACAACGGCAGCGAGAGTTTGGCAGTAACCGGTACTTCCAGATAGGTCAGATTGTGCTGAAAACTCTGCGTGGTGCCGTTGCCGGGGAGGCTATACTTCGCCCCCTTCTGCGTCATCAGCACTTCGACTTCTGCGTCCAGCGGGCCGAGAATTTCCAGCCCGAGAAAACCACCGATGAGAAACCCGGATTTGGCATCGTAACTCACAGGCGAGTTTGAGGTGGTATAGGTTGAGTTATTCAGACCGACGCGCACCCCTTTGCTCACGGAAACCTGTGCGACCAGATTGTGGCCGGAGAGACCGGCGAGCACCACGACAAATGCGATGATTTTCTTCATTCTGCCTCCATAATTTTTCCTGTTGCACGCAATCCGGCGCGTTTCAGCGCACCACCTGCGGAACCACCGGCAGGCTCTCATGGCCCTCCGGCCCTACTGCCTGCACGGCAAAAAGAAAATTATCCTTTGAATAGGGAATAGTCACCTCAGTAACGCCGGAAACAAAGATTTTTTTCTGCCATGTGGGCGCATTGGTTTCGCGGATCAGCACGTAGTAGCCATGAACCTGCCCATGGGCGGGTTTGTTCCAGCGCAGCGTAGTATCGTTGGTCAGGCGGCTGATGACGATACCGGTGTTCTCTGGTACCGATGGCGCCAGTGCCAGATTAGCCAGTGTGGCGAGGTTGACCCTGGCCACGCGTGCGACAAAGCCATAATCGACCGCGTCCGCGACATCGCCATAGGCAGTGCCTTCTTCATTGCGTACGTTCTGATGTTGCCGTGGGTAGAATTCGTTCATCTCGGTCAGGCGCACGGCCCTGAAGCCGAGGCGGTTGAACGGCGTATGATCCCCACCACGCAGAAAACGATCGCGCCGGTAGATAAGCTCGACCCTGAACTGATCGACATAGCGTTCGCCGACTTCCTTGATATAGCGGGCGAACTGGCGCGAGGGGCTGTCATTTTCTCCGGTCGTCGCCAGGTAGCGGCTGAGGGAACGCGCTGCACGGCGCATGGTGGAAAGGCTGTCGGCCTGCATGAGGTCGCGCAGCATCTTTTGCGGCACCCCCTCGCTGAAAACGCGCATCTGCCGGTTATTGCGGATATCCGTACCGCTGCTGTGGGTGTTGCCGACGATGTCATTGGTGATCATGGCGATGAGATTCCAGCCTTCCCTGCGCGCTCGCTCGGCCAGATGGGCGGAGCCGAGCAAACCCTGCTCCTCGGCGGCAACCGCAGCAAAAATAATGGTGAGCGGAAACTGCCGGCCGGCCATAACCCGTGCCAGCTCCATGGTTACAGCCGTACCCGAAGCATCATCAGCCGCGCCCGGGGCAAAAGAGCTGGCATCCATGGCATCAGAAGCGCGCGAATCATAGTGCCCGCTGACGATGATGACCCGGTCATCATCTGCATCGCTGCCGGGGAGAATGGCGAGCACGTTTTTCATCGGTGTCGCTTTGGGAATACGCCTGCCCTCCGGGGCGACAAAAGGATCGAATTCCACACGCATGCGCCCGCCGCCTGCGCGGGCGTATGCCTCGAGCTCCGATTTGATCCAACGCCGTGCCGCGCCAATACCACGCTCGTCGCTGAGGGTATCGCTCAGGGAATGGCGGGTATAAAAACTCTCCAGCTTGCGCACTGTCTTCTCGATGTTTTGTGCGGAAACCTGTGCGAGCATGTCACTGATCTGCGCATGCCGGCGGGCGATGACCGTCTGCCCATGCGCAGGCAACAGACCAGCGGCCGCAACACCTCCCGCCAGCCAGATAAAACAAAATCGTTTCACAAAAGCCAGCATTTTTTCATCTCCTCCTCGGATTAAAGCCTCTACGCTCCGGATATCCAGTTCTCTATCTCGTCACACCGCTCCTGCGGTGTGACGCATTTTCCGACGCTCCAGCGTCACCGCCACCCAAGCCAGTGGACCGGCACTATCTACGCCAAACAAAAATGTTCTGCATCAAGCGAGCACCGGGGAATCCAGTTCCTTCAGCAAACCGGGCCTGTGTCGAGGGTTTTATGGATTACACTGCAAAACCTTGCGAAGGCTCACAGCCTTCGCAAGGTTCAGGCTCGTCATGTCAGCGTCACACGATTCGCTGCCGTCCCTGAGGCCGCACACGGGAATTGACGACTTTCGGGCACGATAAATCGTGCACTACGAACCTTTCATCCTGAGTTCTATCTCGTCACACCACTCCTGCGGTGTGACGCATTTCCCGACGCTCCAGCGTCACCGCCACCCAAGCCAGCCAGCCGGTACTATCTACGCCAAACAAAAATGTTCTGCCTCGAGCGAGCACCGGGGGTCCAGTTCACTCCGTTAGCCGGGCCTGGTTCGCAGGTATGCTGGATCCCCCTGCTCGACACACCATGTGACGAAGGTCCGATAAAGCACCAGGCCGTGAACAGATTACACCGGACAAATGCCATTTCAAAAGACGAAATGACAAACGCAACTGTACAGCCAGAGACGGCGGATACGGCAAAGAGTTCAGGATGAATTTCACGCCCTGGGCGGGTGTGTTCCCTCACATCCTCATCACAGACAAAAAAAGCCCCGCTCAATAAAGCGGGGCCTGTTCTTTTAATTTCATCTCGTTCGTCCGTACCCGCGATGGGGCACGGCGGGGTGGCAAAGCAGGTTGTCCTGCGGAAGCTCAGATGCCGCCTGTCACGCACTCACCCATTCACAGATGCGCCGTGTCGCTTCGACGATATTGGGACAAATCGTGTTGAGAAAATCACCGCCGAGCTGGCGGTCGGTTTTGCCGCCGTTGGCTGCTTTCAGGCTAACGGCACCGTCGAAATCGACGAAGGCAAGCCGGGCTGTGAGCTCTGTTTCGGGCCGGCCGAAGACACTGCCGGGAAGGATCGCCACGCCGGTATCGGCCAGCAACTGCTCGCACAGGTCCATGCTGGTGTAAATACCACGCCGGGCGAGTTTCTCCCGGAAGGGGCTGAAATCCGGAAAAATATAAAAAGCTCCCTGCGGTTCGGCCACGGAAATGCCGGTGCGCCGGAACTGATCCCAGATGTAACGTCCGAGCAGGCGCAAAATTTTACGCGACAGATGCAGGTAGGCATCGATATCCTCCCCTCCCTGAAATGCGCGGATCGCGGCATACTGGATCGGCGCGCTGATCGAAGTGTAGGTTTCGCTGGCCACCACGGCCATGGCCTGGAGCAGCCAGTGCAGGGATTTGGGCACGAGAAATGTCCCCAGCCGCCAGCCGCCAGCGCCACACCATTTGCTCAGGCCATTGCTGACGATCGTTCCTTCAGGATAAAAACGCGCGATGGACACATGCTGGCCACGATAGTGCAGCTCACTGTAGATCTCGTCTGAAAGCAGAATGACGCGATATTTGCGCGCCACATGGGCAAGATGCTTGAGCTCTTCGAGACGATAGGTCACACTGGTCGGATTGGCCGGGTAGTTGAGGATAACCAGCCGCGGGCGGTTCGGATCGCTCTTGCAGAGATTTTCGATCTCTTCCGGCATCAGGCGCCAGTTATTATAGGAATGCGTTTCCAGCCAGCGAATTTTGCGGCCGATGATCGACGCCTGCGGTGCGTAGGAAACCCACGAAGGCGTGGGGATGACCAGATCGCCGTAATAAACCAGTTGCAGGATAAACATCAGCTCTTTTGAGCCCGGGCCGATGAGCACATCATCAGCCGAATACTCGAACCCGAGCTGGCGGGTATGGTACTCTGCCACCGCCTCGCGCAAAGCCGGCAGGCCGCGCACCGGCAGATAATCCTTTTCGTGGGCATGCGTTCTCAGGGCTTCGACCACCGAGTCCGGCACAGGAAAAGGTGATTGCCCCAGACCGAGGCGAAAGACTTTTTCCCCGGCAGCTTCCATGGCTGCACTGCGCTCGTTGATCGCCAGCGTGGCCGACTGAGGCATGCCACGCACGTTCAGATTGAGATTGACATCCGGGAAGTAATTTTTGTTGACTTTCATGATCACACTCTGTTGGCTTGCACAGAAGGCGACCGGCCCAATTGGCGCGGAAGGGGATCAGCTCCGCTTTTCACAGTTCCCGTCAATCGGTGGGCGTCTCCACTTGGATTTTGGTGTATAACAACCAACTCGCTGAGGCCATTCCTGTTTTCATAGCAGCCTGACAGCACAGGGTTGAAAAAATTTGGCCTGAATATAATGATATGTAGGTAGATGTCAACACTTTTTTTGCAAAAAGATTAAAAAAAATACTTCCCAATATAAATAGTACCCGGCGGTGAGTGTACAATCCGGGGGTGGGAGATGCGAACATTCCGGCGCTGTTGAGATGGGGGAGAGGGCGGCAGCAGCTCAGGACAGTGGTAATGAGCCGGCCGGGCAAGGACGGGTGAGGGCACTCCAGCATGAGCATGCCGGAGTACAGCAAGAAAGGGTATTCCGGCCACCATGCTGCGGCCGAACAGCGTGGCAGAAAGCGCCAGACGATAGCAGCAGGTGGCCTGTCAGGTCACGAGGTCATGTTCTCGAGCGCAGGAGACGAGGAGGAGAAACCCCTTCACAGCGCTCAGCTTTTCAGCACGGACAGGCGCCGGCCACTCCAGCCCGGGAAAAGCGCACTGTCATCATCGATGCGCAGATGCTGCCCGGCGACATCGGCGAATACAGCACGAAAGTCCGTGGTCACCGGCAGATCGCGGCCGTCTTCGAGGTTCTCGCGCGCCAGTACCGGAACCTGTCCGTGCACACGCCCGCCCCGGACCTGGTTGCCCAGTACAAAAAGACACGATGCCCGGCCATGATCCGTGCCGGCTGAGCCATTTTCGCGCACAGTGCGGCCAAACTCAGTCATGGTCATCACCACCACATCGTCCTGATACCTGTCGAGATCAGCCCAGAATGCAGCGATGGCAGCGGCGAGATCACGGCTGCGGTTGGCAAAGGTGCCGGTGAGCGAACCCTGGCGCACATGGGTGTCCCAGCCACCGCTCTCAGCAAAAGCCACCTCAAGGCCGACGCCGGCTTTTATCAGCATCGCGATCTGCTTCAGTGCAGAGCCCAGAGGCGAGCGTGGATAGTCAGCCCCATTTTCCGGGCGGTAGGACTCGACCTCGAGCTCAGACAAGATTTTCACAGCATCAAAACTCATGCTCCCGGTTTTCTGCAGCAGCTCGGCCGCAGCCCGGGAATAGAGCATCTCAAATCCCTGCTGTGTCGCTGTGCTCATCTGCCGGTTACCGATATCTTGCAGGCCAAACATGGCCAGGTCTGAAACCGCCAGTGCGTTGTGTTCACCGTAGAGAGATTTCGGCAGCGAGGGTGTCAGGGAGACAGCCTGGAACGGCGTTGCCGGCTCGTGCCCGAGCAGCCCGACAGCCCGATTCAACCATCCCGAAGCCGTGCCTTTGCGGCCGGGTGTGCCGCTTTCCATATAATCCTGTGCGTCGAAATGCGAGCGCGTGGCTACTGGCGAGCCAACGCCATGCACCACTGCCAGCCGGCCTTCCCGAAACAAGGGCAGCAACGGGGCAAAGGCCGGGTGCAGGCCGAATGCATCTCCCAGTTCGAGCACAGCCTGGTCACCCGCAGCTCTGCCTGCAGGGATATACAGATTCGGCCGGCTCTGGCGCAGATAGGGGTCTTCGATGGGCGGGACAGCCATCAGGCCATCCATGGCACCGCGCTGGAAAATCGTCACCAGCGTGCGGCGGCGATTCGCACTACCCTGCTGCGCGGCCTGAGCAGCGCGGGCCAGAAACACAGGACTGCCGCCCACACCGGCTGCAAAAAGCGCCAGCCCGCTTGTCTTCAAAAATGCTCTGCGTGAATACATGATGGAACCTCCTGTTCGTCACAATTGGGATGAAACGGAAAGAGAAGCAAACATGCGACACCTCACGACATGTCATTATCAACTTGCTCTATCAACCCCTGTGCCGGCAACATGCCGCCAGAGATACCGCTCTCAGGCAATTTCATCTGCCTACCGGCGCTGAAATTCCGGCGATCCGATCACCAGTCCGGCAGCCCGTGCGAGGAGCGTCGGGTTGCCCGGCAGCCAGCGAATTTCCCTCTGCGCCGGGGACATCGGCATCATACTGTCCTGTTCCCGGCGCTGCTGCGCGGCGGCAAAAACATCCTGAAAAGAATCAGCAAAATCTGTTTTCTCCAGAGCCGGAGCCAGTTTTTCGAGCGTATCCGAAACCGGTCGCTCCGGCAACAGCACCTGCCAGCAGGCTGCCAGCGCCTCGCGCGCCGTGGCTGGAGGCTGGCTGCCGGACAGGCTGTTCAGATCAAAGTGCAGGCCGGGAATTTTCCCGGTCGCGAGATACATGCCAAAGTTCATGCGCATGAGCAACGCGCCTGTATTAATCCAGAATTCAGCCCGGTCAGGGTAACCGGTCGGCGCCTGGTAAGCATACAGCGGCTGGCCCATCAAGCGCAGAACCTGAATCAGAGGGTATGGGCGCTGAATATCGGCTCCGACTGCACGCAGGGCGCTGGTCACGACTTCAAAAGGAGATTTGATCTTCGCGCGCAGGGTTTCCTGTTGCCAGAACTCCGGCGATTCTGCGATCGCGATGATCATCGCACGCAGATTTCCGCCGGTTTCGAGAAAAACCCCGGCCAGCTCCTGCACCAGTCGCTGCGGTGGGTCATCGCGCACGAAACGCACGGCCAGCTTGCGGGCGATATGCATTGCTGTCGAAGGGTGCGAAGCGAGCAGATCGAGGACACGCTCCCCCTCATCGATACCTGCTCCTGCGGGAAAAGTGACGCCGAGGATGCGTTTTTCGCCGGCATCGTGCTGGTCCGCACGAAAGACAAACAGGCCGTCAATGACAAAACCTGCCTGACGTGCCCGGCGCACACGCCTGCGTATCCTGTCCCCACGCTCATCCGGCGGCAGAACGCCCCAGCCGGTGAACGCCCGCGCAACTTCGATGATATCCACCTGGGTATAGCCGCCATCGACACCGAGAGTGTGCAGTTCCAAGAGCTCGCGGGCATAATTCTCGTTGATGCCGGCCCGACGCTGCCCCGGCCGCCGGGCTGGTGGAGCAGGTGGTGCCACCGGCATACGCCCTCTGCCGGCACGACGAAACCCGGGACGGCGATCTGGCCTCATACGAAGCCTGGCTCCTGCCAGCGTCTCAACAGTATCCGGCGCCGAAGACATGGCATTATCGAGATAGAGCAGCATCGCCGGATGCCGTGCTGTGGCCCCGAGCATATCGCGAAAAGAACCGAGCACGTGCGGCCGGATGGCATCGCGCTCGTAAGCTGCGATCAGCGGACGCGCCTCACTGTCCGTAAGGGATACATTGAAATGGTTAAACCAGAAATCAACCAGGAGTTCGG
>WFTM01000006.1 GCA_015485525.1 Candidatus Zhuqueibacterota bacterium | reverse complement strand
GGGTGCGCGAAACCGGCGTCCGGATTTCAGGCCACTGGCTGTGACAAGCTCGCCAGCGCACGATGATGCAGCACTGTCCTGCAGAGTCAACGGCGCCGCCCTTCAAGAGGGCGGCCAGCCGCTTCTTGATCGATGAGTAAATTTTCAGGCTACAGACCGAACGACAGCGAAAAACGCATGGTATCGTTGAGAGGGTGTCCCTGGCCGGCGGAGACATAGCCAAAATCAAACTGGTAGATGGAATATTTCAGGCCGACACCGAAAGCCCAGTAGCGCACCTTGCCGATGTCATCGATGTGCCGTCCCATACGCAGAGCGATGAGATCGCTGTACCAGTATTCCATGCCAAAATTGAAAATCGTCTTTTTCAATTCCATGTCCAGGCCATCGTCCGTCCAGGCGGTGAAGATAGCCTTGTAGAACGGATCAGAGACTGTTTCGCCGTTCTCATCGAGGTATTTTCTGACCAGGATTTTGTCCGCTTCGAATACGAGCTGCAACTTGTTGAACTCTTCATCGACGACCTGGTAGGCAAAACCAAGACGCAAGTTTGTGGGAAGGGGATCAGCCTGGGCCTGATCGATATAGACGACTTTCGGGCCCATATTGGTCAGGTTGAAGCCAAAATCGAGTTTACTGAGCAGAAAGCCCTGCTTGAGGAAACCGATATCAAAGGCTAAGGAGTTGGCCGAGCCAGAACCTTTCTGAGTGGTGTTGTTCACTTCCGGAGCGAGGTTACTGCGAATGAATTTGAATTGCAAGCCAACGCCCGTGCTCTCGCTGATTTTCATTCCAAACGATGTACCGATTGCCCATTCCTGCGAGCTGAACTGGCCCAGAGGCGTCGGAGAAAACTCATCGGTGATCGTCTGGCTGCCGAGATTCAGAAAAGTAATAGCCAGCCCGAAGGTTCCCAGACCATCGATATGGTGCACATAGGAACCATAATCGAAAAACAAATCCGGAGCGAGCTGCGGGAGCCAGTTTGAATGCATCAGAGAAAGTTGTTTGTTTTCGATGAAAGCCAATCCTGCGGGGTTCCAGTACGTCGCGTTGGCATCGTTGGCCACGGCGACAAACGCTTCACCCATCCCTGCTGCACGAGCACCGGGTGTGATGAGCAGGAACGGCACCGCGCTTTCGCTCTGGGCAAAAGCTGTATTCACCGGCAGAATACTGAACAGTGCCAACAAGACAGGAAGTGTTCGTTTCATTATTGAGTCCTCCAAATGACTGTAACCTGAAAATTTATCCCGAGTAACTCAAAAATCCGCGCCGGGCGCAGAAAAATCGGGAAAATGAAAATTTTTATTTTCGATGATATGAGTTGTCGTAACGTGCGAACTCTGGAGATAATCTGCAGGACCTGGCAAACCGGGTCATAGCAAACTTAACTGTGCCCGTATCGGGTTATCCACTTAATCCGGCTCGCCGGGCCTGGTGCAGACATCGATGCCAATTTTACGGCAGCTCCGGGTTAAAATAAAAAAACCGAATGCGTATCCAGAACACGACCATTCGGTTTCATAAAAAAATGCTTATGACCTGTTCCGATGAGGTGTTTTGGATACAAAACAGAAAATTAAAGAAGAGTGATCTTCTCGTGATTGATGACAAGATATCCAAAATTACCGTAACGAACGAGGTATAAGCATTCTCCCAGAGTTCAATTTTCGGATTAACTTTCGAAGATACAGCATATCTGCTGCGAAAGTCAAGCCATTTTTTCAATGGCTCTTGCCTAAGTATCGTTTTTCCCCACGTTTTCTTGAGACGATGTTATTCAATAGCACCTCTGGTGCCGTTTTGCAGAAAAAAACGGTCAGTCTTCTGCTGTGATAATTTTTTCATAGTCTTCCGCGCTGAGCAGGGCATCCAACTCACTCGGATCTGCAAGCTCGATTTTCAGCATCCAGCCATCTCCGTACGGGTCGGAGTTGATCGTTTCAGGCTCATCTTCGAGAGCGCTGTTGATAGCTACGACTTTGCCGGAAACCGGTGCGAACAGCTCGGACACCGCCTTGACTGCTTCGATTGTACCGAAGGCTTCATTCTGCTTCGTTTCGTCGCCCTCTGCAGGAAGCTCAACAAAAACGATATCGCCAAGCTCGCCCTGAGCATAGTCCGTAATGCCGACTGTGGCGATATTCCCATCCACTTTCACCCACTCGTGTTCATTCGTGTACGCAAGTTCTGCCGGTACTTCAGCCATTTCTACCTCCTTATACCTGAACAATTCAAACCTGTAAACTCTCTGTCCTGATTTATTCAAAAACAGTACTTCATCCCACTCGACTTCCTCCTCTCATCACACCGCTCCTGCGGTGTGACGCCCCGCTTGCCGCTCCCGCGGCACAGCTCACATGCGTAAGGAGATATCTCATCCCACAGCCGTTCCCACACCAAAAAACGAACAGACATCTACATCAAAAAACACGGTTCTCCCTGCCTAAAACAGAGAGTCCATATTTTCGAGGAAACGCGTGTCAAAATCACCATCTCTGAACTTTTGATTGTGCATGACTTTTTTATGGAACGGAATCGTGGTTTTGACACCCTCGACGATAAATTCTTCCAGCGCCCGGTCCATTCTCTTGATCGCCTCGAGACGGGTCGGGGCATTGACGATCAATTTGGCGATCAGCGAATCGTAGTAGGGCGGAATGACATATTGCGCATAGGCATGGGTATCCACGCGCACGCCCGGGCCACCCGGGACATGGAAGGTCGAAATCACACCCGGGCTGGGCCGAAAATCATGCTCCGGGTCCTCTGCATTGATGCGGCACTCTATTGCATGGCCGCGTAACTTGAGACCCGGCTTCATGTTGCT
>WFTM01000005.1 GCA_015485525.1 Candidatus Zhuqueibacterota bacterium | reverse complement strand
TTGGGTTGCACTGGAATTATGATAAGTAGGTTCTGGATATCCAGTTAACTCAGCACGGGTGCCCCTTTTCAACCAGTTTGTTTGGGCACAACACATGCCAGCATCAGCACCGCCATTCCGGTTTCCGCGCATCGGAAGACCGGAATCCCCCAGACTCAGGCACGTGCTCGAAAAGATGAGATTCCGGCACTGCGCTTCGCTTGGCCGGAATGACAGATGGCGGTATCCGGCTCAGAGCAGGTTAGCTGAGTTAAGTGGATAAGTAGGTTGATATTTAAAATAGAAACAATATCTTTCCACAAAAAATATATTATTCTTATTTAAGCGAATCACTCAAATTAGGTTGCTTTTAGTTTCTGGATAAGTTATAAAAAAGACAACAAAAAACAGCGTCATTCCCGAGAACTTACAACATCTGCAGCGCGCGACGGTATGCGGAGGAGCGCCCCCATCCTTCTCCTCACAGCGGAGGATCGATTGCGTGACACTGAGGTAGCGATTGCCTCACACCGCAGGATCGGTGTGAGAAGATGGTGAGGCCGCGGAAACGATTACGTTACACCGCAGGAGCGGTTACGTTACACCGCGGGAGCGGTGTAACGAGGTGGGGCCACGGGGTCGCTTGCGTGACACCGCAGGAGCGCTCGGGAGCGTAGCTCACTACGCACAAATCAAACACAAAAAGGAACATTCAGGCCCATGAACAGCTCCGAACTTTCGACCTTTCCCTTTGGCCAGTCCGTGTGCTGGCATCCCAATCCGGACTGGATCGCTGCGAGCAATCTGCAGGCGTTCATGCAACAACACGGCATTTCCTCTTATGACGAACTGATGCAACGCTCAACCGCGGACATCGCCTGGTTCTGGGATGCTGTCATCAAGCAGCTCGACATCCGTTTCGAGCAGCCATACAGCCGGGTATTCGACCCCGGCGAGGACCCGCGCCTGCCGCGCTGGTGCATCGGCGGGAAGATGAACATCACCATCAGCTGCCTGGACAAATGGCAGGACACGCCGGTATGGCAAGCGCCGGCATTCATCTGGGAGGGCGAAGAAGGCAAAAGCCTGACGCTGACTTACGAACAGCTCCACCGCGAGGTAAATCGCTGCGCCAATGCCCTGCGCGCGCTCGGACTCGGCAAAGGCGACGCTATCGGCCTGTACATGCCGATGATTCCCGAGCTGGTGATCGCCTTTCTGGCCATCGCCCGCATCGGCGGCATCATCCTGCCGCTGTTCAGCGGCTACGGCCCCTCGGCGATCATCTCCCGGTTGGAAAACGCCGGTGCCAAAGCGCTGTTTACCGCTGACGGCGTGCTGCGGCGCGGCAAAGCCGTGGCCATGAAATCCGTCGCTGACGAGGCGCTGCAACAGCTCCCCGGCGTCGAGCATGTCATCGTCGCCGCACGCGCGCAGCACGGAGACACGCCGATGCAGCCGGGCAGGGATCACTGGTGGCACGAGTTGATTCCCTCGCAGGCTGCAGAGGCTGCCGCAGAGATCACCGATGCAGAGGACACGGTGATGCTGATCTACACCAGCGGCACGACCGGCACCCCAAAGGGTGCAGTACACACGCACTGTGGCTTCCCGATCAAGGCAGCACAGGATATGTTTCACGCCATGGATGTCAGGCGCGGCGAGGTGATGTACTGGATGACGGACATGGGCTGGATGATGGGGCCGTGGGAGGTTTTCGGCACTCTGCTCATCGGCGCGAGCATGGTTTTTTATGACGGTGCGCCGGATTTCCCGGCTGAGGACCGGCTGTGGGCGCTGGTGGCAAAGCACGGCATCACGCACCTCGGCGTCTCGCCCACGCTGATCCGCGTGCTCAAATCCCACGGCACCGGGCCGGTGGAAAAACACGATATCTCCAGCCTGCGCGCGGTGGGTTCGACGGGCAGCCCGTGGGACCCTGAGTCGTGGTTGTGGCTTTTTGAAAATGTGCTCGGCGGCGAGAAACCGATCTTGAACTACTCCGGCGGCACGGAAATCAGTGGCGGTATTGTCTGCGGCAATTTTTTCAAACCGCTGAAACCCTGTGCTTTTTCCGGTCCGGTGCCGGGCATGGCCGCGGATGTGGTCGATGAAAACGGCGAGTCTGTTCGCGGCAAGGTCGGCGAGCTGGTGATCCGCGCGCCGTGGATCGGCATGACGCGCGGGTTCTGGCACAACAACGCGCGTTATTTCGACACCTACTGGTCGCGCTTTGAGGGCGTCTGGCTGCATGGAGATTTCGCTGCTGTCGATGAAGATGGCCTGTGGTACATCCTCGGCCGCAGCGATGATACCATCAAAGTTGCGGGCAAGCGGCTGGGGCCGGCGGAGGTCGAGTCCATTCTCAACACCCATCCCCAGGTCGCGGAATCCGCGGCCATCGGGGTGCCGCATCCGGTGAAGGATAACGAGGTCGTGGCTTTTTGCGTGTTGAATGATCCGGAGGCAGCCACGGAGTCCCTGCGGCAGGAGTTGGTGCAGGCGCTCGTGCACGAGCTGGGCAAACCTCTGAAGCCAAAGGAGATCAAATTCGTGAGCGCCTTGCCGAAGACGCGCAACGCCAAGGTCATGCACCGCATCATCCGCGCGACCTACCTCGGTGAATCCCCCGGCGATCTGAGCAGTCTGGAAAATCCGGACACTGTGCAGGCGATCCGCGACGCTGTGTGAAAGGAGATGTCCGCGACCTCACCGCATTTCATCCCCAAAACTTTTCCTCAAACAAAAAAAGCCACGGGGCAAAACCCCGCGGCTTTTTTATCTATCCCATCGAATAAAAATTATCGACGCAGAACGATCTTCTTCGTTTGCTGCAGCGGTCCCGCCGTGATGCGGATCAAATACACACCCGAGGGCAGCGCCATGCCCCGGTCGTCGCGTCCGTTCCATTTGTAGGTATGATAGCCGGCCGGCAATTTGGTGTCTTGCAACACGGTGGCAACCACCTTACCGAGCACATTATAAACCTGAAGCCTCACCGACTGCTGTTCTGGCAGAGCGAATTTAATCCGCGTCGCCGCGACCGAAGTTTGCCCGCGCAGGACAAAGGGATTCGGATAAGCACCGAAAAGTGCGTACTCACCGGGAATCCCGGCGTCAAAAGTCTGCAATCCTTCAACGATTTTTGCCGCTGGTGTGACGGTGATATTCACCTCGTCGGTATCGGTGAGCCCCCCGCTGTCGTTCACCTGCAACCGGATGATATAATTTCCCGGCGCTGTCGGCGTCCCCGTACCAGAGGTTACCCCCGAGGCCAAAGGCCGTTCGACGCCATCCGGAGCGACAGTGGTCCAGGTGAAATTTGCAGCAGGCAATGTCCCGTCTTCCGGATCAGTGCCGGTTCCGGAAAAGGAAATCGCGGTGCCCAGGGGGAAGGATGCCCCGTCTGCAGGGGAGGTGATCGTCGCGGTCGGCGGCTGGTTCGGCGGTGAGCCTGTGACGGTGATGGTCAAGGTTGCAGAATCGCTGGCGTTGTCCGCATCATTCACTGTAAGTACGACGGTATAGGTTCCGCTGCTGTTGTACGTATGCGTCGGATTGACTGCCGTACTGCTGGCACCGTCACCGAAGTCCCACGTACGCGAGGCGATGGAACCGTCCGGATCAGCAGACAGATCGCTGTAAAAAGTCACACTCAACGGCGCATCACCACTGCTGACAGACGAGCTGGCATACGCGACCGGCGGCACATTCGCCGCGCCCGCTGCGACATCGAAAACGACTGACTGCACGGTTTCTGCTCCCTTGCTGTCAGTGACGCGCAGATAAACCGTGTACGTGCCGGGCAGGCTTGTCGTGCTGCTGGCAGTTTTCGTCCCGCTTGCGATGAGATAATTCGTCTGCCCGTTGGGCAAGTCAGCGGTCCACTCGAAATTCGCCGCAGGTACTGCGCCATCTTCAGGGTCCGTTGCATCGCCGGAGAGGGAGATTGTCCTGTTCAAATTAATCGTAACGCCTGCCGGCGGTGAGATGATCGTTACAGTCGGCGGCTGGTTGGTTCCGGCAGCATCGACCTGAATTCGGACGGTGTCGCTGGCACTTTCACCGCCGTTATCCACGACCGTGAGGATGGCATCGTAGGTTCCGGCATTTTGATACGTGTGCTGCGGATCAGCCTGCGCGGAAACCCCGCCGTCACCGAACTGCCAGTCATAGCTTGTAATCGTACCGTCGGGGTCATAGCTGTTGCTGCCGGTAAATGTCACTGTCAGGGGAGCGGTCCCGCTCACCGGTGCAGCCTCTGCAACAGCCACAGGCGGCTGGTTGCTGCTGCCTGCAAATGTCGTCGCTGTTGCCGTGTTGCTGAAGCCGGATTCGCCATCAGCATTGTAGGCATATACACGGTAGGAATACTCCGTTCCTGGCTGCAGCGTATTGTCGCTGTAGCTGGTGCTGTTCGCGGCGATATCTGCGATCATGACAAAAGAGCCTGCCCCGGTCTTGCGATCGATGCGATAGCCATCTTCATTATCAGCGTTATCCGCCCACGTCAGATCGATCTGATGGGTGTCGATGGCTGTTGCGACAAGATTCGTAGGAGCAGCAACCGAATTCGGGCCACCGATCACGCGGATTCCCAGACCCATCGCACTGGCGATATCAGCCCAGTCATAGGCGTCGCTAAATCCATCGGAGTGAACCGGGAAAAAGGAACCATCGGGAAAATTCGGCAGATACCGCTGGTTGATGGTCAAACCATCAGTACTGCGAGTCTTCCCTGTAAAATGTCCGATGTACGTCAGGGTTCCGCGTTCGAAAACCTCGAACTCTGTGGGCACGGCATTTTGGTCCGAGCAGATGATCCAGCCCTCACCATTTCCCATATCGTACAGATCGATACCTTCCGGATCATCGACGAACAGTCCATTGCCAAAACGGCCTTTTAACGTTCCATCCAGACTGTAAATCATGATGTTTCGCGGGCCACCTTCATCACAAATATAGGCTTCCTGATACCAGGGGTCGATGACGATCGACTCGAGTATCCCCTCTGTGGGGAATTTACGCGAATATGTTCCTACGATGCCGTTCCCACCGGCGGAAATATCGTAGATCACGACTTCATTAGGATTGGTAGCCGTATTTGTTATCCAGGTCTGCAGAACCGGGCCGTCCCAATACAACGCGATTCCGTATGGTTTGCGCAATTCGGCCGTACCAAAACTACCGAGGAACGTTTTTTCCGGCAGTGCAAAAGCCGAAACCCGGTTGTTGTTGCGCTCAACAGTGAAGACGACATCCCTCACCCCCATCGCCGTCTCGACATTGTACGCTACCGCCACACCGTTGGGATAGTCCAGTTGCCCCGGGCCGGAACCGGAGCCGCCGATCCGGCCTATGTAGGTATTGGTAACCGGATCATGCATCTCGAGAAAATCACCGGTCTTGTCGGTAATAAAGAGAATGCTGTTGTTCGGGTCAGGCGCAACCCAGATATCGACGGAATCCATCGTTCCGTTGCCACCGGGCGGCTGGTTGGTTCGATAAATGAGCGGTACTGTCGCTGTAATCGCGAACAGAGCAGTCACAGCAGACAGGAGAAAAATTTTACTGAATGAAATACGTTGAAAAATTTTTGGGGGAAACATAACTCACCACATAATAGTTGGGGTTCGAAATCATAACCATCCGTGGCGAACAACGACCGGGTCAATGGGGCGGGTGAAAAATTCCCTATTCACATCTCGCTTCAATTAAAAATAAATAATTATACTGTCCTATCGGAAAAATGCAGAAAAAAACAGGGATAATTTTTTATTTTTATTATTTGTTACGCACTTCGATAAATAAGTCTTATTTTATGCGAAAATTTCGCAGTTTTTTTACTCAACTCGTACTTTCTACCGACTTATCAGACCGCGGAAAACAATGCAACATCGTGTGTGCGCAACATCCGGTTTCTCTTCCATTCCGTACCATGAGGCTCGATAAATCGAGCACTACGAACGGTGCTCTCTCACGAGGTGACTGTGCTGAGGGCGTGGGGGGAAGCCTGCCTGTTTGGAAAAAATCACTCCAGCACTCACGCGGCACTTGGAATCCCGCTGCGAAAGCCCTATTTTCTCCCTTCCTTTTGATCGCCCGTTTCTCATCCTGTGTGATCGATCTTGAAAAAAAGCTCTTCCTCAGATTGTGTGGGTTGGGAAATTATCGTTTTGCAAATCCGGTCGGTGTTGCGGGTTGTAAAAATGATATTTGTCCCCGGCCGGATTTTGGGGATTGTTGACGATAGAATTCCGGATGCGATCCGCCGGTTGCCATCAATCATTATTGCGTTGCCAAACGGTGTAAATATCGGCGTTTTGACGAAACCATTTGGTACGCCGTTTTTAAATCCACATGTAATGACGCCAATGGATTTGGGGATATTTTTTTGATATTTATTTTGTTGTTGGTAGGGGTTCAAAATTTTGAACCCCTACCACAATGTTGATAATCCCATAACCCGTTCGATGATCGCGAATTTAAATCCGGCCATGATGGAACCGATGGATTGGGATTCTGCCCGGGTTTATTTGTAGAGACGCACGGGGGTGGGGGCGACCGGCCGGTGTAGGGGCGACACGCCGGTCGCCCTACGGGTCGGATTTTGTCCATGGTTTTAATGTATAGGCGACCATACCGCGCGACATGAATGTCGCGGTACAGGCGGGGCAACCCGCCGGTTGCTCATACTGAAAATCAATCCACTCCATTTCAGGAAGAACCGGAAAACCGCTTCAAGCAACGAAACCGTATGTCTGAATATACCTATTTTGCCACAGCAGCGCGCGGGCTTGAGCCTGTGGTCGCCGCTGAGTTGCGTGCCCTCGGGTTTGATACGATCTCCGAAACCACGGGTGGGGTGGCGTTTCAGGGCTCGCTCGCCGCGGGCTACAAAGCCAATCTCTGGCTGCGCAGTGCCACGCGCGTGCTGCTGCGCCTGGCGCATTTTCCTGCCCAATCTCCGCAGGCTCTGTATGAGGCAGCACGGCAGTTGCCGTGGGAAGAGTTCTTCTCCGTGTACCAGACTCTCGCAGTGCACGCCAATGTGCGCGACTCAGCCATGACGCACTCGCACTATGTCGCCCTGAAAACCAAGGACGCAGTCGTCGATCGCTTCCGCGACAAATTCGGCCGGCGGCCAAGCGTGGATACGCGCATGCCGGATGTGCAGATCAACGTCCACCTCGCTGCAGACCAGTGCACCATCAGCCTGGATATGTCCGGCGACAGCCTGCACAAACGCGGTTACCGGACGCGCACCGGCAGTGCGCCACTGAACGAAGCCCTTGCCGCCGGCATCCTGCACCTGGCCGGCTACGACGGCACGCAACCGTTCTATGACCCGATGTGCGGCTCCGGCACCTTTGTCATCGAAGCAGCGCTGATCGCAGGCAATATCGCGCCGGGCCTGACGCGCGAACGCTTCGGTTTTATGAGCTGGAGTACCTTCGCGCAGGAGAGCTGGCACGAGCTGTTGCAGGAAGCCCGGGAAGCGCAGAAGCCCATTCCGGTTCCGATCGCCGGTTCGGATATCTCCGGCCCGATGATCACCATGGCGCTGAAAAATGCCCGCAGAGCCAACGTACTGCAGTATGTGAAACTCCGCCGCAGCGACATCTCCGAAGTCACTTCACCGGCTGAGACCGGTGTCGTCCTGTGCAATCCGCCCTATGGCGAACGCATCGGCGAGAAAAAGGCGCTGCAGGCTCTCTACCGCCGCATCGGTGATGTGTACAAACAACGCTTCCGCGGCTATAACGGTTTTATTTTCACCGGCAACATCGAGCTGCTGAAATCCGTCGGCCTGAAGACAAACCAGCGCATCATCCTCTACAACGGCCCGATCGAAAGCCGGCTGGTGCGCTACGCCCTGTACTGATATTTCCGGACTGATACGCCCGGTTCTCAACCGCAACCTGACTGTGCCATGAATCAGAACACGATTTCGCCGATCAAACTGCTTTCCGTGATTTTCACCGGCCTGCTCGCTGTCAGCGGCTCGGCGCTGCTGATCCGTTTGTGCCAGGCGCCCTCCCTCTCCATCGCCTTTTACCGCATTCTGATCGCCTCGACCATTTTGCTGTTTATGAACGCCGGCAGCAATCGCCGGGTCTGGCTCGACCTGCACGCGCACGAGTGGCGCATCGGCCTGCTCTCCGGTTTTTTTCTCGCCGTACATTTTGCAGCCTGGGTCAGCTCATTAAAATTCACCACCGTGACCAACAGCATCGTGCTGGTGTCCACAGCCCCTTTTTTCGTCGCACTGGGCAACTGGATTTTCTTCAGCAGGCGGCCCGCGCTCATGCTCGCCGGCGGGCTTGCCCTGGCCTTCATCGGCTCCCTGCTGATGACCCAACAACAGAATGTGAGCCTGCACCCCGACTCCCTGACCGGCGACATGCTGGCTCTTTTCGGCGCCATCGCTGCAGCCGGATATATGCTCTGCGGCCGCATTCTGCGCGAACGGCTCAACACGCTCACCTACGTCACGCTGGCGTACTCCTTCTCCGCCGTCTTTCTGCTCATCTTTGCCGTGGTCTTGTCGGCGCCACTGTCCGGCTTTTCATCCCGGACATGGCTGCTTTTTCTGCTCATCGCCCTGTTTCCGCAACTGATCGGCCACACCGCGTTCAACTGGACCCTGAAATACCTGTCCGCGCCAGTGGTGGCGACGATTCTCCTGGGCGAACCTGTGCTCGCAGGCCTGCTGGCGTTTTTTTTCTTGCATGAAATACCCGGCCCGGCGCAAATTAGCGGAGCCGTGCTCATCCTCACCGGTGTCATCATCGCCATCTGGTCTGAAGCGCAGCAGGACACTCCTCAGCCCCGAACTGATGATGACATTTCCCGTGTTTCGGCGCAGTGATCGTGCGCAGAATGCACAAAGGTGAGAACGGGCACGCCGATCTCTCCGGCTCGTCATCCCGGCTGCCTACCGGCAATTCCCGCAAAACAGCGTGCGCAGTCTCAGACTGCCCGCGGCGAGAACCCAGGCCTTTGAGATAAAATTTCTGCCTCACCCTGCCGGAGTGGCGTGACGGCTGGAGCTGTGCGAATTTTCGGCTCAAAAAAACAACTCCCCTAACCCTGACACGGTCTGCTTTATGTCTGACAAATCAGCTCCGTTCCCGGGCAATCCCCGCGCACATCCGGATGCCTGCATCTGCGACGGCACGGTGCGCATCACCGCGCTGACGCCCGCGCTGCTGCGGCTGGAGTGGCACCCTAAAGGCGATTTTGAAGACCGTGCCTCGCTGCTGTTCATCAACCGCAACCTGCCGGTTCCACCCTACTCCATCACCTGCGACGAGGAGCTCCTGCACCTGAGCACCAGCAAACTCACCCTGCGCTACAAGCGCAACAGCGGCAGATTTACAGCCGAAAATCTCCGGATCACCCTCTCCTGTGGCGGTCACAACGTGCACTGGCATCCCGGCCTGCAGGACAGAGGCAACCTCGGCGGAACAGTATCCACCCTCGACGGCATTTCCGGCAGCGTACCGCTGGAACCGGGGCTGATTTCACGCTCCGGCTGGGTGCTCATCGATGACAGCGAGCGGCCGCTCTTGCACAAAAAAACACGGCAGAAGCAGGCAATCCCGTGGGTGTTCTCCCGGCCTTCGGGTGAGCGCCAGGACTGGTATTTTTTCGGCCACGGGCACGACTACCCCTCTGCCCTGCGCGATTTCACTCAGGTGGCTGGAAAAATACCACTGATCCCGCGCTATGCCCTGGGCCTGTGGTGGTCGCGCTACTGGGCCTATACCGACGGCGAGCTGCTGCAGCTCATCGATGAGTTTGAGCGCCACGACGTCCCCCTCGATGTGCTGGTCATCGACATGGACTGGCATCAGACCTTTGGTGTGCGCTGGTGGAAGCCCAATCCCGACCAATCGGGACATCAGCTCGGCTGGTCAGGATACACTTGGGATAAGACCCTGTTTCCTGAGCCGGAAAAATTTCTGCGCGAGCTGAAAAAACGCGGCCTGCGCCTTAGCCTGAACCTGCACCCTGCCTCTGGCGTGCAGCCCCATGAGCAGCAGTATCCGGCTATGGCACAGGCCATGGGCATCGACCCTGCCAGCGGCCGCCACGTTCCGTTCGATCTGACAGACGAACGCTTTGCTCGCGCCTACTTCGAGCTCCTGCACCATCCACTCGAAAAGGCGGGCATCGATTTCTGGTGGCTGGACTGGCAGCAGGGAGAGAGCACGAAAATCCCCGGCCTGCATCCGATCTGGTGGCTGAATCACTGCCATTTCATCGACATGGAGAGCCGCGACAACCGCCGCGGCCTGTTGTTGCACCGCTGGGGCGGCCCCGGCAACCATCGTTATCAGGTCGGTTTTTCCGGCGACACCATCAGCAACTGGAAATCTCTGGCTGCACAACCGGCTTTCACAGCCACTGCCGCGAACATCGGTTATGGCTACTGGAGTCACGATATCGGCGGGCACATGCCCGGCCCCGTCGATGGCGAGCTGTATCTGCGCTGGCTGCAGTTCGGCGTTTTCAGTCCGGTACTGCGTACGCACACCACGAAAAACAGCCGCGCCGAACGGCGTATCTGGGCCTTTGCGCCAGAGGAGTTCCACGCCATGCGTGAAACCATTCTGCTGCGCTACCGCCTGATTCCGTACATCTACACAGCCGCACGCCAGGCCTATGACACCGGCCTGTCCATCTGCCGGCCGATGTACTACAGCCATCCGGAAACCGAGGAGGCGTACACGTTCCGCGGCCAGTACTGGTTTGGCCCGGATATGATCGTCGCGCCTGTCGTGGAACCTGTTGCGCCGGAAACCGGGCTGGCTGTGAAACAGTTCTGGCTGCCGCAAGGCCGGTGGTTTTGCTGGAGCACCGGCGCTTTCTTCCACGGCCCGGGCGTTTTCCGCGCAGCCTTTGCCCGCGATGAAATCCCGGTTTTCGTGCGCGCAGGTGCTGTCATTCCGTTGCAGAATCCGGCGCAGAAAGCCGCGACATCCTTCCCGGACCCTCTGGTGCTGGCTATCTTCCCCGGCGAGGAAGGTTGTACCGAAGTGTACGAGGATGATGGTATCACGCGCGACTACCAGCGCACCCTCGCGAGCAGATTGCCGGTCACCTTCCGGCGCAGGGCCGGCCGCTGGCGCGTTGAAATCGGGCCGCACCGGGGACGTTTTAACGGCATGCCCGGGCAAAGAGGCTTTGAGCTGAACGTCCACGCCTGCCTGCCGCCGGAGCACATTTCCTGCATGGGCCGGGCCATCCCCCGCCGCAGCGAGACAGCGCCGGGCTGGCACTACGATGGCGAGCGCCTGCTGCTGCACATTCCCCTGCTGTCTTTTTCTGTCGAAGAGAAAATCATCATCGAATGGCAGGCACAGCCTGCTGACCCGGCGGTGCATCCCTTTGCTGATGGCTGGCCCGGACGCCTGGCAAGACTGCGCCGGGCGGCTCAGCACCTCAATACCCTGTGGCCGCAGGAGTGGTCGCCGGAGAGTTTGGTGCACGGCCTGCAAACCGGGCGCCGCATCACACTCAACCCGGAGACGGCTGTGCAGGAGATCAGCAACCTGCAAAATAACTGGCGCACCATACTCGCCGATATCGAGGCACTGCAGGTGGACGACCCGGCGGTGCCGATGCGCGCTTTACAACACCTGCGCGCCGAGGCAGAGTGCCCGGCGGCTTTTTCGCGCATGAAATGGCAGTGCATGACCACCAGCGCACCGGCTGGTTTCGGACAGGCTGCCGTCTTTTTTCGTGGCAAATTCTGGCTGTTCGGCGGGCACAACGAGCATGGTTGTTCCTCAGCGATCGCCTGCAGCGAAGACGGCAAACAGTGGCACCGTAGCAGACGGAGCGCTCCCTGGCCCGCGCGCACGCATCACGCCGTCGTGGAGTTCGACGGCCGCCTGTGGCTGCTCGGCGGTGAAAATGGCGACCGGCTTTTCGACGATTGCTGGGTCTCTTCCGATGGCGAACACTGGCAGCAGGTCACGCACAGCATGGGCACCGGTGGCGTGAGCCGCTTCAGCGCGTTCGCATTTTCCGGCCGTCTGTGGATCGTGGCGGGGCGGCAGCAATCCGGGCCGGGGAGAGGGGTGTACAGCACACAGGATGGCGCGACCTGGCAGGCCATGCCCCTGCCGCCGTGGCAGCCGCGCATGGGGGCTGCGTGCACTATTTTTGAGGGCAGAATCTGGCTCAGCGGCGGTGTCAATCGTTTCAACGAAAGCTACGGCGATCTCTGGTACAGTCCGGATGGGCAGCGCTGGCACTGCCTGCTCACCCATGCGCCATGGCTGCCGCGCAACGGGCACGCACTCATGACCTGCGGCCGGGCGCTCTGGCTGCTCGGCGGCGTGGACCACGCTGCCTACAACGATGTCTGGCGCAGCGAAAACGGCGTGCACTGGCAACATCTCGATGATGATGCAGCCTGGCCTCCGCGGTGTTACCCCGCAGCGCTTGTGCAGGACGCGACCATCTGGCTGTTCAACGGCAGCAGCGAACGCCTGCTGCACGAGCGCAGCGGCCACGCACGGGCGGATGTGTGGGCAGCCGATATCGGGCAATTGCGGATGTGACTGGCGAGATGGAAGTTCGTAGTGCACGCTTTAGCGTGCCCGAAAATCGCAAATCATCCCGGGGGCGGAGGCCATCAGCATGAGGTGCCGGCTTTTGACGGAAGGCGGGGTACTGTTACGCTTGCGTGTGCCGCGGGAGCGGCGGCAGGGGCGCCACCACACCGCAGGAGCGGTGTGGCGAGAGGGAGAGGCCGCTGGAGCGGTGTGACGAGAGGAGAATAGAAAGAGAAAACTATGGACGAAAAATATATCATCGCACACGACCTGGGCACAAGCGGCGACAAGGCTGTGCTGGTGAGCATCGACGGAGAAATTATCGACAGTGCGCGGCAGGATTATCCTCTTTACCACCCACAGCCGGACTACGCTGAGCAGGACCCGGAGGACCTCTGGCGAGCGGTCTGCACGACCACCCGAGCTGTGCTGCAGAAAACCGGTATTTCTGCCGACCGGATTGCCGGGCTCACCTTTTCATCACAGATGCAGGGCTTGATACCTGTGGATGGGAACGGCGTTCCCCTGCGCCGCTGCATCACCTGGCTCGACGGCCGCAGCGCAGAGATCGTACGCCAGACCCTGTGGACGCCTCCGCGGGTTTCCGGCTACAACATCTTCAAACTGCTGCGATTTTTGTACATAACCGGCGGCAGCCCGGGACACACGGGCAAAGATCAAATCGGCAAGCTGCTCTGGCTGCGGCATCATGAGCCGGAGATTTTCGCGCGGGCGGAAAAATTTCTCGATGTCAAGGATATGATCATCTTCCGGCTCACGGGCTCGATGATCACCTCCGTCGATGTCGCAGTGATCTGGTGGCTGCTGGACACACGCAACAACCGCAATGAGTGGCACCCGGGATTGTGCAAGCTGGCCGGCATCAGCCCTGAACAGCTTGCAGAAGTGCGTGAGAGCGCGGCGATTGCCGGCAGACTGAACGCAGAAGCTGCTGCTGCAGTCGGCCTGCCCGAAGGCACGCCCGTGATCAACGGCGCCGGCGATCTCAGCTCGGCCGCTCTCGGCTCCGGTGCAATTGATGACGGGGAACTGCACATCTGTATCGGCACGAGCAGTTGGGTGGCAGGTCACTTTCGCCGGCGCAAAGTGGACATCACCCACTACGCCGGCTGTATCGGCAGTACAAATCCGAAAGAATTTTATCTCGCCATGGCGCATCAGGAAACCGCCGGGGTCTGCCTGGACTGGTTGAAACGTACTTTCTTCGGCCAGGAACACAGCGGCAATGAAGAAACCGAATCAGCGCTGTACCACAAACTGAGCGAACTCGCTCAGCAGGCTCCGGCAGGATGCGACGGACTGATTTTCCTGCCCTGGATGTTTGGCGAACGCTGCCCGGTGGATGATGATTACATCCGTGCCGGTTTCGTCAACCTCGGGCTGAACCATGGCCGCAGCCATCTCGTCCGCGCCGTATTCGAAGGCGTGGCCCTGAACACGCGCTGGGCTTTGCAGACTCTGGAAAACCTCTACCACCCTGTTGAAGAGCTGCGTATGATCGGCGGCGGTGCAAACAGCGACCTGTGGTGTCAAATCATGGCTGACGTGACCAGCCGGAACATCCATCGCGTGCAGGCGCCACG
>WFTM01000004.1 GCA_015485525.1 Candidatus Zhuqueibacterota bacterium | reverse complement strand
GCCTCTGCAGGCTTGAGATCTCCGCTTTCCATTTTCTGCAACAGCAGCATGGCTTTGCGCTCATAATCTTTCGCACGTGCCTTGTTGTCATCCGCATCGCGCTTCATGCGGATGGCCAGCGCCTTCACTTCCGCAAGGCTGCGCATGGCTGCTGAAAGGTCTTTTTTCAAATCACGGATTCCCTGTTCGGTCATCTTGATCGGATCTTCGAGCTTGTCAACGATGGCATGCGCCTCGGACTGGCCCACTTTGAACAAACGGCTGAATACTCCGGCCATGGTTACCTCCTTCAAAAATATTTTCCCCGGCTTGTTCCCGTACTGCGCATCACGCGGGAACGATCGGGATATCTGAAATTTTTCTTTTAACAAAAAGGGGCGCGGCTATCCGGACGGCGACTAAAAACGCCTGAAGCGGATAGCTGAAAACTTGCGTGTGCTTCTGCCTGCCTCAGCCCCGGGAGAATTCCAACAGCTCACCGCCATACTCGGCCATGGCAAGGGAGAGGGCCGAAATCGATGCTTCCAGCTCGTTGAAATCGAGATTCTCCAGTTGCAAGGTGTCGCGAAAGAAAACCCGTTTGCCTTCTTCGTCCATGGCAAAAGCGCCGTGCACCAGGGTGCGATTGATCTGCAGCAGACGCCTGCAGAAGTTCTCAGCAGCCGGTGCCTCCATGATAAACTGCTCCAGCACCACAATGGGCGGCTCGCAATCGATGATCAAATTTTTGATGCCGTCCTCCTCATTCTCGACCACTACCAACTCTTCGGCTTCATCTTCATGAGTGATCTTCAACTCCAGGTCGAGCAGGTAGTTTTTCACTTTTTCGAGATTTTCAGACATGTGTACCTCCTTCAAAATGATGTGGTTATGCTTATCTGCATCAGGATTTTCGGTTAACTCCAGTCGGTTGCCGTTTTTCAACCGGTGTGACTGGACAATAAGATTCCGGTTTCTCGCTCCGCGTGTGTACTGTCCGGGAGCAGCAAGGAAAGTTTGTAGTACACGCCTCAGCGTGCCTGAAGGCCGCTCATTCCACCACGTTGCCCCGGCAAGATGCAGCTCCCGCAATCTTAAAAAAAGACAGCAACTTCTCCTGGCGACTACGTTGGTGATTATCTACCCACACGATGTGAAGAAGAGCCAACTGAATACCCGGCTTACCCGGCTGACAACTCCTTTTCCAGCGCCTCATAGGCCCGGTTCAGGCCTTTGACGATTTCCGTGGCTATTTTCACTTTCTCCGGGTCAGCGGAGTGAAGGTCAGGATGATATTTGCGCACCAGCCGTTTCCAGGCAGCACGAACCGTTGCCAGATCAGAGCCATAAGGCACTTCGAGGTTGGCATAGTAGCCTGCCAGCTCTTCATCCACCTCAGGCGGGGTGTGCTGATACCGGTCTCCACTATACTGCTGGTACGACTGCCGGTTCCCGCCCTCATGCCCAAAGGGGGATTCTCCACGCCCATGTGCCGCATAAGCGCGCAGCAGAGAATACAAGCGGCTGAAAAGATTCATGTCTCCTGTCCCGGCATGTGTTCCGCGATGACGATCAGTGCATCTTCAGCATCGATGACCATCTCGCACGGCGGGTTGGCGATGACCTCATTCTCCTCCCGGCGTTGCACCGCCAGTACGGTGCACTGATAGTTTCGTTTCATTTCCGTGAAGATTTCGATGAATGCCTTACCTGCCATCGCTGGCGGCAGCGCAATTTTGTACAGATCATTGCCGAACTGCGTACTCAGCAGCTCGGACATGACTTTCGAGATACCGTGATCGATGGCGGCGCGTGAAATCAGACGCGTGCTGAACTCTGCCCCGACGATGATCTCATCTGCGTGAGCCCGGCGGCAATGGCGCACGTTGGCCTCATCTTCGAGCTCGACGATCGAATAAACCTCCGGGTTCAGCGTCTCCACGGTCAAAGTACTGAGCACGGATTTCGCATCACGGGCCACCGGGTCAAGCCGGTCGTCAGACATGATCACCACTGTGGCGGCTTTCGCGAGGTTGGCACGCTGAAGTGTTTCTTCGCTGACATTGCCCTTGATAAAATAGAGATCAGCATCGTCGATCGGCTTGTTATCAACATCCGCAATCAACACGATCGGAATATGTTCGCTGCGGCTGTCGCTGCGCAGTTCGCGGATGACTTCGCGCGCGCGGGTGTTCCACTCGCACAAAATGATGTGACCGGTGAAATCGAAAGAATTCATACCTTTGTCCGTTTTTATTTTATTCTCGACGAAAATACTGGCAATAGTTGCGGTAAACATACCCAGGATGCCGATGCCGATGAGCATGATGGCCACACCGATGACACGGCCTCCCAGGGTCGTCGGAGAGATGTCGCCATAGCCTACCGTGGTCACGGTAACGAAACTCCACCAGAGAGCGTCTTTGTAGTGGATATCCGGCTCAAAATAAGCCAGCCCTACCGAGCTGACCACGATCAGCAGCAGGAGAACGATGAGAATTTTATGGATATTTTCCCGTTTCAAAAATGCCCAGAGTGTTCGCAAACGTTTCATGGTATGAAAACTTCATTAGTCCTGCAAAAAAGTCGCCGCTGTTTTATCAACCTGATGGTGCATCACAAAAGAGCCATCATCCCCGGATTTGGGCGCTGAGTATGCTGATGCCCGCCCTCTTCTCCGAGCACTTGCTCAATAAATATCCCAACTGCCTGCCTGATAGTAACGATACAGGGCGAGATTAAACTCATCATTGACCTGCACGCTGTCGAGACGCTCCAGCACCCCTTTTCCGAACTGCAGCATGCCGAGCACAGCATCATCGTTGAGGAAACGTGTATCCAGCTCACTGTAGTCTGCTTCGATCAGGCGTTGTTTAAGGCCGGCATCATCGAGCCGGCGGCTGTTCATCCCCAGTACCCATCCCCACTCACCCATGGTCGGAATGTTGTTGTGCAGCGGAACAGCAGGGATACCGGCAGCGCGCATAGTTTTCAATATGCTCAGATAAGCTTCCAGCGAATAGAACGGGCTGGTCGCCTGAGTCACAAGCACGCCGCCTTCGATGAGGTTTTTCACACACAGGGTGTAAAACTCTTTCGAATATAACCGCGCCAGCGCAATGGTGCGCGGGTCCGGCAGATCGATGAGAATGATGTCGTAGAGATCGGAGTTATCGCGCAGAAAAACATAGGCATCGCTGTTGACGATGCGCACGCGTTCATCCTGCAAGGCATTGTCGTTGAACCGCGTCAGGACGGGATGAGTACGGGCAAGCTCGGTCATGGCCGGATCGATATCCACCAGCGTGATGGATTTCACCTGCGGGTATTTCAAAATTTCACGCACTGCCATGCCATCGCCGGCGCCGAGCAGGAGGATATTTTCATGCCGCCTGCTGACGGCAAAAGCCGGATGCACCAGCGGCTCGTGGTAGAGCGCCTCATCGTATGTGCTGAACTGCTCATGCCCGTCGAGATAGAGCCAGTAGTTGTCTTTCCAGCGGGTCATGACGATTTTCTGATACGGCGTCTGCTGCTCGAAGATGATGGTATCGCGGTATTTTTTCTGCTCGCTGAACATGACGATGGGTTTGGCATACAGCGCGAGCACAGTCAGCAAAACCAGCACCACGGCAAAACCGGCTATCAGGCTGCGCGGGAAGCGCACTGCCTGCCGGTATTGCAAAAACAAAGCTGCCGCCACGGCAAAATTCACGCTGCCGAGGATGATCGGTGTATAGGTCAGCCCGAGCATGGGCAGGGCAACAAAGGCGAACAGCAGGCCTCCGAGCAGGGCGCCGTAGTAATCTTTTTCCATCACCGAGCTGATGTTGAGGCGCAGCTCTTCGAACAAACTGTTGATGCGGGTAGCGAGGGGAATTTCCAGCCCGACCAGCACCCCGATGCTGATCGCAACCAGATAGATAACAAGACCGATGGATTCGATATAAACCGAGAGCAGGTAGATTCCGGTAGCGCTGAGGGCACACAGCAACGACAGCGCCAGCTCAAGGACGATAAAAGCATCGACCAGATGATGGCGGATCGCTTTGCTGATACGGCTGCCCAGGCCCATGGCGAAGAGCATGATCGAGATGGTCATCGTCCACTGGACCACAGCGTTGCCGAGCAGATAGCTTGCCAGTGTGGCCATGATGTACTCTGCGACGATCCCGGCAAGGCCGGTGGCGAAAATCGCCGCCTTGAGGATGCGCCGCTTGCGCCGAATTATACGTTCGTTCTCGCCGGAGGCGGCCACCGCTTCCCGCGCCCCTATGGTGTGCCCGATATCTGACATCTGATTACAGCACCCACCCTAACAGCAATGCCGCTGCGATATAAGAAAACGCCTCGATCACGCCGGCGCCGACATTGGGTTTTTCCTGGTTGACCAGCTCGTCGGTCAGGCGGGCGCCGGGCAGCAGAATTTTGTCGGTAAACAAACGCACGAACGGCATAAAAACCAGCCCGACACCGGTGATGGAGGCCAGAGTCCAGAGGTTATCCTCCCATGAGATAAAATCGCCGAAAATGCCTGCGCGGATGATCAGCCCGAAGGCCACCAGCAGGCCGCCAAAGGCAACACCGACAGCAACATTGTCTTTTTCAATTTCTTCGTGGAGATCGTAAGGGGTGATCAGGTTGTAAACTTTGGCTGCGATAATCAGCACGACCTGGCCGAGCAGCCAGAACACAGCAGCGGTCAGCAGATCGCCTTCGCCGGATATCGCTCCGGAGACCAGCAGCCCGCTGGCGAGGTAATTCGCTCCCTCGATGGCGCCGGCGCCGGCATTGCGGTCGGCGATGATCTCTTTTTCATTGTTGAATTTATACAGAATCACCTTATCGTTGATGATGCCGGTGAGGTTGAGCAACACGATAGCGATGATACCGAAAAAGCCGATATCGATCAGGTCGTCGGTCAGGGTGATGCTCGGGCCGTAGAGCACACCACCCAGGGCGATGACCAGCCCCGAGTAGTAACCGGCCACGTTCAGAGCCAGGGCAAAGTTATCGTTCTGCAGCAGCTCATGCTGCAGATTATATCCGCGATTACGAAGGTCAAAAGCCCATTTGCCGATAAAAAACACGACAAAAACTGCGAGTAAATAGACGATTGCCAGGATGATCTGGTCGAGTGACATCGGAGGTCCTCCCTCTCAAATTACGATTTGCACATGACATTGAACTGCCAGGCGAAAACTCCAACAAAACAATCAGCAGGCGGGCATGGCTTATTTGCCAAAGCTGCGGCTGCGGCTGCGCGTGCGGCTCATGTTGCTGCGCCGGACGCGATTTTTCACTTTATTCGTAAATGACGACTTCGAGGCGGCGCTGCGCATGGATTGGCGTTTGAAAAAATCCGGACGCGTTTTTTTCGTTGCGGTGCCGTTGGTGCCGTAGAGCGGCCCGCCGGTCGTGGTGCCGCCAAAATAGGGTCGGCCGCGCGAACGGTAGGAAGAGTAGGTATTCCAGTCGTTATAATAGACCGGCCGGTTGAACATGCCGAACATGTGGCTGATCAGCGCATACTTGCCGTACCACTCCCAGAATGAATTGCCGCTGCTGTCCTGACGCCAGCGCCCGTACCGGCTGTCACCGATGTACTGGTAGCCCGGCGGCTGGGGCGTATCTGTCACCTTGCCGTCTGCAGTTTTCGACAGAATCACCATACCGAGATAGGGGTAGTACTTTTTATACGTGCTTTTCGGCACCTCATACCAGTCTGTCACCTCACTGCGAAAAACCAGACTATCGCCGCTGCTGGCGCGCTCGCCATAGACCACCTTGTAGCGATGATAGTAGTCCTTGCTGAAAACGCCCTCTTCTTTCATATCCTCGAGAACGATAGAATACTCGGGATAGCGCTCAAACTGTTTTTTAAGGTTGTCGAGGGGATTTGTGCTGCCACATGCGAACAGAAGCAACAGCATGAGCAATGTGCTTTTGTGTGCGGTTTTCATTTTAGCTCCTGCGTTTTTTTACCCCGGTGTTTTGTGTAACCTGACACAGCCAACACGGCCCCGGCCAGGGTAATTGAAAAAACGTTTTTCTCAGACCTGATTTGAGCGATCAGCCCGAAATAATATTTTTTGAGATACAAAATCTGGTTTTTGATTCTCTTTAATAAAAATGGTGGCAGCGTTCTGCCTCCTGGGTTTGAATATCATCTGTGCTTTTTTTGAACCACGAAGTGACGATGGACGCGAAGAAAAACAAGAAGAAAGGCAGGAACTGCTGGTATTGATTTTACGATACTTCAGCTCTCTTCGTGCGCTTCGAGAACTTCGTGGTGCAACCCGGCTTCTGCTAAAAAGCTGTGAGAACGGAATAACCAGACACGATACGGCCGGCAGAATGCACAATTTCAAGACCCGGGTAACGGGCAAGCATGCAGTCCCGCCCCCCAGCGCTGCTTCATTCTGCAGCAGGGAGTATATTCGAAAACTGGTACTCTTCCACGTAATATCCCTCGGAGGCTTCGAATTCACGTTCTCCCCACTGCTCGATGGTGAGAAAATGCTCATCTTCATCATCGATGAAATCCCAGTACACGAACTCCTTTGCCGGTCCTTCGCCGTTTTCATACATATAACCCGGTCCGGATTCATCGAGATAGTAGGTCTTGCCCTTGACGGTGATCTGTTCCGGCGGATCGTCATGCTCGATGATATGTTCACGGATATCGCCTTCGATCATGCCCATAGGGATTTTTTTGCTCACCGTCCACTCCACTTCATCGTCCTCACTGCGTTCGAGGAAAATGCGTTCGCGCCCGCTGAGCAGCTCCCACTCCTGTGTGATATACCCCTCGGTAAAGTCGTATTTGCGATACCCTTTGACTTCCCAGGTTTTCATGTCAAAATCAACGAGCCAGCCCGGCTGCATTTTTTCCAGCCTGAGATCATTCGTGGGATCGAAATCATCTTCCGGCTTCTGTTTGAAACGGTCGAAAAAGCCCATGGCTGATGCCTCCTGAGGAACGGTGAACAGGTACGCCGGCAAGCGGCTGAAGTTGCGAAGAAGGGTGGAAATGATGAATTTCGCCGCCCTGATCGGCAAAATCATCTGTCGATGTGAACAGTCGCTAATTTCGCCATTTCGGCAGCGATTGTCAATCCTTTCCTGACTATGGGGGAAAATAATGCGGCCGGCAGAAACCGGGTGCTGTGCAGAGGCCACAACAGCCCGCTTGCGCAAACAAGAGACTTTACCAGACAGGGCTGCGGAAGCCGTAGCCGGAATACCGGCGGCACAACCGGTTTCCGCAGTATAACGCGGGAAAAAGGTCT
>WFTM01000003.1 GCA_015485525.1 Candidatus Zhuqueibacterota bacterium | reverse complement strand
TCTATTTTTCCGGGGTTGAATCTCCCGCTTTCCTCAAAGAAACCCCGCGGGTCGGCTGGGTTGAGCCAGACTCGCCTGCAGAGCGCGCGCAGGTGCAGACAGGAGATATTATCCGTGAAGTTTCCGGAACCGAGGTGGCGACGTGGGAGGACGTGTACTCAACGGCCGCAGCCCACATGGACAGCGCAGTGCTCGTACTCGATCGTCGTGGCGAGCAGGTGCAGGTGGTGTTCACCGCCGGGATGGATTCCTCCCGTGCCTACCGGCTCTGGGGCATCGAGCCTTTTCTCCCTGCAACGGTGAGCCGGACGATCCCGGATTTCCCGGCTGAAAAAGCAGGCATTCAGCCCGGCGACCGCATCATCGCGGTGGATGGTGATTCGATTCGGTCATTCTATGATTTGACTCGCGCAATCCATGACCGGGCCGAGCAGAAACTCAGCGTCACCGTACTCCGCAATGGCGAAGCGCTCGTTTTCGAACTGACGCCGCGCAAGGACGAGCAGAGCGGCCGCGGCCTCATCGGCATCTACCCTGAACAGAAAATGACGAAAGTTCGCTACGGCCTTGGGGCTTCGCTGCAGCGCAGCGTCACGACCAATATCCAGGTGGCCGGTTTCATCGGAGGCTATTTGAAGCAGGTGGTGAGTGGTGAGGTGTCGGGTAAAGATATCGGTGGCCCGATCATGATCGCGCAGGTCGCCGGCGATGCGGCGCGTTCCGGGTGGCAGGATGTCGTCTGGCTCATGGGCATACTCAGTTTGCAGCTCGGTCTGCTCAACCTGCTGCCGATCCCCATCCTCGACGGTGGTCACCTTCTGCTCTTTGCCCTCGAGGCAATCACAGGCAAGCCTTTGAGCCTGCGTAACAGGGAAATCGCACAGATGATCGGTCTGTTTATCCTGATTTCGATCATGATCTATGCGTTCTTCAACGATATCGCCCGGCTCTTTTCATAAACATGGCTGCAAGCCCTCAGGCTGGTCCTGGGCTGTCTGCCGGGTAGCTGAGTACACAGGATACCAGGAGTGTAGGCACATAGCGCAAATTCATCCTGTTAACAGTCGGTCCTGTTTTAGAATTTCTCAATCTTTTCATAGATTTTTACGTCGTCGTAGTTTTGTATAACATGGAGAGCTAAATGGCTCGAAATTATAACAACAAAGAAGAGCCACTGGAAAAACAATTCTGGAAGACGCTGACAGACTGTGCAAAAACATCGAGGCGCTCGAATACAAACACATCGTGCCCGTTCTGATCTTTCTCAAATACATCTCCGACGCATTTGAAGCGCAGATGAAAGATGAAACAAAATTAAACGCGTTCATGCAATAAGGATAACCGCTATGAAAATAGATACCACTTTTTTTGAACGATGTGTGAAAACATTAGAAAAATCTCTGGAACTGCTGAACAAGAGCGATGAAGCAGATATTGAATACGATATGTACCGCTCCGCCTGCGTGAAAGAATTTGAAATCATTTTGGAGCAGGCCGGGAAGCTGCTGAAAAAATGCCTTAGGCCTTACTTCCATAGCTCTAAAGAGGTGGATCAGTTGTTTTTCAAAGATATTTTCCGACATGCTGCAAAGCATGGTCTGATCAGTATCGAAGAAACGGAACGATGGCTGCGATATCGCGACAACCGCAACACAACCGTCCATGATTACGGAGCAGGATTTGCCGAAGAAACCTTGAAACTGCTGCCACAGTTTATTATCGATGCAAAAAACATCGCCCGCGTCATACGGGAGACCAGTTATGATTAATTTAAGAGAAAAAGAGCGGGTAGAGATCTGCCGCATTGCCGAAAACTGCTTTACGCAACCTGTTGAAATATGGGCGTACGGCAGCCGGGTAAACGGCGACAGCCACGCTGCCAGCGACCTGGACCTGGTTGTCCGCGCCGCGGGATTAAAACCGGTGGATTGGCGCGAGTTGATGGCATTTCGTGAACAAATCCGGGAGTCGAATATCCCCATTTTGGTGCAGGTTTTTGATTGGGCAAAACTGCCGCAAAGCTTCCGCGCCAATATTTTAAAAAAGTATGAAGTGCTGTTCTCAAACCTGGCAAAGGAAAAGATGTCTCAACGTTGATTGGTTTGATGTACTGATGAATAGTGATTTTTTTGGCTATTCCACAAATCGTGTGGATTGATTTTCAGTATGGGAAACCGGGGTGAGACGCCCATGACGTATCGCGACATTCATGTCGCGCGGTGCTCTCCTTTTCGTTGTTCGGGCAGCTTTAGGGGATATGGCTGAGACGCAACATAAATGTCGCGAAGCATGGTCGACTGTACAGTACATCCATGCCAGCCCCTCATCCGTCGGTTCCAAAGATGAAAACGAAGCCGTTTCGTAACATAAAAATATCGACAAAAT
>WFTM01000002.1 GCA_015485525.1 Candidatus Zhuqueibacterota bacterium | reverse complement strand
TTCTATCGAAATGGTGTTGATCTCCGAATCCGGCTGGTCCAGCCAGATGATGCCGATGTGGTCACTCTGTTCGAGTCTGAGATAGGACATGGTTGGCGTCAGATTTCCTGAAAGTTGGTGTTTTCAGTCTGGTTTGCGTTTTGTGTGTATCACTGCCCAGCCACCGAGGCGCACCGGGCCTCATGCAGCGGGCGAGAAGTAGCCGGAGTGGCAACACTTCGGGCGCACGGATTATCGGAACTCCTGCGAGTTCCGCCACCGTGGGGCTCTTCCATCCTCAACCCGCACGATTCGGGAAAAACTTTAAATCCGTTCCAGGACGATAGCATTGCCGATAGCCCCGGCTGCGCAGGATGCGGTAAGGCCGAGGTCTGCATTCTCGCGCAGCATGCGGTTCACCGTGGTGGTGAGCAGCCGGGCTCCTGTGGCTCCAAAAGGGTGGCCGATGGAAAGAGAGCCACCGTGGATATTCAGTCTGTCCATGGGAATCTCGCCGACTCGCTTTTTTCGGCCTAAATTTTCGCGCGCAAAGGTATCGGAATCCAGGCATTTCAGGTTCGCCAGCACCTGCGCGGCAAAGGCCTCATGCAGCTCAAAAACCGGGATATCCTGTAACTTCAGACCTGTGCTGTCGAGAACTTTCGGGATGGCATACGCCGGCCCGAGAAGCAGCTCCTCCTGCGGGTCCTGTGCACTCCATGCATAACCGCGGATTGCTGCTTTTGCCGTGAAACCGAGTTTATTGGCGGTTTCTTCTGCCATGAGCAGCACAGCAGCTGCGCCGTCGGTGAGAAATGAACTGTTGCCCGCGGTCAGGGTGCCGTGCGGCTTGACAAAGGCCGGCTTCAGAGCGCTCAGTTTCTCAAGCGTGGAATCCGGCCGGATGCCGTTGTCTTTATCGATCGTGTGAAATTTCGGAGGGATGCGTGCGGTCAGGGTTTCCTCCGCGAGCACACCCTGCTCGATCGCACGGGCTGCATTCAGGTGTGAGCGCACGGCGTATTCATCCTGTTCCTCCCTGCTGACACCGATGCGTGCCGCGAGGCGATCGCAATCTTCACCCATGGTGCGTCCGGTGCTGAATTCAGCGATTTCAGGAATTTCAGGCAGCAGATCGGACAACCGAAGCCCGCGAAAAAATGAGAGATAATCGCGCATGGATTTGTACTTTTGCGCCGCGATCAGTTTGTGGCGAAAGCGTTTGCGGTAGCGGATGGGAATATCGGACAGGCTCTCTGTGCCACCAGCGATGACGATATCCGCTTCATTATTGCGAATCAGCTCTGCTGCGCTGGTGATCGCCTGATTGGCAGAGACGCAGGCCATGGTCACGGTCCAGGCCGGCGTGGTTGCGGGAATGCCGGCTGCCAGCGCTGCATCGCGCGCGACATTGCTGGTGCTCATGTTCTGTACCACAGTGCCGAAGATAACGCGGTCGATCAGGCCGGTCTCGATGCCGCTGCGGTGCAGCAGGCCTTTGATGGCCATGCGGGCAAGGTCATAAGAGCGCAGGTTTTGAAACTGCGTCCCTGAACGCAGAAACGGTGTGCGGCACCCGTCGATGACGACTGGCCGGCGGGAGGTTGTTTTTGAACCGGAACGGGGCATGTTGTTCTCGTTTGTGTTAGTCTGAAAAATTATCTGCGCAGCGCCGGAATTCCCCTCTTCCAGGCACGCTCAGAAAAGATGAGATTCCGGTCTCCCGCTTCGCGGGAACCGGAATGACAGGATACTGCGCTGCGCCCACATAATCATTCCGGCCGGAGCGCAGCGCCGGAATCTCCCTCTTGCAAGCACGAGCTGAAAAGATGGGACAGGGGCCCTGGGGGGCTTTTTATCCTTCGCTGCGTACCGGCGATGACACAAAATCTTCTGTGGCTTCCCTTTTCAGCCGGCGGACGTTTTTAAACCAGACGAATAACAACGGCATGGCCACGATGATCAGGCCGACGCACAGGCCGATCCACAGGCCAAATACACCGAGATCGTAAACGAAACAGAGCACCACGGCAGTGGGGATGCCGAAAACCCAATGGCCGACGATGTTGAGCAGCATGGGGGTACGCGTATTTCCGAGACCGCGCAGAATGCCGGTGGCGGTGATCTGCAATCCGTCGAAAAGCTGAAACAGTGCTGCGATCAGCAGCAGGCGAACGCCGATAGTGATCACCATGGCATCGTCGGTGAAAAGAAAGAGTAAAAAATTCGGAAAAACAACGAAAACGATACCGGAAAAGGTCATGAAAGCTGAGCTGAGAAAAAGCGCTGTCCAGCCGGAGCGGATGGCGCCGGGGTTATCCTTTTTGCCCAACGCCTGACCGACCCGTACAGCCGCTGCCGAAGACATTCCGAGGGGAACCATGAAGGTGAAACTCGCCAGTCGCAGGCTGATCTGGTGTGCGGCAAGGGCGAGCGCGCTGAGCTTGCCGGCCAGGAGGGTGACGACGGCAAAAGCACCGACTTCGAGCAGAATTTGAAAAGCCGCAGGCAGGCCGAGCCGGAATATTTTGACGACGCGCGGCATGTTGAGGCGCAGGGAGACCTGTTCCAGATCGCGGAACAGCCGGCGATCGACGCGCACGACCACAACGGACAGGAACAGGAACATGTAGATCATGGAGAACAGAGTTCCGTACGCCGCGCCGGTGGAGCCCAGCTCCGGTGCACCGAGTTTGCCGAAGATCAGCAGCCAGTTGATGAAAATATTGATTCCGTTGGCAGTGAGCAGAACGACAGTAACCGGCTTGACAATATGCAGCGCCTGCAGATAACGGCGCAGGGCAAAAAACAGCATCAACGGCAGAATAGCCCATGATTTGGGGTAGAGATAGTCGATGGTCAGCCGTTCGACCTCGGGCTGAATGCCGATCGCCGGCAGGATGTGGATGAACAGGCGGAAGAGCAGAAAAACGCCCAACCCCAGCCCTGCCGCGATATATAACCCCTGGATGAAATTCTCTTTGCAGTCGCGCAGGTTGCCGGCGCCATAGGCATAGGAAACGAGGAAATCGAGGCCGAGCAAGACACCCATGCCGAAGAGAATGAAGAACGCGAACACCGTGCTGCCGAGACCGACGGCGCCGATTGCTTCCGGGCTGACCCGGCCCACCATGATGGTATCGACTACGCCCATCATGATCCAGCCGATTTCGGCGAGAATAACCGGCCAGGCGATGCTGAACATCGGTCGTAGCTCGAGGCGGAGAATCGTGTGTATGCGTTTGGTCAGTGGCATGGATCGTCTCGTCTCGTTAAATATCCCAGATGGATGGTTGAAAACAGCCCGCGATAGCTCGCGGTGAAAACGGATGTCGCAATCGTAAGTCCCGCCAAAGACGGCTGAAGCACACGTAGCGTTGCAATGATCGTTCGGCCAGCCCTGGCCCCGGAAGTTTATTACCGGCTGATCTCCTGCCTCGGTTTGCCTAACCCCCGGCCGAAGTATCCCCGCACCCACACGACAGTCAGAAGCTGCTGCCGGCCGATGCGGAGGAGGCAGCTCTTTGCGCTCTCAGGGCCTGCTGATACGTTTTGCGTGTGTCCGGGTCGCAGTATTTCAACGCATTGGTCAGGCTCTCTTTCGAAAATGATGCCAGATGCGTGTCGATGAATGAAAACACGAAGGGGGCATCGTGTTTAAAAATTTCACGTAAAATCCAGCCGACCGCTGTTTTGGCGAACCGCTCTTCCCGTTTGATGAGAGCGATACTTGCCGCCTCTATGAATGGCCGGAAATCGCGCTCTGCAGCCAGGTTGACGAACGGGACAAGGGATGATCGTGCCTGCCACACATATCCGGCATCTCTCCAGCCGGCAATGGCACGGGCACATTCAATACCGTGTTTTTTGATCAGCGCTCCCAGAACGCGGACGCAAAACCAGTCGCAGATATTCCAGTCGAAAATCAGCTTTCGCTGGTAAACAGTATCGTATTTCTCGAGCTGGGCATCCCATGGGAGTTTGTCATAAAGATAATTTTGAATGTACAGAATTCCCGCGAGCTTGTCTTCTGCGAACGGCTGCTCGAAAAATGCCAGCGCCAGCTCAAACTGCTGTTCCACCGGCCAGGTGTCGATCTGGTTTGCCGTGCGCCAGTGTGCCAGAAGTTCGCGGTTCTGCGGAATGCCGACTCCCCTGAACGGGATGACTCCTTTCAGATAGCTCTCCCACCACTGCTTTGTTCTGGCGGAAGCCGCCTGTGCCAGCGCTTCCTGGTGTTTTGTGATCAGTGCGGTAAAATCGGTTTTCATGTTCAGCCTCCCGGATGAAGTGAGTGCACGCGCATTAATTGCCGGCCGGTGATGATGGCGGCCGTCTCTGGTTGCAGATAAGGCCGGCTCCCGATGCTGGGAACCGGCTCTCTTCTGAATGCGGGAACTCAGGCCCAGGCGGGCATTGCTTTCATGAAGTGCCCGGCGCGCTCTGAAGCCTTTTGTGGATCGATATCCGGGTGCCAGCTTTCGAACCAGTGTGCAATAGCTGCCTGGACCTCCTCACGGGATTTGAGTTGCCCGTTTTCATCCGAGCAGTATTTGCAGTACACATCCGAGGCCGATTTGAATGCCGGATTATTCAACGGCGCAGCGCAGGATAAACAGAACTTGTCCATGATAACTCCTTCTGATTGGGTTATGAGTGACAGATGCCGGAATCACGTGTTCCGGCTTCGGGCACAACATAACCCCTGATATACGACAGCATTGTGTCATAAATCAGCCGCTGCGGTATTTTTGGACAATTTTTTCGCTTTTCTGCAGTATGATTTCCCGAATATGCGCCGGTTCGATGACCTCAACTTTATCTCCGTAGCTCAGAATCATTCCGTACAGCCATTCGTTTTCAGGATAATTCAGGCGGAGAAGCAGAGAGCCGTCTTCAGCCGTGTGGACATCCGCCCGGCCGAATGCGTCTTCGACCATGACGCGCACTGATGGATCGAATTTCAGCAGCAGCGCCGGAGTTTTGCTCCGGGCAGCCGAGGATGCTTCGTCGTTGTATTCGGCGAAGCTCTTTTCTTTGCGTGCGAATTTCTCCTCCAGTATGGCTACCTCGCGCATGCGCGAAAGCCGGAAGAGACGGTAATCCCCGCGCAGGCGGCAGTAGGCGAAGAGATACCACGAAAACCATTTGAAAACAATGGTCATGGGTTCGACGATACGCGTGGCAACCTGCAGTCTGGAGTTTGCATAAGTGAACTGTACCAGCCTTTGGTTTTCAATAGCATTTTCGAGCAGGAAAAACAGCTCCTGCCGCTTTGAACCGACTCCCAGTGCGCTGAAATCGATGAATAGCTGTTCGCGTCGCTGGTTGATCTCCTGCGCCTGATGGGTGCTGACCAGCGCGCGAATTTTTTCCACCGTGCCGCTGAGATGTTTGCTTTTCAGCGCTGTGCCCAGGCTTTCCAGAGACGAGAGAATAAAAAATAGATCATCCGTATCCATGAGCTGGCGATCGAGCTTATAGGCATCGACGATGCCATAGCCGCCCTGCGCGCCCTGCACAGACACGACGGGAATGCCGGCGAGGCACAGGGTATCGATATCCCGCTGGATGGTGCGGATCGAGACCTCGAAATGTTCAGCCAGTTCGCGCGCACTGGCCAGATCGCGATTGAGTAGATAGATGATGATGGCCAAAAGCCGGTCGATTTTCACGGATAACCCCGGTTATGCAGTGTCGTTCTTCAGGCGCCTGTTTCTCCGGCTGGCAGCAGTGTGCCGCTGGCCTCGCCAAAACCGATGCGCAGGCCGTCTTTTTCACACCAGCCGCGCATGATCACCGTATCGCCATCTTCTAAAAAGCTGCGTTTTTGGCCGCCAGCCAGTTCGATGGGCTTTGTACCGCGCCAGGCGAGCTCCAGCATGCTGCCGTAGCTGTCGGGCGTCGGGCCGCTGATGGTGCCGGAAGCGAGCAGGTCGCCCGTGCGCAGGTTGCAGCCGGTCACGGTGTGGTGTGCCACGTGCTGGGCGATGTTCCAGTACATGTATTTGAAATTGGACAGACAGATGCGCTCAGCCGCTCCATCCCCGGGTTGCAGGCAGACTTCCAGCGCGATGTCATAGGCCCTGTCTCCCGAGCTGCGCAGATAGGGCAGAGGTTCGGGCTCCTGTGCCGGCCCTGAACAGCGGAACGGCTCCAGCGCGTCGAGAGATACCACCCAGGGTGAGATCGTAGTCGCGAAGTTTTTCGCCAGAAAAGGCCCGAGGGGAACATACTCCCATTTCTGGATATCCCGCGCGCTCCAGTCGTTCACGAGCACCATACCGAAAATATGCTCATGCGCCCGGTCGATGGTTATGGGAGAGCCAAGCTCGTTGCCGGGGCCGATGAAATATCCCATTTCCAGTTCAAAATCCACCAGGCGGCTGGGGCCAAAAACAGGCGGCTGGTTCTCATCCGGGCGCGTTTGCCCCATGGGCCTGCGCACCGGCGTGCCGCTCAGAACCACTGAGCTGGCCCGGCCATGGTAGCCGACAGGCAGGTGCAGCCAGTTCGGCATCAGGGCATTTTCCGGGCCACGGAACATTGTGCCGACGTTGACAGCATGCTCTTTTGATGAATAAAAATCCGTATAGTCTCCAATTTCAACCGGCAGCAGCATGGTCACCTCCCTGGCCGGCAGCAGGCAGCGCGCGCGCAGTTCCGCATTATCGCGCAGGTCGGGCGTGTCGTGGCGGAGCAAGCGGCTGACTTCCGCCCGGACGGTGCGCCATGTGTCCGGGCCCATGGCCATGAATTTATTCAAGGATGCCTGATCGAAGATGCCGGTTACACGCGGAAGGATGGCGCTGAAAAAGCCTTTTTCTTCGAGTACAGCGAGGTCGAGCACGAATGCGCCAATTGCTACCCCCACGCGCGGATGTGGAGCATCCCTGCGGTGGAAAACACCCCAGGGCAGGTTTTGTATGGGAAAGTCCGAGCCGGGTGCCACCGGAATAAACGAGAGCAAACCCGGATCCGTGGTACTGTTCATTGCAGGCCTTTCGTCATTCAGAGGTTGGCGGGCTCAGGGTTGACCGTTACGGATGTTGTGTTTGAGCCGGTGTGAAGATACTCTGGAAAATCGAAAAATCTTACAAAAAATTGACGTAACCTGAAATGAAAATATTCAACAGTCATCCTGATTCTTCTGCCTGTTTGCGATACTCGGGCCTTAGCGCTGTGTCCGAAATATGCTTGTGGTGTCTTGAGGTTTTCAGTGCATGCAGGTGAAAAACAAAAAAAGGCTGGCACAGGCCAGCCTTCAGTCAGCGAACGGCTCAGCTCGCTTTTTCTTTGTTCGTGTTGATGCCAAACAGATTATAGGCAGGACACCAGTTGAGCAAACCGGTGAGCAGCGGGATGAGACCCAGTGCACCCCACCAGTTCTGGTAGTAGTAGCCTGCGCCGAGCAGAATTACGCCTGCAATCAGACGAATCATCCGGTCAGTTGAGCCTACGTTCTTCTTCATTGTTTCTCCTCCTTGTATCTTTGTTGCGAAAATGATGCGGTGTTTCCGCATCACTCATTACCGTACACTTCCGGCTGCGCTTCATGAGGAAAGCACGTGAAAAGTGATCGGTCATGAGTCCGCGACTGTGCATTTCTTTCGACAGGAAAAACACCGCCTCATCAGGCCAGGTAGCCAAGCGCACGCAGGGCCCGCACCGGCTCATCGAAACGGCAGCTTCCGAAAGAGATGGCCAGAGCTTCACGGGCTGCATAGATTTCATCGCAGTCGGCAGAAAGGGAGTTCCAGGAAAAATGGTCTTCATCAAAACGAAAATGAGCCGGGTTTTCGTCTGCCAGGATTTCCTCGAGTTGTTCTTTTTCGAGATCATGCGTCCAGAGCAGAATGGCTGCGCCGAAAACGTTGAAAAAACCGTGCACATGGGTGCCCTGTGTCTTGTCAAAAGAGCGTAGGGGCTGATCCAGACCAGCGTTGAATTTGATCGGGATGCCGGCCTTGCGACAGGCGAGCAGGGCATGCGCCAGCGTCGCCACGGAAGGGATGGCACCGGGGCTCGAGCCGCCGCAGCGGAGTTTATAGCCAGGCAGCAATGCAGGCAGCTCATCTGTTTCCTGCACGTACTCCCGGAACCGTTTTATCCCCTGCACGACGCTGTCAATGCTGGCCTCGGCATTGCGTGCCTGGTATCCTTCGAAAAAGGGCGTGTAGCGCAGCGGCCCGGCAAATTTGCTGTAGCCGTGGACGACTTTGATCAGATCGAAAATCACACCATCATCACACTCGGCGAGCACTTCTTCCGGCAGCGCCATCTCCAGCACATCGACGAGCACACTGCGGCCGTTGTTGTGCTGGAATTTGCTGACGAAATCCATGTCCAGGCGCAGTTTGGCAAGAAACTCCTCGATCGTTCTGCCACCGCTGCCCAGTACAGCAAAGGCAAAAGGCGGGTTCTGGTGAAACAGCTCGCTGTGATACAGGGTCAGTTCCGGCAGGCGGATCGCCGGGCAGATGAAACGGCCGAGCATCCAGGCATCCTCACCGCTGCGATACGATGCATAGTTGCTGATCGCCTCTTCGATGCGCAGGCGCGCAGGCGGGAAAATACCGGCGTAGTCGATGATTTGGTCGAGAAAACGGTGCAGGCTATAGAGCATGTATGATGATTCCGTTGCTTGTCATCCGGATGAGCCCGCGCATATTGCACGAGCGTTTATTGGTGAACAGACCAGGATAAGTTTATCAGACCGATTTTCAGGCTAAAATGTGGTAAACCATGCGAAAAAGCAACCCTTTTCGACCGACATGCGTTGTAGATTCTCTGCTATAGGTGCTGCGCCGGCGCCGGACCCGTGCGCGGAGCATACGCCTGACCAGCCTTGCGTAAAGGGCGCATTTGGGGTTAAATCAGGATATAAAAAAAGCGCCCGGCATGATACCGGACGCTGTATGACTGTTGCCGGGCTGTTTGGCCCGTTTATTTATTTTTGAGCATGTTGCGAAGAACGGTTTGCAAAATTCCACCGTTGCGATAATAGGTGATTTCCACGGGGGTGTCGATACGAACCAGGGCACGGAAGGATTTTTTCGTGCCATCATCGCTTTCTGCCGTCACCTCGACGTCCTGCAGAGGTTGCAGATCATCGGAAAGCGCGATAGAGAATTTTTCCTCTCCACTCAGGCCGAGCGAAGCGACCGACTCGCCTTCCTTGAATTGCAGAGGCAGGACCCCCATGCCAACCAGGTTGCTGCGGTGGATGCGCTCGAAGCTTTCTGCCAGGACAGCGCGCACGCCGAGCAGAAATGTGCCTTTGGCAGCCCAATCCCGCGAGCTTCCGGTGCCATATTCCTTGCCCGCGAGAACGATCAGCGGCACACCTTCTTCTTTATATTTCATCGCAGCATCGAAAATGCTCATTTGCTCGCCATCGGGGAGGTGGCGTGTATAGCCGCCTTCAGTCCCGGGCGCGAGTTTGTTGCGCAGCCGGATGTTGCCGAAGGTGCCGCGCACCATGACTCGGTCATTGCCACGGCGCGAACCAAAGGAGTTGAAGTCTTTCGGCTCAACGCCGTGCTCGCGCAGGTAGCGCGCTGCCGGACTGTCTTTGGGGATGGCGCCGGCCGGTGAAATATGATCCGTGGTGATCGAATCGCCGAGAAGCGCCAGCACACGTGCACCGGCGATAGAGCGGATCGGTCCCGGTTCCGGACTGAGATTTTCGAAAAAAGGCGGTTCCTGAATATAGGTCGAACTCGCCTGCCATGCATACAGGGCGCCGCCGGAGACTTCGATTTCTTGCCATTCCGGGCTGAAGGCATTGACGTCGCTGTACATGCGCTTGAAATTTTCCGGATCGATGGCCCTGTCCATGACCTCGGCTATTTCCTCTGACGTAGGCCAGATATCCTTGAGATACACCTCTTTACCATCTTTATCGGTGCCCAGCGGTTCGTTGGCGAGATCGATATCTACCCGCCCGGCAAGGGCAAAGGCAACCACCAGCGGTGGCGAGGCCAGATAGTTGGCCTTGACCAGTGGATTGACGCGGCCTTCGAAGTTCCTGTTCCCGCTCAGCACAGAAGCTGCGACGATATCAGCCTGCTGCACAGCTCGGGCAACCTCTTCGGGCAGCGGCCCGCTGTTGCCGATACATGTTGTGCAGCCGTAGCCGACGGTATTAAAACCGAGCTGGTCGAGGTAGGGCGTGAGGCCGGACTGCTGCAGATATTCAGTGACCACGCGCGAACCCGGCGCCAGGCTGGTTTTGACATAGCCCGGAACGCGCAAACCGCGTTCGACCGCTTTTTTAGCCAAAATACCTGCTCCGAGAAGCACCGAAGGGTTGCTGGTGTTTGTGCAACTGGTGATGGCAGCGATGACCACAGAACCGTGGCTGATTTCGAGACCACCGTTATTATTTTCCACCGTGGCCGTACGGTGCAGCGCCTCGCCGTGCAGGTCAAAACCACGCTTGTCTGTGGGGGCTTGCAGAGTCTCTTTGAACGCTTTTTTCATCATCGGCACGCTGATGCGGTCCTGCGGGCGTTTGGGCCCCGCAAGGCTGGGCTCGACAGTGCTGAGGTCGAGCTCGATGCTGTCGCTGAAGATCGGTTCGGGGCTGTCCTCGGTGTGGAACAGACCCTGCTCTTTGGTGTAGCGTTCGATGAGCTGCACCAGCTCTTCCGAGCGGCCGGTACGGCGGAAATAGTTGAGCGATTCATCGTCGATGGGGAAGAAGCCCATGGTTGCGCCATACTCCGGCGACATGTTGGCGATGGTCGCCCTGTCCGGCAGCGACATGTGCCGGATGCCCGGGCCATAATATTCGACGAATTTGCCGACCACGCCCTTTTCACGCAGCATCTGCGTCACCGTCAGGGCAATGTCCGTCGCCGTGGCGCCTTCCTGCAACTCGCCGGTGATGCGGAACCCGACGACCTGCGGTGCCAGCATGTAGATCGGCTGGCCGAGCATCACAGCTTCGGCCTCGATGCCGCCGACTCCCCAGCCGACTATGCCGAGACCGTTGATCATCGTGGTGTGCGAGTCGGTTCCCACCAGGCTGTCGGGATACACGACCTGCTCTTCTCCGTCAGGCGCTGTGAGAACACCGCGCGCGAGATATTCGAGGTTCACCTGGTGCACGATGCCGACACCCGGCGGCACCACCCGGAAGGTATCAAAGGCCTGCTGGCCCCATTTGAGAAACTCATAGCGCTCGCGGTTGCGCTGAAATTCGATCTGCATATTGCGCTGCAGCGCATCCGGGCGGGCAAATGTATCGACCTGTACCGAGTGGTCCACGACCAGCTCAGCCGGAATCAGCGGCTCGATTTTTCGGGGATCCCCCCCCAGTTTTTTCATCGCCGAACGCATGGCAGCAAGATCCACCAGAGCCGGCACGCCGGTAAAATCCTGCAAAACCACACGGGCGGGATTAAAAGGAATTTCGACCTGTGCGCCTTTACCGTCCCAGCGGGCCAGCTTTTCCACATCCTCGCGCCGGACGATGTCGTCGTCGCAGTTGCGCAACAGGGATTCTAACAGAACTTTGACTGAAAACGGCAGGCGGGAAACCGAGGCGATGCCTTCTTTTTCCAGCCTGGAAAGATCATAGAGAACCATCTTGCCGGAGAACGTCCTGCGTGCTCCGAAAAGGTTTTTGTTGGGATTGCCCATGCTGTACTCCTGAGCTTAGGGGTGAAAATTCGAGAATATACACCCTGGTCACCAGGGTGTATCGATGCGGTTGTCTTTATTTTAATCTTACGAAAAGGCGGCTCTCACCGGCAGTTGCGTGCTTTGAGTGAGGTATAATGGAGCCTCCTCTCTCCTCTCGTCACACCGCTCCTGCGGTGTGACGCCCCGGTCGCCGCTCCCGCGGCAGTTCACAAGCGCAGCGAGCTGGCGCCTTCTCCGAGCGAGTGCACCTTGCCGGGCCGTGCCGAAAAATTAGCGGCTTCCGGGTACGATAAACCGTGCACGACAAACGTTTTGCATTACTCCCGGTCTCTCCTCTCGTCACACCGCTCCTGCGGTGTGACGCCCCTGCCGCCGCTCCCGCGGCATGGCATAAGCGCAGCGAGCTGGCGCCAGCTCCGAGCGAGTGCACCTTGCCGGGCCGTGCCGAAAAATTAGCGGCTTCCGGGTACGATAAATCGTGCACGACAAACGTTTTGCATTACTCCTGATATCTACCCCAACCTCGCTTAGCTGAGTTAACTGGATGCCCTCATAATTCACAGATAATTATCATCTTATGATGAAAAATGTTCTGATGGATATCTGGCTTCTCGGGTTATGAATAAATCTGGATATAGTAAGAAAAATAATCCATTAATGGTACAAGAAACTTTTGCAATATTCGGCTGGGCTTGTTTTGCATTCGCAGTTAAAGGGAGAAAACTCGTGAGGCCGCCTTGCTGTTTCCAATCACAGCGGGACAGTGTCGGGATGATCGGGTAGCGATGGAGTTGTCAGGTCATGGATCGGAAGAGTACCCGGTTTTCGGGGCCCGCAGGCCGGCACAAACAGGGGGTTTATGAGGAGGCTTGCTCGCCATTCTTTTTGGCGTGAATGACCTCGTGCAGTACGCGGCTGAGGTCGTTGATTTTGTATGGCTTGGGCACGGTTGCGATAAATCCGTGCTTCTCATATTCGGCGAGAATGGGATCATTGTGGTAACCGCTGGATACTATCGCTTTGATGTCAGGATTGAACTCGAGCAGTTGTCGCATGGTTTCTTTGCCGCCCATGCTGCCCGGAATGGTCATGTCCAGGATGACGGCATCGAAGGGTGTGCCGTCTTTAAAGGCCTTTTTGTAGGCGGCCAGCGCTTCATAGCCATCCTTGACGACGGTGCAGTCATAACCGAGCTTGTTGACCATTTTAGCGATTATCTTCCGGATGATCTCTTCGTCGTCCATGATCAGCAGGGAGCCGCTGCCGGTTTTCAGGGTTTCGCTTTCGTTGAGCGAAGAGCTAATCTTATGACTGCTTGCCGGCAGGTAGATGGTGAACGTCGTCCCCTCGCCGGGTTTGGAAGTGCAGACGATGTGCCCGTCGTGTTTCTTGATGATCGAATACGATGTTGCCAGCCCAAGGCCGCTGCCGGTCTGTTTGGTCGTAAAATAGGGATCGAAAATCCGGCTGAGATGTTCTTCTGAGATGCCGACGCCGTGATCTCGGATACGCAGACTGACGTACTCGCCTGCAGGCAGGGTGTAGCTGTTCGGTTCGGAAAAAGAGATGTTGACGCAACTGATTTCCAGGTTGCCACCATCCGGCATGGCCTGCATGGCGTTGATGACCAGGTTGTTGATCACCTGGTGTATTTGCCCGGTATCGATCTCGACATAGTGCAGGTCTTTCTGGATGTTGATTTCAGCCTTGATATTAGACCCGCGCAGAGTAAAACTGCACACTTCCTGCACGAGTTCAGCGATAGACGCCGTGCGCCGAACCGGAGCACCACCCTTGGCGAATGTCCGCAGTTGTGCTGTCAGGCCTTTCGCCCGCGTCGAAGCTGCTTCGATGTCCTCGATAATTTCATACAGCTCGTTGGCGTCGTGAATACAGGATTTCGCCAGCGACAGGTTGCCGATGATTGCGGTCAGGATGTTGTTGAAATCATGCGCGATGCCGCCGGCAAGCACACCCAGTGACTCCAGTTTCGTGGCTTTGAGCAGTTCCTGTTCCAGGTGCTCGCGCTCACTGATGTCGTGCAGGATGATGACATAGCCGATCGTTTGACCCGAGCTGTCCCGGATTGCCGAAGCGTTACCTTCGATCAGTTTTTCCTTGTCCTCGGCGTCGAGTAAAATGGCCTGCAGGTCAGGCGATGTGTCGCCCTTCTGCTTTTGCAGAGCGGAAAGCAGATTGCGGATGGGGGTTCTTTTGCGGCGCTCGTATAGTGTGATCACTTTATCGATTGCCTGGCCTGTCACCTCCTCGTAACGCCTGCCGGTGATGATTTCAGCGCTGTGGTTGAAGAGGGCGATCCGTCCTTCGATGTCTGTCGTGATCACGCCTTCGTGCAGGCTGGCGATGGTGACGGCAAGGCGCTCCTTTTCACCAGCCAGAGCCAGAACAGCCTGTTTGCGCTCTGTGATGTCGATGCCGGTGCAGATCAGAAGTTTATCCTTGTGCTCCGGCCGGACCAGTGTTGTTATCGACCAGGAAACGTGGAAGATGTCACCATTTTTGTTTTTGACATTGAGCTCAAAATCATGGGAGGATTTTTCTGCCGGCCAGTCATTGAGGATGAGCCGGGAGGTTTTCTCTCTGTCCGGGAAAATGTCTGCTTCCAGGAGCAGGGAACCGGTGAGTTCATCCTCGCTCCGGCCACACAGACGCGTCAACGCAGGGTTGCAGCGGATGATAAAGCCGCGCTCATTGATGACGAAGATCAGCGCTGTCGATGTCTGCACGATACCGCTGACAAAGTCTTTTTCCTGCATCACGCGTTTATTACTGATGACCACGATCAGCAGCAATGCGACAACCAGCAGCAGCGAAAAGCTGCCGCCGAGCATGACTAACCACCAGTAAAGTTCCGGCGTACCGATAGGAAACCTCCCAAATAAAAAAGATTGGCGAGTATACTGGATACAGTGTGGAAACTCCACGACAGCATGAAGAAATACTCAAAAAGCGGAAAAGTGAAGATCGTTGTGAAACCGTAAAGCAAGATACCGCCACTCACCCAGAAACGAGCATCATAAATAATCCAACCCTTTGGATGCAGCACAAGTTTGTAGATCACGAAAAGCGCATATACAGCAAGCGTGACAAAAGATAGAGATGATGTGTAAGAATCGACCTTATCAAAGGGCTCTATGGTAAATTTACTAGAGAGCCAGATCGCGGCAAATATCACGATGCCCAAAAGCGTGTAGCGAAAGGCTTTGCGAGACTCCAGAACCGTCGCCAGCAGCAGAGTCAAATAAGTGAATTCGAACAGGGTATAAAAATGGAACAGCCACGTTTCTGAACCCCGGTTGAGGATAGCGTACAGATCGCTGGCCAGGGAAATGAACAAATAGTAGAGAAACAGGCGCAGAAAGGCATCCAACCTCTTGAAATACCACAGACCAAACAGAACCGGCAGTGTGTGAAGCGTGAGGTAGAGGTATATCAGGATTTTATAACCAGAAAGAGTCATGAACTTTTGCAAAAATTTAGCTTATCAAGGAGTTATAACGAAGAGCTCCGGGTATCCAGTTAACTCAGCCAACCGGGCCTGGCTCAGATACCGGCATGTGTCATTCCGGCCAGGCGAAGCGCAGTGCCGGGGTCTCATCTTTTCGGGCACGTGCCTGGTGCAGGCATGTGCTGTTGCCAGACGGTCCGGCGGAAAAGATGCAACCGTGCTGAGTTTAGTGGATAACCAGATGAAGACGCCTGTAACTGCTTCATCGGCCTGGCTGCGCATCAAATGACGAAAAAACTCTCGCCCTGGTGCATCCGAAACAGTATGATGCTCCAGGGAATACCTCAACTCCCTCAGATTTGCCGAATGTGCAGAAAGATTGCGCTATCTTCTGCAAGCCATTCTGATGGTGTCAGAAACCGCATGGAAAAGATGATAAAGTTAAGAAGATAAGGGCGGGAAAACAAGTGTTTGCAGTGTTGAGATGATGATTTTTCTGTAGCATGCTGAACAAGGAGGAAAAGAAAAACCCCGCTGGCTATTCAGCGGGGTTTTATGCAAGAGCACGATGTGCCCGTGCAGTCTGTCATCTAACCGGTTACTCAGCGCACATGGACTGCGGCGGTAGCGTTGAGCGGGTTTTCCTCGCCACACAGGGCAGCGGGGGCGCTCAGGGTGCAGTTCAGCTCAGCAGTGAGCACGTCATTCATGTCAGAGGTTGCTGCTACGATGAGCATCCCCTGGTTGTTGTCCTGGTCAAGGGTGTTGTAAAAGCGAATCCCGACAGCGCCAGCCTGGGCCAGGGTATATTCGATCTCTTCCTTGGCGAGAAAACCGCCGGCCATGCGTTCTGTCTTAGTTGACTGAAAGCGGCTGGTCAGGTCTGCTGCTTCGGCGAGGGTGAAGGAGTGATCTTCCATGCCGGTGAAGGCGCGGTCTGCTTTTTTGCGCTTCATGGTGAGCACGGAAGCGCTGTTCAGCACGTTGTAATCCGCACAGAAAGGCGGACAGGGGAAAGCACGCTGGAAGATGTCGCCGTTGATGATGTCGTTGCCCATGGCATCGACTGCCACGAGAATCATGTGCTCGTGTTGCCGGGCATCGAGTCCATGATAATAGCGTACGCCAGTTGCATCCGGATGGGCGAGCAGGGTTTCGATGGCATTGCGTCCGAAGTAGAATGCTTTCGTTGCTTCCGGAAATGCTTTGCGGAATGCTTTGGTTTGGCGTCCGGCGGTTTTCAGGGACAGGGTACGGGACTCGGTTCTTGTGTTTTTCATCTCAGACCTCCATTGTCGAGTGAATTTTGCGCACATCTCGGATCGTTCCGGATGACTGCGCGTGGCTTGTGTGATGTGATTTGTTTGGGTGAGCAGCTCGTGGAGAAATGACTCTTTCGAGCGGTGTAGTGCAATGATCGGCGAGGCGGGAGAGTCTCTTTCACCATTAGACAATAATGTCAAAGAGATTTCCCGATTTTTTTGATCCTAATGACAGATGTATGCAGTGGGCCGGGTGGTCATGAGGAAGATGTGCAGTCGCAGCGACAGGAACAGTTTTGGGGCAGTGCACATACGGAGTGGCTATTCTCCGACCCTGCGCGGAACGTCGATGTGCACTCCGAACTCAGGACAAAAATGTTTATAGTGCACGATTTATCGTGCCTGAACGTCGCAGATGTGTGCAGCGGTATGGGGTTGATCAGGTGGCCATGAGGAGAAGGTGCGGTCGTAGGGAGAACGTGTTTTTATCAGCAGGCCGGCCCGCATGAGACGGGAGCGTATCAGGGTGTGAAGCAGATATATTTGATCGTGCGGCCCTCTGCGAGATGCTGCTGCTCAAATCGTGTCTGAACCGTCAGCCTCGGGTCACTGATCGGCCATTTGTAGAGGTCTGGAACAGCGTGATGCAGGGAGTGCGCGCATTGTTTAACCGTCGCAAGGGTAAATTCAAACAGCAGATCTGAGTCGGTCTTGAGGTGTACCAGCCCGCCCGGTTTGAGGATACGGCGGTATTTTTCGATGAAATGAGGCGCAGTCAGCCTGCGCGTGCCTCTGCTGTTTTTCGGAAACGGGTCGGGAAATGTGATCCAGATTTCCTCGATCTCCTGCCCGGCAAAAACATCCGGGATGAATTCGATGCGAAAGCGTGCAAAAGCGACGTTTTTCTGTCCTCTGTCCAGGGCACTGCGCGCCGCCTGCCACAGCCTGCCCCCCTTGATATCCACGCCGATGAAATTATGCTGCGGCTGCATCAGAGCGAGAGTACGGGTATATTCCCCCCGGCCACACCCGAGCTCGAGTGTGATGGGGTGCTCATTACCGAAACAACGGGCATGCCACTGCCCGCGCAGCGCCTGTGGCTGCAGGTAAACATTCGGAAAAGTCGCCAGCTCGGCGTAGCGTTTGAGTTTTGCTCGGTTACCCATCGCAGGATGTATCCATAGTCAGAAAAAACGAAAATCTTCCATCGCAGGCGGATGCATGGCAGTGTGCCGGAGGAAACAAGGTGATCTTCGCAGATATGAAAAGTCGATGGCAGAAAAAACAGAGTCACCTCGCAGAAAATGCCGGCAATAATTTTACTACAGCTCCGCTTTCTTTGCGCCTTTGCTGTTCAACCAAAAACCACCCGTGCTTCCGCCTGAAGCTGAGAGAAGCAGGATAAGCAGAGCCGGCCATCTGTGAGTTGTGCCATTGCAGTGTGCTTTCTGTGTGACGGCAGTGGCAAAAGAAAAGGGCCGATACAAACAGTGGGAGAAGTTTAGGGGGAGTCACTTCACACCGAAGGTTTGCATCAGCCCATTTTTCAAAATTTGCAAATGCGCATGAAATCTCTCGAAAACAGCTTCCTGCGCAGAATGTACTCAGGTTTATCAGGCGCGTGCCTTGTGTCTTGAGATGTAACAAGACAAATATAACATTTTCACTTGCGCATGGAAAGATTTTTTTTTATTTAGTGTCATATTTTTCAATTTTGTTGAATGCTTTTCAGTCTTCCGACTTGCACTCGCGCATTACGCTGTTTTATGAATAAAACAGGTCGGCTTATTTCCGCAGAGTCACCGCCATAAGCAACGGCCTGTTCCAGAATCTCTCCGGCATCGTCTGTTCCGCATCCGAAATTTTCCCCCGACGACTGGCACAAAACCACATTCCCGTACTCCCGGTACCGAAATTTCATCTGATCTGCTACAGAAATCATGCGGATGGAGAGTAAAAACGCAAATCCCAAACTCACTGTATTCCAATCGAGTAACCGAAAGGATTCAACATGAAAAAAGGATGGTTTTTCCTCTTCAGGACAGTGGTCGTGGCTCTGCTGGTTTTGGTTGCGTCATCACTCTCAGCCCGCCAGAATAAGCCAGAGTTTGTTCCCGGACAGCTTCTGATCAAATTCAAGAATGAGCTGTCAACCGCGCAGATTCAATCGACGTTTGCTGCTGCCGGCATTCAGCAAACCGATTATATGGCTGAAATCGGCGTGTACTTGTGCAGGATTACCAAAGATGTGGAAGTGCATGCAGCGGTGGAAGAATGCAAGAAAGACCCGAATGTGCTCTATGCCGAGCCGAATTACATCTATCGCACCTCCACTCCACGCGGAACGCCCAATGATCCCCGTTTTGACAGCCTCTGGGGCATGAACAACAGCAGCGACGCAGACATCGATGCACCTGAAGCGTGGGATAAACAGACAGGCAGCCGGGATGTTCTGGTCGCTATCATCGATACCGGCATCGATTATAACCACGAAGATTTGCGCGACAATATCTGGCGCAATCCCGGCGAAAGCGGCAACGGCAAGGAGAACAATGGCGTTGACGATGACAGCAATGGTTTTGTCGATGACGTGTATGGCTGGGATTTCGCTGCAGATGACAACGATCCCATGGACGATAACGGTCACGGCACCCATGTTG
>WFTM01000001.1 GCA_015485525.1 Candidatus Zhuqueibacterota bacterium | reverse complement strand
TTCCGATACCCCGCGCGCCCGAAGTGTTGCCACTTCGGCTACTTCTCGCCCATTGCGCCTGAAGGTAGCGGAACTCGCAAGAGTTCCGGCAATCCGTGGGCCCGAAGTGTTGCCACTTCGGCTACATCTCGGCAAACCGCGTTCAGTGCTTTGCTTTCCGAAGCAGGAAACAGCGAAACCACGGCAGCCAGATCATGCGTTCCTCGAGCAGCTCGAAACCTGCGGTATGGAAAAAGCCACGAAATTCCGGCCAGCAGAACTCACCGCCGCGTGGGAATTCGAAACGCAAAACCGCGCTGAGCACGCGCGTGGCATCTTTGTGTGGCTCCTGCATCCAGAGGATACCGCCGTCACGCAACAGCCCGTGGCACTGTCGCAGGGCCAGTCGCCAGTCGTGCAGATGATGAAAAAGTCCGAAGGAGAGAATGATATCGCAGGAGGAGAAATGAAGGGGTGGGGTGAGCAGGTCTGCAGTAAAAACATGCGCCGCAGGTGCTGCCCGTCGTGCCCGGCGACACTGCTCGGGCATGAGATCAAACGCGATAACGCGCCCGGGCTGTTCGCGCGCCAGGAGCAACCGGGTGGAGTAACCCGAGCCGCAGCCGGCATCGAGCACGGTGGCGCCGGTGAGTGAGACGCCGGCTCTGTGCAGCATGCTGATGGCACGGCGAAACTCGCTGCGCAGCAGCAGCCGGCGCACAGGGTTGTTCATGGCCAGAAATTCAGCCCGGTTGAGCCGCACGCTTTACCTCGATGTTCTTTCGCAAAAAAAGATGGCCATCTAACTACCTGTTGAGCTTCAATATCATCCGGATAATTTTTTGAACCGTGAAGAGCTTGATTGAAGCAAAGAAAAAGGAAATCCAGGTACGCCGCGTCGCTCTGGCGGAATAACGTTATGGGTTGGGAGGCTCTACTACCCCCCTCATCACACCGCTCCTGCTGTGTGATGCCACCGTTGCCGCTCCCGCGCCAGTACACCAGCCCGACTCCCCCGAAAGTCCGCGCCCCCATACCGAAAAGATGAGATTCCGGCACCATCCTAAAACGTGCGGCTTTCAGGCAGGACAAAACCGTGCACGACGAACGTTTCATCCCGTGTTCGGAGTGTACCATAAAGTTCTGCGCCGGGCCGGGGAGAGCGCCATCCGGCACGTCCATGTCTCCCTCACTGCCGCTGCAAATCGTCTTTGCCGGTAGATATGCTAAACCCTGCCTCAACCCACACGATTCGAAGAAGAGCCTGAAAAAGCACTATTCTTTGAGGCGAAAAATCAGCACTGCGCGAGTTTTTTTCTTCGGCAGGAGACGCATGTTGGCTTCGAATTTCGTCGTGCCTTTGACGTAATCCCGTATCGTATAGGCCCGGTTGCCGACCTTGCTTCCCGGGCAACTGTACAGGCAGACAAAGCAGCCGGAGCGCCACTCAGGAATCAGGGCTTTGTTGCCTCCGAAACGCAAATCGATGCCACGGCCGCCGGGGTCAGTAAACAGGCTGTCCACGGGCAGAGGATCGTCAAGTCCCGGCCACCAGACCAGCATTTCCACCGGCGTGCCGTCGATACGCTGATCCGGCGCATCGCTCCGGGGATTTTTGCGCTCGTTCCATGCTGCCATCTCGAGGTTGTTGCCCGGCTCTGCACCGATCTGCAGCAGTGCATCATGAAACGCGACATCGTCGATATAGGATACGATCAGAGCAGAACCTGCAGCGCGGCCCTCTTTCCAGACCACGGCATGATAGTTCGAGGTCATTTTAAACATGCCGGAAAATGCCTTTGGCTGCACATCGGCTAAAACATAGATTTCGCCGATGCTCTCATCGACAAAGAGAGGCTTTTTCTCATCAACCGGATAGGCATGACCACTCTGGGCTGAAGCGTTTGCAACAGACAGGTGAGCGAGTAAAATCAGGATTGCAAAACGATTCCGCGTTATCATATCACTCTCCACATAGTGTGTGCTGGTATATCAGCTTATTGTCCAACAGCCCCATGCTGTACTGCGATGCGCACTTTGTGAATACGCTTGCTGGAAGCATGCAGAACGGTCAGGGTGCAGTTGGGCAGTTCGAGTTTTTCCCCCTGGGTCGGAATGCGGCCGAGTTCGTGGATTATCAAGCCGGCCACGGTTTCATAGTCACCCTCAGGCAGCTCAAGGCCAAGATCGCGTTGCAGATGGCTGATCTCTTCTCGCCCCGGAACGATGAAGACGCCGGGGCCTACTTCCTGAACAGCCGGCTCGGTTTCGTCGTGTTCATCATCGATTTCACCGAAAATCTCTTCAAAAATATCCTCAAGGGTAATGATACCCGCTGTGCCGCCATATTCATCGATGACCACAGCCATGCTGACGTTCATTTTCTGCAGTTCGCGCAAGGCCCGCAGTGCTGTGGTGGTTTCCGAAAGATAGGGCACAGTCCGGATCAGCGATTCGACCGTCGCTGATTGCTGAAACATATCCAATGCCACGATAATTCCAACGATATCGTCGAGAGTTTCGCGATAAATGGGCACGCGGGTAATGCGCCGGCGGGTGATGGTATCTGCGATTTCGTCCAGCGTAGCAGTCACTGGCAGAGCGATGACTTCTGTGCGCGGCACCATGATTTTATGCAGTTTCAGATTGCTCAGACGCATCACTTTCTGCACGATGTCCTCATCCTGCAGATCGATCAGGCCGATTGCGCGGCTTTCGCGGAAGAGATAACTGATTTCATCTTTGGAAAGCCGCCCGCTGCCCGAGGGCCCCTCCTGTTGAAATCGTCTGGTCAAAAAACGCGCCGCCCTGCCCAGCAGATGGATCAGCGGGGCAAAGACGATTTCCGAAAAGCGCAACGGGAAGACCAGTTTGAGCGCAGCACGCTCGGCCAGCAGGCGAATCATGGCCTTGGGCAAAATTTCCGCAAAGATGAGAATGACAGCCGTGGAGATAATCGCGATGACGAACTCATTGTAATGATAGCTGCCGAGCACGACCGCCATGAACGAGCCGAAAATGATATTGGCGAAGTTATTCCCGACGAGGATGGTGCTCAGATAGCGATCCGGATGGCGCAGATAGGTTTCCACCAGCGCGGCACCATGCACGCGCTGGCGCAGCAACACGAGGATTTTAAGACGGTGCACGCTGTACATGGCAGCTTCGGTCCCGGAATACAACCCGGACAGTAAAAAAGCGATCAAGACGATCAGAGTGTCACTGTTCATCGAAAATCTATCTCTCCCCTGGTAGCGTCGATAAGTTGCTGCCGCAAGGCATCTGCCTGTGCCGCGGCCACGCGGATGCGCAAACTGGTGCGATCGCTGAAGCCGGTGTCGAGGATGGCGGCATCGAAACGGGTGAGAATCTGCCGTACCGTACCGGTGGTATCATAACTGAAAGAAATCTCCAATGTCATCACCGGGCTCACTTCGCGGAGCTGTGCTGCATCCAAAACCTGAAATGCAGCCTGGCCATACGCGCGAATCAGCCCGCCGATACCGAGTTTTATCCCCCCGAAATAACGCGTAACAACCAGCACAGCGTCGCAGACGGTACGCGTTTCCAGCGCCTGCAGAATCGGTTTGCCGGCACTGCCGGCCGGCTCGCCGGCGTCATCAGCGCGGTATGCTCCGCTGCTGAGCCTCCAGGCATAACAATGGTGGCGCGCGTCGGCGAACTCCTCGCGCACAGCAGCCAGCGCAGACTCGACCGTCTCCTTGTCCGCAGCCGGGCGCAGATCGGCGATGAAGCGGCTTTTCTTGATCGTGAATTCCGTGCGGGCTGGGGCAGAAGGCGTGAAGTAGTGTCTGTTTTCGTCCATGGCAGAGGGTCAGCTCTTTTCTGAGATCAGTACGGCTCGGCGGTGCCGGCGGGTTTTACAGCAGCGAGCGGCTCTGTACTTTGAAGAGGAACTGGCGCAAACGCGCTCCCGAGGGCTCTGGCATATTTTCGAAGTGCAGCCCGGCAAACTGAATGCTCTTGCCGTTGATATCGTTGCGCCGCACGCGTACGACCCTGCCGAGCACATCCACGGGTTCAGGCTCGGCCGGAAGCTGCAGGGTGATCCGCACGCGGTCGGCGACGCGCACAGGCGTTTTCACCCGGCAGAGCACGCCACCGACGCTGAGATTGCGCGTAAATGTCTTTTCCTCCCCCGGAGCCGTGGTTTCGCCCGTATCCTTGAAAAAAGTAATACCGAGCTGCAGGCGTACGTCAACGCGGAAATCCTGCCGCCGTTGGATGCGTTCGAGCGCTGCGGCATCCCAGCGGAACAATAGCTGCTTTTCCGGGCCGATCCTTTTATCCACAACCTCGGTGCGCAACGAATAAAACGCATCCGGCCGGACAAAGGACAGCACGACAGCATCACCGATACGAAAAGGCAAAACATCGTTACGCGTATCATGCGCCAGCACGGCGATGAGTTCTTCATTCACCTCCACAACCCGGCTTCGGTACCGCATGCTCCCCTGTGCAGAGGCAGCCTGAATTTCCACGGTCTGATCTTTAAAAACCATGTTCTAAATTTCCAGTTGAGCCAGTGCATCCTGCGCAGCACTCTGTTCCGCGCGTTTCTTGCTGTTACCGACCCCGCGACCGACGATTTTGTTCTGAATCTTGACTTCGACGGTAAAAACTTTATTGTGGTCAGGGCCATCCTCGGAGCAGATACTGTAAAATGGCACGCCGAGATTTTTACTCTGGGTGTATTCGAGCAGGATGCTCTTGAAATTGCGGTGCTGTTCTGCGGAAAGAATCGCCTGATAATCTCCGAGAATATTGCGCACGATAAAGGATTTGGCATTTTCCAGGCCGCCATCGAGATAGACCGCGCCGATGACCGATTCCATGGCATCGGCAATGATCGAGATGCGGTTGCGCCCGCCGCTTTTCACTTCTGAATCGCTCAGCAGCATGAACTCTCCCAGTGTCAGCGTGCGCGCTATTTTGGCGAGAATTTTCCGGCTCACCAGCAGGGATTTCATCGCTGTCAGCTCGCCTTCTTCTTTATCAGGATATTTGTTGAACAGGAACTCGGTCACGACCAGCCCGAGAACAGCATCGCCGAGCAGCTCGAGGCGTTCGTTGGATTCAACCCGTGTCTGGTGCAGCGCCGGCAGTATGGAACGATGCTTCAGAGCCTGCTCCAGCAGAGCCGGATTGGTGAAACGGTAGCCGAGGATGGCATAGAGCGCCTCAAAATCAATCCGGGGGAGGGAAATCGAGTCTTGTTTACGGTTCTTCGAAAAAAACTGTTGAATCCAGTGAAGCATGATATCCGAGGTGATACAGTTTGTGAGTCTCAGTGCGTGGCCTGCCGGCCCGGCATGCCTGCTGCTCAGGCAAACCGGCGGAAAGCAAGACTGACGTTATGGCCACCAAAGCCAAAAGAATTGGACAACGCGGCATCGACCTGACGCTCGACCGCGGAGTTGGCAGTATAGTTGAGCGGGCAGTCAGGGTCTGGTTGTTCCTGGTTGATGGTCGGATGGATTGTACCACTGACGATAGCCTGCAGCACGGCAATGGCTTCCACAGCGCCGCTGGCTCCGAGCAGGTGGCCTATCATCGATTTGGTCGAGTTGATATGAATCGCATCGGCAGCCTCGCCAAAAACTGCAGCAATAGCCAGGGATTCATTTTTGTCGTTTGCAGGCGTGGACGTTCCGTGGGCATTGATGTGATCGACATCGGCCGGCGAGAAACCAGCATCGCGCAGGGCATGGCGCATGGCGATCTGCGCACCTGCGCCTTCCGGTGCCGGAGCTGTCAGGTGGTAGGCATCAGCAGACATGCCGGCGCCGGCAAATTCACCGTAGATTTTCGCACCCCGCTTCTGTGCATGGTCCAGGCTTTCGAGCACCAGTACACCTGCCCCCTCGCCCATGACAAAACCATCGCGTCCGGCATCAAAAGGCCGGCTGGCTTTCTCAGGCTCGTCATTGCGCGTGGACAAGGCTTTCATGGCGTTGAATCCGGCGATCCCCAGCGGCGTTACAGCGGCTTCCGCACCACCGGCGATGATCACATCGGCTTCGCCATGCTGGATGAGGCGCAGAGCATCCACAAGCGCGTTGGCGCTGGAAGCACAGGCAGAGGTGGTCGCGTAGTTCGGCCCGCGAAAGCCGAAGCGCATGGAAATCTGCCCGGCGGCGATATCGGAAATCATCATCGGAATAAAGAAGGGGCTGACGCGGCGGGGTCCTTTTTCGATGAGCTTGCGTACCTCGTTTTCATAGGTCAGCATGCCACCGATGCCGGAACTGACTACCACACCGACCCGGTCTTTATCCCGTTTCTCCGGTTGCAGAACAGCATCTTCAACCGCCTGTATTGCCGCGGCCATGGCGAGCTGGCAAAAACGGTCCATCCGCCGCGCCTCCTTGCGGTCCATATAATTTGCCGGATCAAAAGAAGGCACCTGTGCAGCAATGCGGGTATCGAAATCCGAGGCATCGAAATGTGTAATTTCAGCGACACCGGATTCACCGCGTACCAGGCGCGCCCACGTTTCTTCAGCAGTCAGTGCCAGTGGTGTCACTGCACCGATGCCGGTTATCACAACACGATTCATATTCTGTCTGTTTTAGTGAATATGGAATGGGAACATCCCGCCGGGACAAAAAGAGCCGGCGGGACGACCAGATGCGAGCGAAAGCAGTACAACAGACGACAGCGATTATGGAGAAGAACAGCCGAAAAGAGAAGGGTGCCCTGCCACATGGCCAGGACACCCATCGTTTGACGTTCTCAGCTTGCTTCGCCCATTCTCTTGTGCAGATACGCGATAGCATCGCCGACGGTCATCAGCTTCTCAGCATCCTCATCCGGAATTTCCGTATCGAATTCCTCTTCAAATGCCATAACCAGCTCTACGGTATCCAGAGAATCAGCGCCAAGGTCATCGATAAAAGATGCTTCATCGGTAACTTCACTTGCATCTACACCCAATTGTTCGATGATAATCTCTTTTACTTTGTCTTCCAGTGCCATTGTGGTTAAACCTCCTCCAGAAAGATGGATAAGTAAGTTTATGAATTTTTGTACTCTGATTCCGCTTTATTCATGAAATAGCGCTTTGCGCATGGAAGCGGGGGTTAACTGAAAAAAAATGTTCAACGAGATATCTTCATGTAACCGTCAAATAAAACATATAGCCAGGTCTGACCATTGCAAAATTTAAAAACTTACAGGTTACACGACCGGAAATTTCCAGCCATCCCGGTATCCCTTGCATCAAAACGCTACTTATTGAATAACCCGGATGATTTACGACATGACCATGCCACCGTCCACATTAAACACCTGGCCGGTAATATAGTCCGAGCTCCCGCTGGCGAGAAAAGCGACCATGGCAGCCACTTCTTCGGGCTTCCCCATTCTGCCTGCAGGAATATAATTCAACAACTCCTCCCGTACAGATTCGGGGAGGTCTTTTGTCATATCCGTTTCGATATATCCCGGCGCAACACAGTTGACCTGCACATTGCGCGAGGCCAGCTCCTTGGCCACAGCTTTGGTCATGCCGATAAGCCCGGCTTTGGCCGCACTGTAATTGACCTGCCCGGCATTGCCCATCTGGCCGACCACCGAGGTGATATTGATGATCTTACCGCTGCGCTGTTTCATCATCATCCGGCTCACTGCCTTGATAGTGTGAAATGCACCGGTGAGATTGACGTCGATCACTTCCTGCCATTCCTGCTCAGACATCCGCAGCAGCAGATTGTCACGCGTGATGCCAGCATTGTTGACCAGGATATCGATCTGCTGCCATTCCTTTTTCACCGCAGCGATCAGCTCCTTGATGCTGTCAACATCACTCATATTGACGGCAAAGCCCATGGCGTCTCCGCCGGCCTGCTGTATGGCTTCAACCGTACCGGCTGTGCCCTGTTCCGTCGTCGCTGTCACAGCGACCCTGGCACCAGCTTCAGCAAGAGCCAGCGCTATAGCCCGGCCAATGCCGCGCGAACTGCCGGTGACGATCGCTGTCTTTCCTGTCAAATCACTCATTATCGTTTTTTCCCGTCTTTGCGTACTGTGTGCGTAACCGTGACTCAGGCTCCGATGTTGTCGATATCCGCCACGGTATCCACTGATTTGGGCATCTTCTTTCTGTCGATGCGGCGCCCGAGACCGGTGAGCACTTTGCCTGGTCCAACTTCATAAAACTCTTCTGCACCGTCGCGAATCATATTCAGCATGCAGGATGTCCAGCGTACAGGGTGCGTCAACTGCAGATTGAGCAACTCCCTGATTTCCGCTGCAGCGGTCACTGGTTCGGCGCGAACATTGGAATACACCGGGATGCGGGCGTCACGAAAAGGTGCCGCTGCGATGGCCTCGCGCAGCTCATCCTGCGCCCCGGCCATGAGTGGTGAATGAAACGCACCACCGACCACCAGGGGTACCGCACGTTTGGCGCCCATCTCCGGCGCCAGCTCCACCGCGCGGGCGATACCAGCCTCGCTGCCCGAAATGACGATCTGTCCCGGTGAATTAAAATTCGCCGGCTGTACTATACCGGCTTCCGAAGCTTTTGCGCACAACGCTTCGACATCACTGTCATCCATGCCGATAATCGCGGCCATGGTTCCGGGATTCTTTTCCCCGGCTTCCTGCATGGCCCGGCCACGGACTTTGACCAGTTGCAAAGCATCGCGAAAAGCCAGCGCGCCGGCAGCGACCAGCGCAGAGTACTCACCGAGGCTGTGGCCTGCCGCCATATCTGCAGCAAGCCCCTTTCCGGCAAGCAACTCCGTCACGATACAACTATGCACGAATATAGCTGGCTGGGTAATATAGGTCTGCTTCAGCTTTTCTTCCGGGCCGTTGAAGCAGTAGTCTGTCAGATCATATCCGAGAATTTCGTTGGCCTCGGCAAAGCGCTCCTTTGCCAGGGTATATGTTTCAAAAAGATCCTGCCCCATGCCCACATATTGTGAGGCCTGGCCGGGGTAAATAAAAGCTTTCATATAGGATTGCCTGAAAAATTTATAACCTGAAAATCACTACCCGATACTTTTGCCCGCGACCCGTTTTTTGTATAAATCATCACTCTGTAAAAGGAAGGTCGGGACCAATCCTGGTTCAACTGAGCTTGGGATAGATGCTTTGATTACTGTACGTGCCCTTGAAGAAATACCGCTCTGCGTCTGTTAAAAACGCACCAGCATCGAGCCCCAGGTAAAGCCGCCGCCGAAGGCGACCAGCAGCGCCAGGTCTCCTTCCTTGAGCCTGCCTGCTTTACGCGCCTCATCAATAGCGATTGGGATGGATGCCGCAGAGGTATTGCCAAACTCGTTAACGTTGACAAAAACCTTGTCCATCGGCATTTTCACGCGTTTTGCTGTGGCCTTGATGATGCGGATATTTGCCTGGTGCGGAATCAGCAGGTCGATGTCATCACCCGTGAGGCCGTTTTTTTCGAGAATCGTGGTCGCTGCTTCTCCCATCGAGGTCACGGCAGCTTTAAAAACCTCCGGGCCCTGCATCTTGATATAGTTCATACGTGCATTGATGGCATCCTGCATAGAAATACTGGTGCCGCCGCCCGGCATGTGCAAAAGATCCGTCAGTTTGCCGTTGCTTTTCATGAATGTATCGATGATGCCACGGCCGTCGTCGCCGGCGGGGCCCCAGACTGCGGCACCTGCGCCATCTCCGAAGAGAATACAGGTTGCCCGGTCTGTCCAGTCAACGATGCGGCTCAGCAGCTCGCCGCCGATGGCCAGAACATAACGGGCTTTGCCGGTCCGGATCAGGCTGTCGGCAAATGTACTGACATAGAGAAATCCGCTGCATGCTGCCTGCAGATCCATGGCAGCAGCGTTGCTTGCGCCCAGTTTATCCTGAATATAGCAGGCTGTGGAGGGGAATTTGGCATCCCCTGTGACTGTGCCGACGAGGATGGCGTCGAGCTGGTCGGCGGTGATACCGGCATCCTGCAGGGCAGCAGCACCTGCGCGGGCGCACAGCTCGGAGGTCGTCAGTTTATCGTCAGCGATATGCCTGCGCTCTATCCCGGTCCGTTCGCGTATCCATTCGTCAGAGGTATCGACGATTTTTTCGAGATCGTGGTTGGTCAGAACACGCTCGGGAACAGCCTTTCCAGAGCCCAGGAACATGGTTCCAGGCTTATTCTGTGACAATTTCCATCCCTCTCAGAATTTCGAGTTCTTTTCTGATGCTGTCATTCACCCCGAATTCAACCGTCTGAGCTGCCTCGCGAATGGCATTGGCGATGGCCTTGGGTGTTGAACGGCCATGCGCGATGATGGAAACACCGTTGACACCCAAAAGCGGTACGCCGCCATACTCCTCATAGTCCCAGGTTTTGCGAACGCTGTCAAAAGCCGGCTTCATCAACAAGGCACCAGCCTGTGAAAGAACACGCTCCTTGATCGCCGCCTTCAAATGCCCGCCGAAAACCTTGATCAGGCTCTCGGCAAATTTGAGCAGAATATTGCCGACAAAGCCATCACAGACGACGACATCTGCCTCCCCGAGCAGGATATCCCGGCCCTCGACATTACCGATAAAATTCATATTTGACTGATCCAGCAGGCTATGGGCCTCCTTGACCAGAGCATTGCCCTTGCCACGCTCCTCGCCGATGCTCAGCAAGCCGATTTTCGGGCTGCTGATGCCCATCATTTTCGACATGAACATGGCGCCCATGGCAGCAAACTGCAACAGGTTTTTCGGTTTGGGGTCAACATTTGCCCCGACGTCTATCAGCAGGGTGACGCCTTCACCCGATGGGATAAAAGAACCGATCGCCGGGCGGTGCACGCCGGGTATGCGCCGCAAAACAAACAGAGCGGACGCCATCGCCGCACCGGTGTGTCCGGCGCTGACCGTTGCCTGCACTTCTCCTGTTTTCTGTAACTTATGCGCGACAAGGATAGACGAGTCTGGCTTTTTTTTAAGCGCCTCTCCCGGTGATTCGCCCATTTCGATCACCTGTGAGGCGTGAACAATGGAATAACGCGCCGGGCCGATATTTTTCTTCTGGCGTTCTATTTCCTCCTTGATGCATTGCTCGTCTCCGACGAAAACCAGTTCAATACGCCCTCCGCTTAAACGGGCAGCCTCAAAACCGCCGGCAATCAGCGCTGCCGGGGCATGGTCACCGCCCATCGCATCAATGGCAATTTTCATGGATCGTTTTCTCCTGCTCCGTAATCTGCTCAGGGAAGGACACCGCTGACTTGTTTTTCATCTGCCTTAATAGCCGGCGCCACCCTCAGGCTCGGTACCGGCCGGGAACTCCGGGCTCCCGTATTCAGCACCTAATCGCCTTGCGGAATAAACACTGAGCGACCGGCATAGTACCCGCAGTTCGGGCAGGCACGGTGGGGAAGCTTTGGCTGGTGACAGTTATCGCATGTTGTAACAGAGGGCGCGCTTGCTTTCCAGTGCGTACGGCGTTTATCTCTTCTTTGACGCGATGCACGTCGCTTAGGTAATGCCACGATTCATTCTCCTTCAATTTTTCGCATGATCCGGTTGCCGGTGCTGAAAACAGTCCGGCAGGACCATTTCGGATTGACGATTATTTGATTAATTTCTTCAGCGCATCCCAGCGCGGGTCTGCACTGCTTGTCTTGCACGCACAGCGGGACTGGTTCAGGTTCGTGCCACACTGCGGGCACAGCCCTTTGCACTCTTCTGAACACAAAAACTTGATCGGTACACCCAGCAGGATCGTTTCCTTCACCGCTGGTGCGATATCGATCTCCGGCCGGGAAGCATCATAGGCATAGATGAAATCATCCGGCGAAATCAGGTCGCTGTCTTCGGTGTAGAGAAAGCTGAACTTTTCAGCGATAGCTGCCACAAAGGGCTCCAGGCAACGGTCGCAGACATAATGGGCCTGCGTGTGCGCTTCGAGGCGGATATACAGCCGCGTGCGCATCTTCTCCAGCTCGAGGACAACATTGATCTCATCGCGGAAACGCTCGCCATCTTCAAGCCCGACAGAGGCAGGCTGCCCGCGCAAATCGAGATGGTGGTGCCCTTCAGCCAGTTGTGCAATATTGATTTTCATGACCAGCCGGATGACCTGATTTATACTGAAAAACTCACAACCCCGGGGGAAAACACCCTCAACTTTTTTGTCAGCAGATTAATGCTTTAGGGGCCGGTGACTCTTCTCTCGGCCTGATGACCCTGTAAACGATGAAAAAGAGCCGTCCATCCGGTTCTGCTGAAACGTTGTAAACAACCCGGTGTTATTCCGGCGCCTTGCCCCGCTGCCGGGATATTGTGGAAACGCCCCGAAGATTCCCTCATCCCGGGGCTCTAAACACTTTTGCCGGCATGCAGAAAAAAAGAAACTTTAACTTAACATGCAAAATTCTCTAATGCAAGCAAAAACTCGGCACCACGGCTATGCCTTTTGCAGGCGCTGGCAGGCACTTCTGCTGCCTGTTCCTGCTCAGCGTATCCAGTTAACCCGGCTAACCAAGCCTGATCCAGATGTTGGTACCTGCTATCCCCTGTCTATGTTGCCTGTCTAAAATAGGTGAGTATTCAAGAAAATCCATCAAAAAAAGCCGGGCGCGAAAAACCCCTGCAAGTGCACAGGCTCCGGCAGGGGTTTGGCAATCGTTTCCATCAAGCTGTTTCTACGAGTTCTTTTTCCGAGAAAAAGAAATTGATTTCGATCTTCGCATTCTCCGGCGAATCCGAACCGTGTACGATATTGAAAGCCTTGCTGGTGGCAAATTCCTTGCGGATGGTCCCCTCATCAGCCTCGGCAGGGTCTGTCGCACCGATCAGCGTGCGGAAATCCGCAACCGCGTTTTCTTTCTCAAGAACTAAAGGGATGCAGCGATCGCTGGCCATGAACTCGACCAGCTCGCCGTAAAAGGGCCGTTCTTTATGCACGGCGTAAAACTGCCCCGCTGTTTCTGCGTTGAGACGAACCATCTTCATGGCAACGACGCGAAATCCGGCTTCTTCGATACGTGCCAGAACTTTTCCGGCTTTTTTTGCTCCCACACAATCAGGTTTTAAAATTGCGAGTGTTCTTTCCACGGATGAATCTCCCTCATTTTTCATTGTAACTCAGGTGAACAAGAAGCGGGAGAAGTCCGCACCGGCAGGCTTCTCCCGTGTCATCTGCAACCTGAAAAGGTTCATAATTCTACTATAATCATGCTTAACATCTCCGATACACCCGTGCTTAGCGCTATGGGCTATCGGGCAAGAACAAGAAACGCCCTGCGACAGCCTCTTGCTGCCGCAGGCTGATGCGAACAGGAGTACTCTGTGGCGATGACCGCTGTCATCAGCCGCAAGCCGATGAATCTCACCTGCCCGCGAAACGCCGTTTTACGCCAGACCGAGTGCCTTTTGCATGGTTTTGCCGATCAGAGCCGGGGTTTCGGATACGTGCACGCCGGCATCTTTCAGCGCCGCCATTTTCTCTTCAGCCGTTCCGCCGCCACCGGAAATAATCGCACCGGCATGCCCCATCCTGCGTCCCGGCGGGGCCGTGCGCCCGGCGATAAACGCGACCACGGGTTTGCTGAAGTGCTCTTTAATGTACGCTGCTGCTTCCTGTTCTGCAGAGCCACCAATTTCGCCGATCATGACCACAGCATCTGTGTCTGCATCTTCGTTGAACAGCTTGAGCGCATCGGTAAAGGTCGTGCCGATGATGGGATCACCACCGATACCGATACATGTGGACTGGCCGATACCGAGATCAGAGAGCTGCTTAACAGCCTCGTACGTCAGCGTTCCTGAGCGGGAAATGACACCGACGCGGCCTTCCTTGTGGATGAAACCGGGCATGATGCCGATCTTGCACTTGCCCGGAGAAATGACGCCCGGACAGTTCGGGCCGACCATGTGTACATTGCGCTTGTCGAGAAATGCTTTGACAGTAATCATGTCCCGTGTCGGGATGCCTTCGGTAATGGTGATGATGACCTGAATTCCGGCTGCTGCCGCTTCCATGATAGCGTCTGCAGCAAATGGCGGCGGCACAAAAATCGCCGCGGCATTGGCGCCGGTCTCTTTCACCGCCTCAGCTACGGTATTAAAAACAGGTACTGTATCTTCAAACTTCTGCCCGCCTTTTCCCGGCGTGACGCCTGCGACCACATTGGTTCCGTACTCCATCATCTGTTTCGCATGAAAGGAACCCTCGCCACCAGTAATACCCTGCACCAGAACCCGGGTATTGTTATCGATCAAGACACTCAAGGTTACCTCCTGTGTAGGTTTATCCCGAATGATTCACAAACTCGCACTTCGCGTTAAGGATTTGTCAGGATAACTGAGAAAATCCTGCCCGCAAAGGGAAGGCTGCACCCTGCTGATAAAATCAGCATCCAGGTTTGAATTCGTAAGAGCTGCAAACTGTTCGGGTTATATCATACTTTTTTCTCAACATCGGGATTCCGCCATTACCCGGCGGGTTCAGGCTGCTTCAGCAGCAGATACGACCTTATGAGCTGCGTCTTCAATTGAGGTGGCAACCTGCAATTCAAGACCAGACTCTGCCAGCAGCTCGGCCGCTTCTTTTGCATTCGTGCCTTCGAGGCGTACCACGAGAGGCACGGTGATGTGCACATTCTCGGCAGCCTGGATCACACCGCGTGCCACACGATCGCATCGGACGATGCCGCCGAAGATGTTGATCAAAATCGCTTTGACGTTGGGGTCCGACAGGATGATGCGGAACCCGTTTTCAACGGTCTCGGCATTGGCGCTGCCACCAACATCGAGGAAGTTGGCCGGCTCGCCTCCTGCCAGTTTGATGATATCCATCGTTCCCATAGCCAGGCCAGCACCATTGACCATGCAGCCGACATTTCCGTCGAGCTTGATATAGTTGAGATTGTACTTGCCGGCCTCGACCTCCAGCGGCTCTTCTTCGTTAAGGTCGCGCCATTCGGCATAATCGGGATGGCGATAGAGCGCATTGTCGTCAAAATTGATTTTAGCATCCAGCGCCAGCACATCGCCGCCTTTGGTCACAACAAGCGGATTGATCTCCGCCAGAGAGGCATCGCTGGCCATATAGGCTTTGTACAGGGCATCGAGGAATTTGACCGCATTTTTGAACGCGCTGCCACTCAGGCCCAGCGCAAAAGCGATTTCACGGGCCTGCGCAGGTCGCAGCCCGGCAACCGGGTCGATCCATTCTTTGATAATTTTTTCCGGCGTTTCTTCCGCCACTTTCTCGATTTCAACACCACCCTCGGTGCTCGCCATGACCACGAGCTGGCCAACGCTGCGGTCCAGGGTGATGCCAACGTAATACTCATGCGCAATGTCCAACCCCTGCTCGACGAGTACCTTGCGTACTTTTTTACCTTCCGGCCCGGTCTGATGCGTGACCAGATTCATACCCAAAATTTCACCGGCAATTTTCTTGGCTTCTGCAGGCCCTTTTGCCAGCTTAACTCCCCCACCCTTGCCACGGCCACCGGCATGAATCTGCGCCTTGACCACGACGACATCGGTTCCGAGTTCCTGTGCAATTTTTTCTGCTTCCTCAGGAGTCTCTGCAATTTTTCCTTCGGGTACGGCAACACCGAACTGCTTAAGCAACGCCTTACCCTGATACTCATGAATATTCATCTATCCTCCTTGCCGAGAAAAATGACTGTCCTGGCCCGCAAACATCGTATGCGATGCCGCGGCTGATCACCAATTCACGAAGTTCTGATTTTTCTGCTCATCACCCGCTCGTCAAGCCATACTACTCATCCCGGCAAGTACAGACTGAGAAATAGACATCCGGGAAGACTGCTGAAACGGGATAAAAATAAAAAAGGGTATGAAACCCTTATGGTGCAAAAATCCGTGCAGTGAGTCACCTCGCCTGCACAAAAAAATCTGCGGAATATACCATATTTGCCCCTGAGTTGCAAGGCTTTTGTCCGCACTGTAACAGGCAGGAAAGAAACGTCGCAATTGCTCATTCATGATGCCCTGAGTTTCATGCTTGAGAGTATATTTCGTGCTCGCGGCCTGGGTGGTAGAGGAAAACGTTCGTAGTGCACGCTTCAGCGTGCCAAAAAATCGCTGATTGCACCGGCGCCAGAGTGGCCTGATAATAATGCGGGAGTTCAGCGCAGGCGGCATTTCGCTACGCTTGTGGAATGCCGCGGGAGCGGCAAAAAGGACGTCACACCGCAGGAGCGGTGTGACGAGAGGTAGTGGGAGACGTTCGTAGTGCACGCTTCAGCGTGCAAAAAAGTCGCTGATTGCACCGGCACCGGGGTAGCCCGATATGACGCAAGCTTTCGGCGCAGGTGGCATTTCGCTGCGCTT